>JAGPMN010000031.1 GCA_018052825.1 Methanothrix sp.
TAAATAAATGTGTTTTGATCAAATCAAATCTGACCTTAGTATGCGACCACATTAGCAATAATATCAGGAATAAATCAATTTATTGCAAGCAAAAAACCCAATTTCACTTGATTTCTAGATAGTGCCGCTACGGGAAGGCATGGGTGGAAAGATTTTTGCTAAATAGAGGTTACGGCTCGATTTGCTGAAGACTATAAACCTGATACGCGACTTTTTCTGGGCCATTGTGAGGGAAAAAGAACAGCAGAAGATTGCATCAGATTGTTCAATGACATCGAAAGACGTCGTGCAATAGATTCACCTATTCCTGTATTCACATCCGATAACTGGGACCCCTTCGAAGAAGGGCTTCTCAACGTCTATGGCTTCCTTGAGACGCCACCCTATTGCGGCCCAGCACCTTTTGCTCCATCCTAATGAAGGTAGACTACCAAAAAAAATAGATGCAAAGGCACAAAGTCTAAATCGAATCGGCCATCAGAGCTAGTGCACCGGTTATCAAAGGAAGGTTTTTCGTGAGAGAATATTTGCTCGGAAATGCGGCCATCGCCAGAGGCCTCCTGGAGGCAGGGGTAGGGCTGGCCGCCGGCTACCCAGGCACGCCCTCATCGGAGATCATCGAGTCCCTGGTTGATATGAAGGGGAACATGCCGATGCATATTGAATGGTCTGTGAACGAAAAGGCGGCGCTGGAGGTGGCGGCCGGGGCCTGCTGGGCCGGCACGCGCTCCGTGGCCACAATGAAGCATGTGGGGCTGAATGTGGCTGCAGACCCGTTCATGACGCTGGCATATCTTGGTGTGGGGGCGGGGCTGCTCATCATATCGGCTGACGATCCCTACTGCCATTCCTCACAGAATGAGCAGGATTCGCGACGCTATGCCCAGTTCGCAGGCATTCCCTGCCTGGACCCGAAAAACGGCCAGGAGGCAAAGGAGATGGCAGCCTTTGCATTCGATCTCTCCGAGAGATTTGACATTCCTGTGATGCTGCGCCCCACCACCCGCGTCTCTCATTCCCGGTCTGATGTGGAGGTTCTGCCCGTTCCGGCAGGGGAGGCTGCCAGGCAGCCTCATGTGCATGTAGGGGCGAGCCGCTTCGACAAAGACCCTGCGCGGCGGGTGGCCCTGCCCGTGAACGCCCGGCCCCTGCATACGAAGCTGCTGGCCAAGCAGAGAGAGATAGATGAGGCGCTGCAGGATGCTCCATGGAACAGGCTGCGCCTCGCCGGGGGCTGCTGCGGAGTCATTGCCTCGGGCCTCTCCAGCCTTTACGCCGAGGAGGCGATAGAGGAGCTTGGTGCGGATCTGTCCCTCCTGACTGTGGGATGCCTCCCTCTGCCCTCAAAAATGGTCGAGGCCCTGCTCAGGCATGTCTCAGAGGTCATTGTCATTGAGGAGCTGGAGCCGGTAGTGCAGGAGCAGGTGGAGAGGATAGCTGCAAGGGTCAATCCAGCTGTGAAGATCCTGGGCAAGGACGGCTTCATCCCACGCGAAGGAGAGCTGGACGGGCTGCTGGTCAGAAATGCCATTGCCCGCATGATCGGCATGGAGGAGAGGGCCGCTGCTGCCTGCATGCCTCCCGGAGTTCTGCCGCCCAGGCCTCCCGCCCTCTGCCCGGGCTGCAGCCACAGGGCAGCCTACTATGCAATGAGAAAGGCCTTCGGCAAGAATGCCGTATTCCCGAGCGACATCGGCTGCTATACAATGGCAGTTAATATGGGGACTGTTGACAGTTGCCTGTGCATGGGGGCGAGCATCACCCTGGCCAGCGGCATACGATTCGGAGGAGAGGAGGAGCCGATCTGCTGCAGCCTCGGCGACTCCACATTTCTGCACGGAGGCATGACCGGCCTGCTCAATGCCGCCTACAACAGGGCAAGGATTACTGTTACCATACTCGACAACTCCACCACGGCCATGACCGGTCATCAGCCCCACCCGGGCACGGGATTCACTGCAACTGGTGAGCCCACAGTGAGGGTCTCTTTAGAGGAGCTGTCTAAAGCCCTCGGCGCCGGACTTGTGGAGACGGTAGATCCATATGATATAGAGGCCACAGTGGAGGGCTTCCGCAGGGCAAAGGAGTTCCCCGGGCTGTCCGTCGTCATCGCCCGCCAGCCCTGCGTCATCACTGCGAGGAAGAGCGGTAAGCGCCGCCGGCCATTCAGGGTCAGCGCCGGGTGCAAAGGGTGCGGCATGTGCGTGGAATTCGGCTGCCCCGCCATCGAATTCGAGAAGGAGAGGGCAACGATCAACGAGCTGTGCACAGGCTGCGGGGTCTGCGCCCAGATCTGCCCGTCATCAGCCATAGAAGAGGTGGCGAAATGAGGACATCGGAGTGCGACCTGGTGATCGCCGGCGTGGGTGGCCAGGGAGTCTTACTGATATCGGATGTGATCGGAAGGGCGACGGTTCTCGCAGGAAAGCCGGTATGCGGCGCTGAGACGCACGGCATGGCCCAGAGGGGGGGCAGCGTCATCAACCACACCCGCATCGGATGCCGCTACTCGCCCCTCGTAGCTGCCGGATCGGCAGACCTGCTGGTGGCTCTCGAGCCGGTGGAGGGGCTGCGCTTCTCTCACTTCCTATCCAGGGAGGGCGTGGCCCTGGTCAATACCAGGCCAGTCCTGCCCGTAACCGTCACCCTAGGGCAGGCGGCCTATCCGCCATTGGAAAAGCTGATCGAGCTTCTCGGCCAGAGGTGCAGCAATGTGATAGCCATGGATGCCAGCCTTCTCGCAGAGAAGGCGGGCACCTCCCAGGCCATGAACATGGTGATGCTGGGCGCCCTCTCCAGGTACATTCCCCTCCCGGAGGAGCTGATTTTGCAGGCTCTTTACAATGTGGTGTCGCCCCGCTTTTTGGATGCGAATGAGAGGGCATTCGCCCTGGGAAAAGCTGAAGTAGAATAGATGCGCAAGGCTTTTTCATGGGTGAAAAGAAAACAGAGGAGACTTCAACCGAAGAGCAGAAAACCGTGGGCAAAGCCGAGCCCGTCATAAGCCGTTCCATGACGGAGGAGGCCTGCCCTGCATGCGCCGCAGAGGAGCCGGCCATGCCAGCGAACCTCCCAGATCCGAGCTGGAGCACAGAGAGGCTGATTGCGGCAACCAAGGACAAGCACATGCTGGTGCGCTCCAACGCCATCATACTGCTATCCCGGCGCGAGGCATCAGAGGCCATAGAGGCGCTCATCGAGGCCCTCAAGGACGAAGAGTATCTGGTCAAGAGCAATGCCATGGTGGCCATAGCCACTTACGGCAGAGCAGTTGCCGACCGGGTGATACAAGCGCTCTCCGATGCAGACAAGGATGTGCGCGCAGGAGCTGCCTGGGTGGCTGGGGAGCTGAAGGACAGCCGGGCCATTGAGGCTCTGGAGAGGGTGGCCCACGACGATTATCCTCTGGCCAGAATCCAGGCAAAGGCCTCTTTAACGGCCATGGGCAGAGGCCCCAAGAGGGCAAAGAAGGAGGAGGCCGGAGGGGAGGAAAGGGCTCAGGTCGATGCTGATTCCGGAGAGAAGGAGGCAGAGTAGCGCCTCAATTCAACCTTCACCTTTTTTCGGCTAAATCAATGGTTATATCAATGAGAAAAGCGAAATAATAGTATATGAAAGATATTGGCGAAATCGGCAACAGCGTTTATAACTTTATTGAGGTGGTGGGAACCTCGAGTGAGGGCTGGGAGCAGGCAGTCGCCAATGCCCTGGAGACGGCGGGCATGACTCTGACAAACATGAGGATTGTTGAGATTGCAGAGCTGGACTCCAGGCTTGCCGAAGGCAGCGTCCTTGAGTTCCGGGCGAAGATCAGGCTCTCATTCAAGCATGAGGTCGAGCCTGAAACCCTCTGAATGACCTTCCCTTGTTCTTTCCTCTATTATCGGGGTGGCAACTGCCTCACTAGAACTGCCCGGACAGGAGAGGCCTCGGCCCCTCCAAGGCTCAGGGGAAGGCAGATGAGAGTATACCTGCCTGCCGGCACAGCAGATAGATCGATTCCCTCCAGGATCAGAACGTCGCTATTCAGGAGTATGCGGTGCACTGGCAGGGCGCTCTCGTATCCGTCCACAGAAAGGCAGTCAATGCCCACAAGGCCGGCCTTCGCCGCGGCGCAAATGCGGGCCGCCTCCTGCGAGAGGCTCACATAGTCTGCAGTGAAGCTCGTGCGGGAGGTCAGCCTCATCGCCGAGTTGGCAGTCTTGAAGAGTATAGCCTCGCCCGGAGGAGCTCTGCCGCCAGGCAGGCCCTCCCTCAATGCTGAGGCAGAGACTGCCCCCTCCTCTCCCCTGGCATCTACCACCCATGCTGGAAGTATGAACCGCTGCACACTATAGTCATCCTGCCTGCGACCCCCGCTCAGGACGTGGCAGGGAAAATCAAGATGGGTGGCGGCATGAGAAGAGAGGCTCAGGGCTGAGAGAAGGCAACCGTTCCCGGGGCCATCCTTCTCGTCAAGATGGCCGGACTGCCACTCCAGGGAGAACGGCCTGTCTCCAGGCCAGGAGGGGGCGCTGCAAAGTGGCACGCTGATGTCGTAAAAGTCCGGGGCACTGCATGAGGGCAACTTGAATGGAGACATTGCGTTGCTTACTTTCTGTCCAGCACTTTGATCAGATGATATCCGAACTGGGTCTTGACAGGCCCCAGGACCTTTCCCTTCTCCCCCTCGAATGCGGCCTTTTCGAACTCAGGGACCATTCGGCCCCTGCCAAACCATCCCAGGTCGCCGCCGCTCTTGCCGGAGGGACATTGAGAGTACTTCCTTGCCATCTCGGCAAAGCTCTGCGATCCACCGGCCAGCTTCTCCATCACTTCCATGGCTTTCTTTTCCGTCTTGCAGAGGATATGGGCTGCATGAACTTCCTTTACCATGAGCGACGAATAGAAAGCAGGAGATAAAAAGGTTCCTGCCTGCCGCTATTCCAGCACTGCCTTAACCCGGCCCACCTGCCCATCCTCAAGCCGCACTTTGATGCCGTGGGGATGAAACGAGGAGGATGTCAGAAGCTCCCTGACCACTCCGCGCGTCCTTTTTCCGGTTCGCTGGTCCTTCTTGAGGACGATATCAACTAGCATGCCGGGGCGGATGTCCTTGCGGCTCTTGCCGCTTTTCTCTGGCAGAGGTCATTCCCCCCTTTTCTCCTTACCTTCGGGGCGGCCAGGCAATCCTGCCCCCCTCTCCATGGCCTCCCTCGCCAGGCGAATGGCGCACAGCTCAGAGCACATGGTGCAGGTGTCCGTCTCCACCCCCCTGCGGTGGCGGATCCTCCTCGCCAGGGCTGGATTGATGGCTGCCTGAAACTGTGCCTCCCAGTTGAGGTCGGCCCTGGCCCGGGCCATCTGCAGGTCTCTCTCTCTCGCCCGCTCCCGCACACCTGGTCGGGTGAGGTCTCCTGCATGAGCGGCTATTCGGGTCACGTATGTTCCCTCAACCACATCCTCCAGTGCGGGCAGGTCCAGGTGCTCTGAAGGGGTGGTGGCGCAGAGGAAGTCGGCTCCGGCCATGGCCGCCACCACGCCCCCCATGGCAGCGGTGATGTGGTCGTAGCCCGGAGCTATGTCTGTGACGAGGGGCCCCAGCAGGTAGAGAGGCGCTCCGTCGGTGAGGTGTTTCATTGCCCGCACTGCCGTCTCGATCTCATCTGCAGGCACATGCCCCGGCCCCTCGACCATGGCCTGCACACCCGCCTCGCGAGCCTTCTTGACCATCTCGCCCAGAATTATGAACTCCATGTACTTGGCCCGGTCCGAAGCATCCTGGATGCAGCCCGGCCGCAGCCCGTCTCCCAGAGAGAGCGTCAGGTCGTACTCCTTTGCCATCTCCAGAAGATAGTCGTACTCAGAGTAGTAGGGGTTGTCCTCGCCTGTCTCGCTGATGTACTTCATTGTCAGAGAGCCTCCCCGGCTGACAACTCCCATGACCCGCGGGTCGCAGCGCAGCCTCTCAAGGGAGTTCCTGTTCACGCCCACGTGCACAGTCACAAAGTCCACGCCGTCCCTGGCGTGCCTCTCGAGGGCGTTGAAAAAGCCCTGGTTGGTCAGCTCCTTCTTTACAGCCGCACTGTAGACCGGCACCGAGCCCACTGGAACTGCCACTGCATCCAGGATCTTCCTCCTGAGGGCATCCAGGTCTCCGCCCGTGGACAGGTCCATGACCGTGTCCGCCCCTGCGGAGACTGCGGCCAGGGCCTTTTGCACCTCTGTCTCAGGCGAGTCCAGGCTCTGAGATGTCCCCACATTGACATTCACCTTGATGGAGAGCCCCTCGCCCACACCCGTGGCCAGGCCTTCCTGCCGGCGGACGTTTCCAGGCACAACCGCCTTTCCCGCTGCCACCAGGGCGGCTAGCTTCTCCGGCTGCATGCGCTCCCGCCCGGCTGCAGCCACGATCCTGGGGGAGAGCCGCCCCATCTTTGCCTCTTGCATCAGCGTCATTGATACCAACTAATATATCGTAAGAGATTTCTCTCGATCACTCGGTGTTTATTTCATGGTCGAAGTGCATAAGGTTAGCGGTGCCGCCTTCGATGGCAATGTCTATCTGGTGATGGATGAAAGGCCCGTTCTCGTAGACGCGGGCATGATGGCCGGGCCGACATTAAAGAATATCAGGAAGTTTATCGATCCCGCCAGGATAGAGATGATTGTGCTCACCCACTGCCATCACGATCACTGCGGGGCCGCACCTGCTCTGCAGGAGGCGACTGGAGCGAAGATCCTGCTCAGCGAAAAGGAGGTCGGCGCAGTGGGGGACGACCTCGCAACTGTAGCCTATCTCTTCGGCCAGCAGGCCCCGGAGTTCAGGGTGGACGAGGCGCTGCATGAGGGAATGGTGCTGGACACCGGCCAGTGGAAGCTGCGGGTCATGGAGACGCCAGGCCACTCACCGGGGAGCATTTGCCTGTACGAGGAGAGGGAGAAGGTGCTCTTCTCAGGGGACACCGTATTTCCGGATGGAAACATCGGCAGGACTGATATGTACGGGGGCAGCACTCCAGAGCTGGTCAGCTCAATTGAGAGGCTTGTGAGGCTCGATGTGAAGGCCATGTATCCCGGCCATATGGAGATCACCAGCCGGGATGTCAGCAGGCAGATACAGATGAGCCTGAGGTTCGCAAGGAGCATGCTGTGAATGCAGCTGGCTTAATTTTTTGGGCTTAAGCTACCCGCAGCGACCGGGTCCTTCCTGCGGCCGCCCACCCCGGGCGGAAGGTATATTTCCCGCGAGGCTGCAATTGAGAGGATTCACAAGCCAAAACCAAAATTCATCTGGAGCCGGAAGCATTTTCCATGACAGATAAAAACGACCTCAAGAAAAGGGAATCTGAAGCCATATTCCAGACCTACGGCCGTCTGGACGTACTGCTCGTGCGCGGCCTGGGCGCCCGAGTCTGGGACTCGGACGGAAGGGAGTATCTGGACTTTGTGGCAGGCATAGCCGTAAACAATGTTGGCCACTGCCACCCGAAGGTGGTGCAGGCCATACAGAGGCAGGCGGAGAGGCTGATTCACACCTCCAACCTCTACTACACCGAAAATCAGGTGCTGCTCGCAGAGGAGCTGAAGGCCCTCACCGGCATGGATAGGGTCTACCTCTGCAACTCAGGAGCCGAGAGCGTGGAGGCTGCCTTCAAGCTCGTCCGCCGCCTGACTGGCAGGTCGAGGATCGTGGCTGCCGAGCGCGCCTTTCACGGCAGAACGCTGGGCGCATTGGGAGCGACATACAAGTCCGCCTATCGCGAGCCCTTCCGGCCCCTCGCCGAGGCGGAATTCGTGCCATACAACGATATCGAGGCCCTCAAGGCTGCGGTCACATCCGAAACCGCCGCAGTCATCCTCGAGCCTGTGCAGGGGGAGGCTGGGGTCTACGTGGCAGATGAGAAGTACCTTCAGGCCGCACGGCAGATATGCGATGACCGCTGTGCTCAGCTGATATTCGACGAGGTGCAGACCGGCTTTGGCCGAACAGGAAAGTGGTTTGCAAAGGAGCACTCGGGCGTGATGCCGGATATCATGACACTCGCCAAGGCCATGGCGGGAGGCCTGCCCATGGGGGCAATGCTGGCCTGCGGCCCTGCTGCCAATGGCTTTTCCAGGGGCGACCACGGCTCGACCTTCGCAGGGGGTGCTCTGACAAGCGCCGCTGCCCTTGCCGTCATCGATGTCATAAAGGGGGAGGGGCTGGTGGAGCGCTCAGCCGAGATGGGCGAGTACCTCAGAAAGCAGCTGAAGAGGCTAGCCCCCAGCGATCTCCGGGGCCTCGGGCTGATGGTGGGGATGGACCTCGATGCCGACTGCCGGGCGCTTGTGGAAAAAGCCCTCTCTAAAGGCGTTATTCTCAACAACACCGGCGAGCACACCCTCCGCCTCATCCCGCCCCTCGTAGTGGGCAGGGATGAGATAGACAAAGTGGTGAATATAATTGGCGAGGCACTCTGATTCCTGGCGGGCGTCAATGCTGGTGCCGGCCTTAAGCCGCCTCCGGCCATATGTGGCAGGCAGGGGATTTGGGGAGATCTCCAGAAGGTACGGCATCCCTGCCACCAAGATCGTGAAGCTGGGCAGCAACGAGAACCCCTACGGCCCAAGCCCCAATGTGGCGGATGCCCTGGCAGCCATATCTCCTGAGAGATATCCCGAGCCGGAGGGCCTTCTGGAGGGGCTGTCCGCCTACACCGGCTTTCCAGAGGAGATGATAGTGATAGGAGCTGGAATGGACGGCGTCATGGATACGCTTACCAGGATCTTTCTGGAGAGGGGGGACAGGACATTCATCCCCACGCCAACCTTCAGTTACTATGAGATCCTCACCATCCTGGCCGGAGCAGATCCGGTATTCGTCCCGAGGGGGCCGGGCTTTGAGGCCTCCACAGCAGTGCCGGCGGATGCGAAGATGGCCTTCTTCTGCACCCCCAACAACCCCACAGGCAATGTGATGGGCGAAAAAGAGGTTCGCGCCCTGCTGGAGAACACTGATGCCGTCGTCTTTTTGGACGAGGCCTATGTGGAGTTTGCAGAGCGGAGCCTGGCTGGACTGGTGAGGGAGTACGACAACCTGATCGTAGGCCGCACCCTTTCCAAGGCCTTCGGCCTCGCAGGGCTGCGGCTGGGATATGCCCTGGCGCCGCCCTGGATCGCAGAGCAGTACCGCAGGGCTGCTCCCCCATTCTTTGCCGTCAGCGCTGCATCTGTGGCCGCAGGCACGGCAGCCCTATCCGATCTGCCATTCATGCGCCGCTCAGTGGAAAGGATAGTATCGGAGAGGGAGAGGCTGCAGAAGCTGATCGGCGCCCACCCATCCCAGGCCAACTTCCTCTACATTGAGACTGAAGAGGACTCGGCAGCATTCGTGGAGAAATTCCTGCAGAGGGGGATAATCATCAGGGACTGCCGCACCTTCCGGGGCTCAGGAGAGCACCACGTCAGGGTGACTGTGGGGACTGCTGAAGAGAACGAGCGCTTCCTATCAGCCTTGCAGGAGATATGCGCATAGCCCTGACAGGCACGCCGGGCACCGGGAAGACCACTCTAGCCAGCCTGCTCCCCTGGAGGATTGTGGACATCAACGCCCTCGTGAAAGCCGGCCTGAACCTGGGCAGAGATGAGGAGAGAGGCTGCCTGGAGGCGGACATGGATGCCCTGGCGGCGCGCCTGGATGAGATGGAGCAGGCATGGCCTGCGGGCGAGCCTGTCATACTTGAGGGGCACCTCTCCCATCACTTCGCTGACAGGGCCATTGTTCTGCGCCTATCTCCATCTGAGCTGGCCATCCGGCTGGAGGAGCGCGGCTACAGCGAGGCCAAAATCAGGGAGAACCTGGAGGCCGAAGCCCTGGATGTGATACTGGTGGAGGCGGTAGAGATGTGCAGCCGGGTGGATGAGATTGACACCACAGGAAAGAGCCCGCAGGAGGTTGCAGGCATTGCCGGACGGATAATCCTGGAAGGCCTGAGCCGCCCTCCCGGCCAGGTGAACTTCCTGTATGATTTCTTCGGCTAGGATTGGCAGGGGTTGCTTTTTATTGATGGGGAAAGGGACGGTGCACCGTGAGAGGCCAGGAGCGCGGTGCCCGGTATACCCAGCAGGCGGCCCGCCCTCAAGGCGGCTTTTTCCAAAAAGGCAATGGCCTCCTTTTCCGCCGCTCCCCTGCGCCTGAGGATCACAACCCCCTGAGGAAGAGATTTGCAGATGATGGGAGCAGAGATCCAGATCACAGCCTCAGGCCCCTCACACCGGGATTTCAGGACCCCTGCCCGACTCAGCAGCTCTCCTGTGGGCATGCCCTTGATGAAATCCATCATATCCTCCACAGAGCCCTGCAGGGCCCGCAGAACCAGGCCGCCCTCCTCTTTGAGAAATACGCCGCCAAGCTCAACATCCTCTATTCCGGATATGATGTGATTGAGGGCCTCTGCCAGCATGCCGTTCAGATCAGACGAAATCTGGCAGCTCTCCATTATGCCATTCATGGCAGAAAGCTCCCGCACTGCCCTTCTCATCTCAATCTCCAGCTCTTTTCTATGGGTGATATCCAGGAGATTGCCGAGTACCGCCCTCCTGCCTTCGTATTCTATGGGAATGGTTCGAAACTCAATCCAGCGATAGCTTCCATCCTTGCGCTGCACCTTGGACTCGTAGACGGGCACATCAGAGCAGGCCGTCTCCAGACGGCTTACGCAGTGCAGGTCATCCGGCTGGACAAGCTGCCAGAAGGGCATGCCCACCAGGCTCTCCGCAGAGCAGCCGAAAATCTCTCCCAGCTTGGGATTGACAAGCCGGAAGGCCCCATCCTGAAGGATGTAAATGCCTGCCAGGGCGTTCTCCACGATATTTCTGTGTATCCTCTCCGAGCGCTCTATCTGCTCTCTCATGGCCCTTTCACTGGCTTTGAACCTGGCCTCCTGAATCAGGTTCTCAAATATATATGGCAGGCTCTTGAAGCTCTCCAGGCTCTTGACCACATACTTGGTGGCACGGTTCTCGAAGGCCACCACAGCCATCTCCGTCGTGCCGTGGCCGGACACCATGACCACAGGGATATCGGGATCTAGCTTTCTGATCCTGACAAGCACATCCAGGCCGCCGATGCCGGGCAGTACCAGGTCCACAGATATCAGATCGTATGTGCCGGATGATATCATCTCCAGCCCAGCCTCTCCTGATGCGGCAAAGTTCAGGAAGAACTCATCATGCCTGCGAAAGCCCATTCTGATAAGATCGGCATGCTCCGGATCGTCTTCAATGATAAGAATGCGAAATGGCCCTGCCATATCAAAGATCTCTCCCTGCTAAACGATAACATATTGATTTGCATATTTCAGCCTTTCTGCCGGAAGATATAAAACAGATGTTATATAAATTAAATATTTAAATTTTAGGCGGGCGGGATATTCGCATATGATGACTTTGGGAATCATTGATTATTGATCAATGGCAAAAGATGGTTATTATCTATGTGGGTAATAGAAATAATTTGAAGTTATATATTTTTACTGCCAGCCGGCATAGCTTTATTAGCAAGCCATCCCATAAACCAGGAAATATGAAAGCCGCCGCCCTGCTATTCCTCCTGCTCTGCATTACATCCTGTGATGCGCGGACCATTACGGTCGACCCCTCCGGCAGGGGTGATGCCGTAACCCTCAACTCCGCCATACTCAAGGCCGGGCCTGGCGATACCATCCGCATTCTGCCAGGCAACTACCCAGCCCCCATCCTGGACAGGAGCCTGGAGATCTCAGGAGCCGGGCAGGCGGTCATAGAGGGGTCTACGAGAGTTGCAGCTGCTAACTGCAGGATCTCAGGCCTCACATTCAAGTCCAGCGGCAGCCAGCCGGCCGTCATGATTGATGGAAGGAACGCCAGCCTATCCGGCTGCAGCATCACCGCAGCCGCGACCGCCCTGCGCATATCAGCAGAGAACTGCTCCCTGCAGGAGTGCCGGATCGACTCCCCCAGCGGCCTGGAGGTATACGCCGCAGGATGCACCATCAGAAACAGCAGCATTAAAGCAGAGGCTGCAGCCAGGATAAACCGCACCGAGCGCTTCCGAATATCCGGGTGCAATATATCCGCCCTTCAGGGAGTGCTGGTGGAGGAGTCCGGCAATTGCAGCGTCCTGAACAACTCGTTTGCAGGAGACGGATTTGCTGTGGTGCTCAGGGGCTCGCATGACAATTCTGTATCCGGCAATGATATCTCCGGAGGCTATATCAGCTCACTGGATGTGGAGGGCGGCCAGGGAAATACCCTCACAGAAAACCGCATCCAGGGAGGAAAGATCGGCATAAGCCTGCGCAGATCTATGAACAGCCTGGTATCGGGAAATGCGATCGAGAGGGCTGAGAGGGCGGCGGTATTCCTGGACGATTCCTCCCAGAACCTGCTGCAGAGTAACAGGCTCATTCAGAGCGGCAACGGAATACTTCTGCAGGGCTCAAATCATAACAGCCTCCTCTCCAACGAGGCCTTTGCCAACACCTACGGCATCTCCCTGAGAGGCAGCCCTAAAAATCTCCTCCGCGACAGCCTCCTGCACAACAACAGCTACAACCTGCGCCTGTCTGGCAGGGACGGCATGTACAGCCCAATTTATTTCGATCAGGACATAGACGCGAGCAATCTGGTTGACGGAAAGCCCGTATGCTATCTGGTGGGAGCATCCGGCATCCAGGTGCCATCGGACTGCGGCTTTTTGGGGCTGGTCTCATGCCAGCAGATCAGGGCTCAGGACATCGCCCTGGCCAACAGCAGCGCAGGGATTCTGCTGGTCAACTGCAGCGACTGCAGCATCCAAAACAGCAGTGTGAGATATGCAGAGAGCGGATACCTCCTGGCAGGCAGCAGGTCATGCACCATAGAGCAGAGCCTGGCAGAGCAGTGCCTGACGGGGTTTGCAGCCACGGCCTCTTCAACCTGCCAGATAGTGGCTGCCGCCGCCGTGAACTGCTCATCTGAAGGCATACTGGCAGATGATTGCTCGGGCCTCGGGCTGCTGCAATGCCGGATAGAGGACGGCGCAGCGGGAGCGGCCCTTAAGGGCTCGCGGCTGTGCAGGATTCGGGACTGCAGCGCCCTCCGCAATCGCGGGGACGGATTCTCCCTTCTCAAATCCAATAACTGCTCGCTCATTGGAAATGAGGCCCTCCTCAATGAGAACGGCATAATCCTCATTGCCAGCAACTCCTGCATCCTCCAGGCCAACAATGCGAGCGGAAATGAGAGGGATGGCATATCCCTCCAGCAGCTGGAGGGAGCTGAGGTTCTCAATAACACAGCCACAGGAAACGCCCAGGGCATCTACATTCAGTCCTGCCGGCTCTTTCGCCTGCAGGGCAATGAGCTGGCAGAGAACAGCCGCTACGGCCTGCGCATGAGCATGTGCCGGCAGGGCATTATAACCGGGAACCATATTCATGATAACAGTTTAGCTGGAGCTAATCTGGTGGACTGCTCCTCCAATGATATCTACCGCAATGTCTTCGCGAACAACGGCCTGCAGAATGCTGCCGACAACGGAGAGAATCGGTGGGACGGCGGCCCTGAACTCGGAGGCAACTACTGGAGCGACCACTCTGACGGAGGCGAGCCGCGCCTGGTTGCCGGCGGAGGCGTGGATCGCTATCCCTTCAGCGATGCCTGGGGGTGGCTGTGATGGACGAAAAGGACTATCAGCTTCTCAGGTTGGCCCAGGACGGCGTGGAGCTGACGGCGCGTCCCTACCGCAGTATGGCCGAGGCGCTGGATCTGACTGAGCAGGAGGTCATCGACCGGCTGCTGGCCATGAAAGAAGAGGGAGTTGTGCGCCGCTTTGCCGCCACAATCGGCCACAGGGCTCTGGGAATCGTGGCCAATGCCATGATCGCCTGGAGGGCAGATCCGCAGTGCCTGGAGAGGGCAGGAGAGCTATTCGCTGCCGCGGAGGAGGTAACTCACTGCTACGAGAGGGCAACTGCCCCAGACTGGCCCTACAACCTCTACACAATGGTGCACTCCAAGAGCCAGGAGGGCTGCCTGAATGTGGCGCGGCGGCTCTCAGAGCAGTCTGGCATCAGGGACTACAGGGTGCTCTTCAGCGTGAGGGAGTACAAGAAGACCTCCGCGAGGATCTGATGTAAATACTGCTGGACCGGTGCGAACCTATATGCTCGATGCTGCGCGGGAGGGGGCGAGCTCCCCACTCATCCCCCTCTTTCTGGACCTGAGGGACAGGAAGGTGGTGATCTTCGGAGGGGGGGCTGTGGGGGAGCGCAAGGCCAGGCTGTTCTCCGCTTATGCTCCTGTAAGGGTCTTGTCGCGCGACTTCTCACAGGGCCTTCTGGAGATGGCAGGAGAGCCTGGGCGCAGGCTGGAGCTGGTGGAGTGCGAGCTGTCTGCGCGATCTCCAGAAGAGCTATCTGCATATATAGAGGGCGCCTTTATAGCCATTCCCGCCACCAGCGACTCCAGGCTCAACTCTGCCATAAGAGAGGCAGCCGGAAGAGCGGGCATTTTGGTCAACAGCGTGGATGAGCGGGGGGACGTGGTCGTCCCATCAATCATTCGCAGGGGCTCGATATCCATTGCCATAGCCACTGAGGTTCCGGCCCTCACCAGATACCTCCGTCTGCATCTGGACGATGCCCTTTTGGATCTTCACGCCGATATGGCCCGGCTGCTCTCCCAGATCCGCAGCGAGATCAGAGAGCTTGATCTGGATCAGAGGGAGCGGGCTGCCATACTTCGCCGCATTCTGGAGGATGAGCAGGTCTGGAGGCTTCTTGCCGTCTCCTATGAAAAGGCCTATATGAGAGCCCGCTCACATGCTGGCTTGAATGAGCGAGATAGCCTCGATGCTGGTGACGCACAAAAAGGCCTCCATTGATGAAATCGAGAAGGCCTGGCATGGCGATGTTGAGACGCTTCTCAAGTGGGTGGCCTCGCAGGACAGGGTGGAAGAGTGCGCCGTGCTCAAGACCTGCAATCGCGTCGAGATCTATGTCGTCAGCGCCCGCGGCGAGAAGGTCCTCTTCGACCTGGCCAAGAAGGCGCGCGTCTCATCCCGCATCATCGATTTTCATGACCACGACGAGTCCCTTCTCCACCTGCTGCGCCTGGCGTCTGGGCTGGAGTCCATGATCCTTGGCGAGGACCAGATCCTGGGGCAGATGAAGGAGCTGGTGGCCATAGCAGCCAGGGCGGGAACGACGGGCTGGATGCTTGACACCGCATTCAAGAAGGCCATTGCCGTGGGAAAGAGGGTGCGAAAGGAGACCCGCATCAACGAGAGGTCGGTCTCAGTGGGATCGGCGGCCGTAGACATGGCAGAGGAGATACTGGGGGACCTGTCGGGCGCATCCGTTCTGGTGATAGGTGCGGGGGAGACGGGCGAGCTGATATCGCGAGCCCTCATGGCCCGGCCCATCGCCTCTCTGGCTGTGACCAACCGCACATTCAGCTCCGCCCAGAGCCTGGCCGGCTGCCTGGGCGCCGAGGCCCTGCCCTTCGAGGAGATGAAGGAGCGGCTGAAGACTGCAAACGTGGTCATCAGCGCCACATCGGCTCCACACTACATACTCCTCAAGGAGGACATCGAGAAGGTCATGGCAGGCCGGAACGACAGGCTTCTCATCATCGATATAGCCAATCCGAGGGACGTGGATGAGGCGGCGGGGGAGGTCCCTGGAGTGGAGCTTCACAATATCGATAGCCTGAAGAGCATAAGCAGCGAGAACATGCGGCAGAGGATGGCGGAGGTGGAGCGTGTGGAGAGCATCATAGCCGAGGAGATGGCGCTACTCCAGGCCAAGTACAAAAGAAAGCAGGCCGAGGATCTGCTGGCCAGGCTCTACTCCCAGGCTGAGGCCGTCAAGGAGCTGGAGGTGAAGCGGGCTATGAACAAGCTCTCAGCCAGGCATACCCTGGGAGATATAGAGCAGAAGGTGCTTCGGGACATGAGCCATTCCATTGTGAACAAGCTGTTCTCCGGGCCCACCAAGGCCCTCAAGAGCGCAGCGGAGAGAGGGGACAGAGAGATGCTTGAGACCGTCAGCAAGCTGTTCGACCTGGAGGACGGAAAATGAGAAGGATGAGGCGGCTGAGAGCCCCAAAGATCAGGGATATGGTAAAGGAGACCACACTCTCCCGTGAGAATTTGATTCAGCCCGTATTCGTGGACGAGAGGGCCAGACAGCCCCAGCCCATCGCCTCCATGCCGGGCCAGTTCCGGCAGAGCCTGGAGAGCCTTCCGGCGGAGGCTGGGGCACTGGAGGACTTGGGAGTTCCGGCTGTGCTGCTCTTCGGCCTGCCCTCACACAAGGATGAGATGGGGTCAGCAGCCTACGACAGAGACGGCATAGTCCAGAAGGCCGTGCGCGCGATCAAAGAGACAACCGGCCTGACGGTCATAACCGACCTGTGCCTCTGTGAGTATACCTCCCACGGCCACTGCGGCCTGGTCAGAGGGGAGAAGATATTAAACGACGAGACTCTGCCCCTTCTGGGGGAGACGGCAGTCAGCCACGCCCAGGCAGGAGCCGATATAGTGGCTCCGAGCGGCATGATGGATCATATGGTCTCTGCCATTCGCGCCTCGCTGGACCTGGAGGGATACACCGACACGCCCATACTCTCCTACGCCGCCAAGTATGCCTCCACATTCTACGGCCCCTTCCGGGAGGCAGCGGAGTCGGGCTATGCCTGGGGCGACCGCAAGGGATACCAGATGAATCCGGCCAATGCCGCCGAGGCCATGTGGGAGGTGCAGCTGGACATAGAGGAGGGAGCGGATATGGTGATGGTCAAGCCGGCCATGCCCTATCTCGATGTGCTGCGAGCCGTTAAGGACGTCTTCGCCATGCCCACTGCTGCCTACCAGGTCTCAGGGGAGTATTCGATGATCACAGCCGCTGCGAAGAACGGCTGGCTGGATGAGCGGCCGGCGTTCCTTGAGGCTTTGACCTGCATCAAGAGGGCGGGGGCAGATATGATCATAACCTACTGGGCTAAGGAGTTTGCCAGGCTACAGGAGGCAGCCTTCCTCTAATTATCGATATCTTCCTGCCAGAGCATGTCGCTATAAAGGCTGTCGTCGATGTCGCGGCTGTCGAAGATCACCAGCTCGTATACGATCTTTCCCTCCTCAGCCACGTCTGCCCGCACGCCGTACACCTCCTCCATCTCCTCGAGGGTCTCCTCCTGCATGTTCAGGCCGCAGTCTATCTCGAAGGCCTCGATATCCTCCGGAGAAAGGCCGTATTCGGATGCGATGTCTGCCTTGATCTGCTCGAGTGTGGATACGGCCTCCTCAGTCGCCAGGAAGATGATAAAGCCCCCGATCTCATCCCCCACGAAATCCAGGCGGAGCGCGATCTCCCAGTGATCGCCTGCGACTGCGATCTCCCTTTTCTTCTTCAGATCGTCGACCAGGTCTTTTGTGAGCTGGATATCCTCCGCCGCCTGATGCAGGGCTGAGAAGAGGGGCTCATGGGCTGAGACGATTTCCGCAATGATCTCCTTCCAGATATCGTAAGTCAGGTCAAACAACTCTCTCTCCTCTCATTCCGCCTCTCTGGCTGCCAGGCGCAGGTCGGATACAAAATCATTCATGAGATTTCTATTCCGGAGAACGGCGGCTGGATGGTATGTCACAAGGAAGCGATCCCGCCAGATCCTGCCCCGCTGAGATGCTATCCCCTGCCGGCCCAGCAGGGCGAGGGCTGCAGTGTTTCCCATCAGGCAGATTATGCGCGGGGCTAGTATCTCTATCTGATGCAGCAGATAGGGCAGGCACAGGTCGATCTCATCCTTCCTGGGCTTTCTGTTCTTGGGCGGCCGGCACTTGATCACGCTGGTGATGAAGACCTCCTGCCGGGCCAGGCCCGCCTGCCTCAGGGCATCATCCAGGATCTGGCCTGCCCTGCCCACGAATGGAAGGCCCCTCCTGTCCTCCTCCCGGCCGGGGGCCTCGCCCACCAGAAGTATGCGTGGATGCCGGGGGCCGCTGCCCGGAACAGCGAGATTCCTGCCCCCGGATAGAGGACAAAGCCGGCACTGGCTGATCTTCTGGTGCAGACGGGATAGATCATCATTCATATCATGGGCTGAGAGGCTGGGCCCTGATAACTCTTCTCCCCAAAAACGAAAGGTTCTTATCTGCTCATAGCCTGCTAAGAGATGAGGAGGGCAAGAGATGCAGTTTGCAGAATGGACATATCCGCTGAGGAAGTTTGACGACATCTACTATACAATCGAGAGGATCGTTTACGGCAGGGGCGAGCTTAAGGGCTTCTCCACCGAGGACATATACAACAACCTTTGGGATAAGCGCTTCTTTACCGATGCTCAAGCCCTGAACCGTTATCTTATGGAGAACGGCGCAAAATATAAGGTCAGAAAGGTGGAAGGAGGGTGGGAGCGCTACTATTAGCGGCTCGGCGATCCTTTTTCTGCAAAATATATATTCCTTTCATCAGTTCCGAGCTCCACAAACCTCCCCGTGGCCAGGATGCGGTGGCTGTACTTTAGAGGAGAGACCCTGACGCCAGGCGCAACAACCGATTCCGGCGGGAGCGTCACATTCTCTCCTATGACTGAGATATGGCCTTCCGCCGCCCCATTCGTGCCGAGAACGCTGTGCTCCTCGATGGTGGTATGGCGGCCGACGATGCTCCTGCTGATGCTGACCATGTGCTGGATGTGAGCAAAGCTCATGATCATGCTATCCTTTATCTCCACATCCCTTTCGAGGAGGCTCGTGTGGCCGATGTGGGAGTTCTCGATGATCACCCCCCTTTCGATGCGGCAGTTCCTGCCGATGGACACGTTTCCAGAGAGCTTGATTTCGCCGGAATCCAGAAGCGGCGCGATTTTGGCAAGAGTGCTGGGATGGATCCACTGATTGGGCTGGTAGTGGTATTTACGGTCGAAGTGGCGCACGGCACCGGACAGGCAGTCCATGGCCGCCTGGTGCAGCCTTTCCGGCGTGCCTATGTCGATCCAGTAGCCTGTGATGGGATAACCGTAGACGGGATAGCCGTTTTCGGTGAGGTAGGGGATCAGATCCCCACCTATGTCGCGGGCGCTGTCACCCATCTCTGCCAGAATCTTCTTGATCTGTGGGGAGAAGAGGTAGAATGCGGTGTTGATCATGCGGCTGGGCTCGCTGCCAGGCCTCGGCTTCTCTACAAAGCCAGCGATGCGCATGTCTTCATCCACCCGGGCCACGCCGTAATGGGATACGCTCTCATCTCTGCCCATCTCCTTCAGGGCTACAGTGAGAACCGGCCTGTGCTTCCTGTGAAAGTCCACGAAGCTCTGCAGGTCGATATCTATGAGGTTGTCGCCAGATACCACCAGCAGGTCGCCGTCGATGTCAAAGTAGTTCATGCAGTAGCGCATTGAGTCGGCGCTTCCCTTGTCATCGTAGAGGGGCTGGTAGCTGAAGTCCTGGTGGTCGCTGATGCCGAGGCGCTTGAAAAAGCCTTCTCCCGCCTTAAAATAGTTGCTGAGGTTGAGGGTATTGCCCGCTCCTTTGCTGCCTAAAATGAATCTCCTGCAGCCCTGGCTGGCCAGCACCCGGAAGAGGTTGGCGATTATGGCTGTATCGCATAGTTCCACGAGCGGCTTGGGCTGATCTAAGGTAAGAGGGTAAAGGCGAGTTCCTGAGCCGCCCACTGTGGCTAATACCGGTGGAAACATGGCTTCATAATAAATATAGCAAACTTTAAGCCTGTCGCTTGATCTTCATCCTCAGTATCCGCGCATGAGCCTGACTATGACCCGGGCGATCATGAAGGCCAGGAGAAAGAGGATGATGTATATGATTATATTCGGCTCCATGCTTCAAAGGTCTCGCGCTTCAGGTTTATAGATTTGACTGATATCACTGTGCAAGGTCGCCGGCTATCCTCTTTCCCAAATGGAAGCACCTCTCGATGTCATCTTTAGTGGGAGCCTGAACCGCCGTGGTCCCCGGCTCAATCACCGACATGCCGAAGGACTTCATCCTGTCGATGAGTGCCGGCACTCCTTCCCCGCTCCAGCCATAGGATCCGAAGGCTGCACCCACTTTTCCTTTTAAGTCCACTCCCTCCAGGGAGTCAAGGAACGGATTCATGGTCGGGATCAGCTCGCTGTTGTAGGTTGCCCCGCCCAGGATGATGGCATCGGCATCGGATACATCACCTGGCGCTGCCCTGGACGCATCCTTGAGCACTACCTCACTGCCGCCGACGCTCCGGGCTCCATTGGCAATGGCATCTGCCATCTTTCTCGTCTTTCCGGTGCGGCTGGCGTAGATTACGGCAATCTTCGGCATTTTTCATCCCTGCGGATAGTGAATCAGATGATGTGGCGGGCACGCCAGAGGTCGCCGCCAGTGGTGCGCGCCAGTTAATCCCGATGCCTTCTCCTCCCCTTAAACCTGTAAGCGACAGTTACCCGCGGTGGGTCTGCTCCCTTCCGGGCCTGGACCGGTTCCCGCAATTATGGTACGCAGATCTTCCTTCAGGAAGGCCTGCGGACCGGTGCTATCCCTGCAGGACGGAGAATCATTGTCGGCAATGGGACTGAACGCGCAACACCGAGCGTCTTCCGCCAGCTTCGCCCCCCGCTTATCGACGATTTCGGGTTACAGGTGACGCCGAACCACCCAGACTGCCCGCCACTTTTAACATTGAGGTCAGCAGCTAATAAAGCTAACGCAGAAAGAGGTATCGAATTATGGCAGAAGACTTAGCCGGCAATATGGGATTCATCATGGGAAACAAGCATAGAGAAAGGGTGGTACAGGTCCTGGGCTCCAAGGGCAAGCTGGCAGCGGAGAAGGTGGCCAAGATAGAGCACATCCCCGCCCCATCGGTCAAGAAGATACTGGAGGAGATGGCAGAGAGGGGCCTGGTATTCGAGAATGCCGGCATCTGGAGCCTGACCGAGGCAGGACAGGAGGTAGAGAGGGAGATGAAGAAGAGGGCCTGAGGGCATTCAGGCAGCAATACTGCTTTTTTCCATCTCTTTTTCACGAGGCAAGCCACCCTGCCTCAAGACGATATCAGCCGCCCCAGCTTCTCGAGGCAGCTCCAGGTCAGGATCAACTGGGCGAAGCCTATGGCGTTCACATACTCATCACGCCGGTCGCTGATCACGGTGTATGTGCCAAGGGCGTCGCCGAGCCGCCTCTCCAGATCGGCGATCATGGACTGGTGGATCTCACCGTCTGCTGTCATTATGCCCACCTTCTTGCCGTAGTAGTCGTCCCTCTGAAACTCGATGGAGAACTCGTGCTCGGCAGATCTCAGGATCTTGGAGAGGTCTATGGTCATGTCCACCCTGGACACCGGATGGTCCACCATCTCCTGGATCAGCCGGACTGAGTACCTGTCAGGCTTGGGCTGGGGATCTATGAGCGTGGGATGGAAACGGGAGTCCTGGATCTTGATCACTATCTCGGCATAGATCTTCTGCCAGTCCACATAGAGCTTGTAGTCGGGCTCGCGCTGCAGTATCTCTGCCATCACCTCCTCCTGCTTATATCCCCGTTCTCCCACGTCGCGGCGAACCTTCCACAGCCTCTTCACCGATCGCGACGGGTCCACGAATATTTTAAAGTCGATCAGGCTTCGCAGCCTTGGAGTGAATAAGGGGTGCAGCCCCTCCACAATGACAACCGGGGCCGGGCCGAAGGGCACAGTCCCGGAGATCTCGCCCCTGCTGTGGTCGTAGACAGGCTTGTCTACGGCCTCTTTCCTCCTCAGAGCCTCAAGATGGTCGGCGAGAAGCTCCATGTTGTTGGCGTCAGGATGCAGGGGAGTGATCCCCATCTCCCGTCTCTGCTTTCTGTCCAGGATGTGATAGTCATCCATTGAGAAGGAGCAGACCATCTCCTCGCCGAGTATTCTCTTGATGCCCCGGGATATGGTGGTCTTGCCAGACCCGCTGTCCCCTGCAATGCCGAATATGAATGCCCTGTCGGATGCCTTGATCCGCCTCATTATGGATTTCATGATTTTGATATCGCCTTTGATATTGAAAGTCCGCTATCGATTCTGCTTCTCTGCAACCAGATCCTCGAATTCGCAGGTGCGGTCGATGCCCTCCAGCTCTCTCTTTTCGATGAGGGCGGTCTCCTCGATGCACTCAACCTTGCTCTCTCCGTCCACTATCACCACCGACTTGGTGCGGGCAACTGAGGAGAGGCTGCTCATGAGCCGGGCCTTCTTGAGCATGCTCTGGGAGAACTTGCTCACGCCCGTCAGGACCACCAAACCTTCAGCCCTGGTTATGGCATTGAAGGGGGCCTGAGCTGTGGGGACCACATCAAATCCGATCTGCAGGAGCAGCCGCAGTATGTCGTCTGTGACCGGCCCCTTCTCCTCCACCTCCTCCCTGGGGTGGAAGGGATCGACAGGCAGTATCAGCTCCTGCTGGAATATCTCCTCCAGCTTGAGGGCCACGTCCACAGATGTGTCCATGTCCTCCACCTCATACTTGCTGATTGTGCGGCGGGAGACGCCCAGCTCCGATGCCAGAGAGCCCAGGGATATGCCGCGCGACAGCCTCATCTCCCTCATCCTGGCCCCGTCTATGCGAACATAAAGGCCGCCGTGAGCGGCGTAGACCAGCGGCAGATCACCCTCCAGCAGGCAGTCGGCCAGGGTGGGCAGGCTCAGCGTGGGAATGCCGTAGCGGAAGTATACCGCTCCCCGCTTCAGGTACTGGTCGCGCGTCTTCTCGCCTACCAGCAGCGGGCTCGCCAAGAGGTTGTTGGAGAGGCGGCGCACCTCAACTGCAGTCTGCTCGTTGAGGCCGTCTATATTGGACAGTATCTTGAGCAGGAGCAATAAATCACCCTTTCGGGCGGCCATATCGAAGCTCCTGGGACGGAGATAGCAGCGATCCGAGGTGGAGAACCCGGCCTTCAACAGGAGCTCCTCCACGCGCTCGGCGAGAAGTTCCTTGTCCATCATTATATATCTCCGTTTGACGGCTATTTAAGGTTGACCATGTTCATTGGAATTGACGATACCGATTCGGAGAGGGGGCTGTGCACCACCTACCTCGCCGCAGTGCTGATGGAGCGGCTGAAGCCATTCGGCGATCTCGTGGGCCTGCCCAGGCTCATCCGGCTCAATCCCTGCGCCAGATACAAGACGCGCGGCAACGCCGCCCTGGCCTTTGAGATTGCTAGCGACAGGACTGAGGAGGTCCGTGCGGTGGCCCTCAGGACTGTACTGGAGCTGTCCGACTTCTCCGGCACCAATACCAATCCAGGGCTGGTGGTCGCCGAAGAGGCCACGGCGAAGATGGCAGCCTTCTACCGCCGCGCAGTGACTGAGATACTGGAGATATCTGAGGCCAGGGAGCTGCTGGACGGGGAGGGCATCTGGTACAGGGGCTTTAGGAAGGGGCGGGGCCTGATCGGGGCCATTGCTGCCATCGGAGCTAGCCTGGATGACTTCACATACGAGCTGATCGCCTACAGGGAGAGGAGGCGGTGGGGCACGCCCCGCAGCATCGACTCTGCCTCCGTCTGGAGGGCGGATGCAGCCACATATCCCCTCACATGGGACACCGTCGATTATCACAATCATAGGATAGTCTTTGCCCCACACTCAGCAGATCCGGTTCTATTCGGCATCAGAGGCAGCGACCCCGAGGCCATCCGCCGGGCCTCGGCGATGATCAGGTCCGAGCCGGTGGAGAGAAGCGTCCTGTACCAGACCAACCAGGGCACAGACGCCCATATCCTGGACGGCTGCCTCGCAGAATCGGCGATCAAAGAGGGCCAGAGCTACCGGCTGCACGGATTTGTGGCCGGGCCGGTGCGGGCCATATCTGGAGGCCATCTCTTCTTTTCCCTCAGGAGCGGAAGCGGGAATATCACCTGCGCAGCCTTCGAGCCCACCAAGAACTTCCGGGCCACCGTCAGGCAGCTCTGCCCCGGAGACGAGCTTGTTGTCTTCGGATCTGTGCAGGAGGGCTGCCTCAACCTGGAGAGGATCAACATACTGCATCTGGTGGAGGCGGAGGAGACATCTTCTCCCCTCTGCCCGGAGTGCGGCAGAAGGATGGAGTCTGCTGGCAGGGGGCAGGGGTACCGCTGCCGCCGCTGCAAGACACGCGCCTCTGAAAGGGCGATGTCCTCCCAAAAGCGGGAGATTGAGACAGGCTACTACGAGGTGCCGCCATGCGCCAGAAGGCACCTGTCCAAACCCCTGGTGCGCTGGAAGGGGGAGGGCGTGCACCCGAGCAGGTAGAATACAGAAAGGTATCCTCTACAGACGCAAAGAAAAACATTGAAGATGGCAAAAAGCCACCTTCGTTTTACCTCTTGAAAGCGCTTTCCAGGGGCGGGATGACCTGCTTTTTGCGTGAGAGGCACTTCTCCTTGTATATGGAGTTATTGGACAGCTTTCCGCCGAAGGCCTTCTCGAAGCCTGCAGCGGCCTGGGCGGATCCCACGAAGAGAAGATCTGAGGCCTCCTTCATGACGTCGGTGAGCATCAGCACGACCATGTCCAGCTTCTCTGCCTCCTTCAACCTGTTCATCTCCTCAAGGATTGCAGCCCTCTTGGGTGCGAGGTCGGCCAGGTCCATGACCTCAACCTGGCCCACGCCTGCCTTGGTGCCTGAGAAGTCGAACTTCTTGAAGTCGCCCATCAGGATCTCCCTGGCGCTCTTGGCGGACATGTTGGACTTGGCCTTGAGCAGCTCCATTCCGAAGGACATGGGATCGACCTGCGCGATCTTTGCCAGCTTCTCCACGGCAGCCTTATCGCGGGGAGTGCATGTGGGGGACTTGAAGAGCACAGTATCTGAGAGGATCGCAGCCATCATCAGCCCGGCCATCTCCCTCGTTATCGCCACTCCGTTCTGCTCGTAGAGGTTCGCGATGATGCCGCCAGTCGCGCCCACAGGCTCGTTGAGGAAGAATATGGGCTTGCCTGTAGCGATGCCGCCGATCTTGTGGTGGTCGACGATCTCCACTATGTTCTCCGGGTTGAGATTGTCCACGGCCTGTGCCATCTCATTGTGGTCTACCAGTATGACCTTCCTGTCAGTGGCATCGGTGAGCTTCTCAGGATAGGCGACCTTGAAGTGGTCCAGCAGGAACTGGGTTTCGGCGTTCAGGTCTCCTGCGACTGCCGGGACGGCCTCCTTCATTCCCAGGGCGTTCTTCAGGTTCGCGTATGTGATTGCAGATGTTACAGAATCGGTATCCGGACTCTTGTGCCCAACTACATAGATCTTGTCGGTCAAATGAAGCACCTCAGGATTGTTAGTGTAGAACTTCAACTTAAAGCTTACTGGGCAGCTGTCGCGCCCTCCGGATTTCTGCGGGATAGATTTATTAAGCCTGCCGTCATTCCATAAATGTCCCTCCAGAGGGCTGGCACGAGCCTGGAATTTGCTTCTGCTGTGAATGCCGGTGCAAGAGGGGGACTACAGGCCGCGTTGATAGGTCCTTATGGTAGGATACTGACTCATGTCTACCTGTGACCATGAGACAACCCAAATGCGGTACAGACGCCCGCTACGAGGGTTACTGGCCTGACTGCGGATACCCATCGGATGAGGAGCCAGAGTTAGTACCGGGCGACAATTTAATCTCTTTTACTCCGTCTATTCTCCCATGTGAACTCGGGGATCGG
>JAGPMN010000002.1 GCA_018052825.1 Methanothrix sp.
GCTGTCGAAGAACAACCGAAAAAGATGGTTAATCAAGGAAATTTGGCGTCTGAAGAGCGGAAAAATGGTTGAATCGTTGGCCGAGCCGTATATCTGATAGGAGACCTGATGTAATTAGGAATCCTCTTGCATCTCTTCAATCTATAATACAACTATACCCGTGTCCTTGCGCCTTTGAGCATTTTCGGAAGATCGCCTATCGCACTCAAAGAAGACTTCGACTTTATTATGACAAAAAGAAGGCTCTTCGCTATTTCCTGTGGGTAACCTCATGATATCTATTTTGGTATCATGATGCAACTTCACTTATTACTCCGACTTGAGAGGCGGTTGGCATTGATATTATGATGATTGGCGGTCTCCCGGCAATTTAGCTATAACTTGGATTGTGTCTCGGGATTCCAGCTTACCCACACAAAACAGCGAGGAGCCAAAAAGAATTTACTGCCGCCCATCCAGCCAGCTCTTCAAAGCCCTCATGGATGCAGCGCGATGTGATATCCGGTTCTTTCTCTCTATCTCCATCTCCCCCAGGCTCTCTTCGCCCACATAGAAGATGGGATCGTACCCAAATCCCTTGCTGCCCCTTGCCTCAAATCCGATCTGCCCGTGCAGCTCTCCCGTAAACATAACCGGCTCTATACCCGGCTCGATATAGGCCACGACAGACTTAAAGCAGGCCCTCCGGTCATGCTCGCCTTCCATGAGCCTGAGAACCCCGCTGTTGCCGACGGTCTTCTGCACATAGGCTGAGTATACGCCGGGAAAGCCCTTCAGCGCCTCGACGAAAAGTCCCGCGTCCTCGAGCATTACCGCCCTGTCGAGCTGCCCCTTCCCGGCCAGGCGGGAGGCTACCTCCTTCATTCCATAGGCCGCCACCTCCTCCAGGCTGTCGGCCTGAATCTCAGTGTAGCCGATGTCCATTTGAATCAGCTCGCCGAATATGGCCCGCGCCTCAGCGTACTTGCCCTTATTGCCCGTCACAAAATATATCATTGCCCAACCACAGTGGCACAGATGGATTAAAAGGATTCGATCAAGGCGCTCAAGGGCAACGTTTTTACAGCCCAAAAATAAAAGCATGGAGGTCAACGGTACGTCTGGTGAGGCTAAAATGGATCTGGGAGATAGAGTCTCCGTAAAAAGGAACGGGACGACCTACGAAGGGGTGCTCATGCCCTCCCGCCGGGAGGGGCACATCGTCATCAAGCTGAACAACGGCTACAACGTCGGCCTGAATGCAGAAATGTCTGAGATCAAGCTTCTGGAGAGGGCAGTGGAGAGCAGGCCCCCGTCCAAAGACCGACCACTGCAGGCCAGAGTGGGTCTGCCCACCGCATCCATTCTCTCCACGGGCGGCACCATCGCCAGCAAGGTCGACTACCGCACCGGAGCCGTCACCAGCCAGTTCTCCGCAGGCGAGATCATATCCGCTATTCCAGAGCTGGAGGAGATCGCCAACTACCGGGCCCGTGTCATCTACCAGATCCTGAGCGAGAACATGCGTGCTGAATACTGGATCACCCTCGCCCGCTCTGTGGCAGATGAGATATCGGGCGGTGCAGATGGCGTGATCATCACCCATGGCACTGACACAATGATGTACACCGCAGCCGCGCTTTCGTTCATGCTCACCACACCTGTGCCGGTGATCCTGGTCGGCTCGCAGAGAAGCTCGGACAGGCCAAGCAGCGACGCCTCCATGAACGCCATCTGCGCCGCCACTGCAGCCATCAGCGATATCGCCGAGGTCTGCGTGGTCATGCATGCCAGCACCAGCGACGACTATTGCTTCATCCACCGGGGCACAAGGGTGCGAAAGATGCACACCTCCCGCCGCGATGCCTTCCAGAGCATCAACCAGCAGCCTCTGGGCCGGGTGGACTACAGGACCCGCAGGATAGAGACATTCCTGCCCTATCGAAAAAGGGGCCAGGCCGAGCTCTTGCTCCGGGACAGGATGGAGCCCAGATGCGCCCTGGTCAAGTACACCCCCGGATCATCCCCTGAGATCCTCAGCTACTACATCGACCGCGGCTATCGCGGCATAGTCCTGGAGGGAACGGGCCTCGGCCACGTGGCCTCCGACTGGATAGACTGCATCAAGAGGGCAACAGAGGAGGGCATACCGGTGGTGGTGACATCGCAGTGCCTGCGGGGCAGGATCTGCGACCGGGTCTACGACACGGGCCGCGATATGCTGGACGCCGGTGCCATCGAGGGCGAGGATATGCTTCCTGAGGTGGCGCTGGTCAAGCTCATGTGGGCGCTGGCCAACGCAGATAGCGGCCTGGTCACAGATAGAAAGGACGGCCTGCAAGCCGTCCGGTCGCTGATGAGCACATCACTGGCAGGCGAGATATGCCATTCCACGCCTCTAACAGGGCCAAAACTTATAAGCAAGTTATATAGAGAGCACCAATCTCAGTATTAGCGGAGGAATTCGTTTTGACAAGAAAGCCAGGAAGCATGTATAGAAGAAGGGAGCGGCCCTACACGCGCAGAGAGTATATGGGCGGCGTCCCGGGAAGCAAGGTGGTACATTACGACATGGGCAATCTCACAGAGGATTTTCCCATCAAGCTCACACTCGTAGTAAAAGAGCCCTGCCAGATCAGGCATACGGCTCTGGAAGCTGCCAGGGTCGCAGCCAACCGTTTCCTCCTCAAAGCAGTGGGCAGGACCAACTACCACCTCAAGCTCAGGACCTATCCCCACCATGTCATTCGCGAGAACAAGCAGGCCACCGGCGCAGGAGCAGACCGCGTATCCAGCGGCATGAGAATGGCCTTCGGCAAGGCTGTTGGAACGGCTGCCAGGGTAGAGGCCGGCCAGAAGCTCTTCACACTGGAAGTGCCCCCGGCGTACCTCAATGAGGCGAAGGTGGCATTGACCAGGGCAGGACACAAGCTACCTACACCGATTCAGATCACAGTCGATTCGGGCCAAGAGCTGATAAAATAGAGACAAGGTATATCGATGGACGATTATTTAGCGGGCCTGGATCGGGCCATGAAGGGCATGCCGGCAGCACGCGAGTCCAAGGACAGGTTCGTCATACCTCCCGTAAAGGTCTTCTACGAGGGCAAGACCACAGTTCTGGAGAACTTCGCAGCCATTGCCGATACTCTGAATCGCGAGCCTGAGCACCTCATGAAGTATCTGCTGCAGGAGCTGGGCACTGCCGGCAAGATCGATGGGCCGCGCGGCATATTTCAGGGAAAGTTCAGCGATACGGCCATCGCCCGCCAGATAGAGTCCTACTTCGAGGAGTATGTGGTCTGCACCGAGTGCAGGCTGCCTGATACCCACCTCATCAAAAGCGATCGCGTGCTGACCCTTAAGTGCGATGCCTGCGGCGCCCACCGGCCGGTCAGGAAGCGCAAAGCCACTGCAGCCGTGCAGAAAGACGTAATCGAAGAGGGAGAGACATATGAGCTGCGCATCGAATCCGTGGGCAACAAGGGCGACGGCATAGCCAAGGTCGACAAGTACCTCATTTTCGTTCCCAGCGCCGTTAAGGGCGAGATAGTCAAGGCGAAGATCAAGAAGATCAGCGGCACCCTGGCCTTTGCAGAGGTCGTGGAGAGAAAGGGCAAGGTGTCTTAGATGGAGAGCGAGGAGAGGATCACCCTCACATTTACGGAGGACCACAAGTATCTGCTGGAGTTCTCTCCGCCTGCCTTCTGGATGGAGTATGCCAGAGGTTACGGAGGCCTTCCCTGGATCGAGATCAGCGATGAGAGAGCAGTGATAGTCGCCGAGAACTACTCATATCTGCTCGACCTCCTGGTGCAGGCCAGGCTCTACCGCCTCAGCCAGATGCGCGACGATGAGCGGTTTCAATAGATTGCCGTCCTTGCAGGCCTATACAATTCGCGGCCTGCCAGTCATCAGGGAGGGCGACGACATCGCCGCCCTGGTCAAATCCCTTTTCCATTTTCAGGACGGAGATGTCCTGTGCCTGGCCAGCACAATTGTGGCCAAGGCCGAGGGGCGTTTTCGGGAGCTTTCGATCTATCGGCCTACAGAAAGGGCGCAGCAGATCGCAGGGCGGACCGGAAAGGACCCCAGGTTCGTTCAGGCAGTCCTGGATGAGTCGGCAGATGTCCTGCTGGAGGAGCCCTTTCTGCTGGTGGCGAGCCGCTGCGGCCATATCGGCGTCAATGCCGGGATAGATCAGTCCAATGTGGGGGAGGGCAGGATCCTGCTCCTGCCTGAGGATCCCTGCCAGAGCGCAGAGAGGCTGCGGGCCCGGCTGGCGGAGAGCAGCCCTCAAAATGAAGGCGGGGCAGACTGCGCTGTGATCATCACAGACACATGCGGCCGGCCTTTTCGCTGCGGCGTGGCGGCTGTGGCAGTGGGCTGGGCCGGGATTGCACCCATGCGCGACTGGCGGGGGGAGCGCGACATTTATGGCAGAGCTCTGGAGATCACACTCGAGGCGGTGGTGGACGAGATAGCCTCAGCCGCAAACCTGCTGATGGGCGAGGCAGGGGACGGCACGCCAGCAGTGGTCTTCCGGGGCCTGAGATACCCCAGGCAGGGCCCGGGCAGCGTCTTCATGCCTGAGGAGAGGGATGTCATCCGGCCAAGGCTGAAGAGATAGGATTTTATTTTCCCACTGCGATAGCGGCGGACGTGCAGATACCAGGCGTGAATAGGCCCCATCTCATTGTGGTCCCCTTCAAGCTGAACGGTGCCAAGAGCCGGCTGGCCCCGGCGCTCACCCCCGAGCAGCGCCGTGCCCTGGCCTTTGCCATGCTCAGGGATGTTCTGCGAACAGTCAGTCCCTTCGGCAGGGTGACTGTGCTCTCCCGGCCCGGGCTGAAGAGAGAGGAGATCTGGCCGGATGGGGCGGCCTGTGAAGCTGAGATATGTGAGTCGGAGCTGGATCTGAATGATGCCCTCAATGCCTTCCTCGAGGGCCAGGCGGCCATGGGCTGGCCCTGCGACATTCTGATTGTCATGGCAGATCTGGCGCTCCTGGGCGGCAGGGATGTAGAGGGCATCCTTTCAGCAGAGGGCGATGTGGTGCTCTGCCCGGGCAGGGGCGGCGGCACCAATATGATAATGATAAGAAGTCCCAGCTTCCGCACCTGCTACACTGGAGTCAGCTTTCCCAAACACATTGCATCTGCACAGCAGGCAGGCCTGAAGGCTGCCGTCTTCGAGTCCTTCCGGGCTGGATGCGACATCGACCTCCCTGGTGATCTTTTGGAGCTGAGGCTGCACGGCCGTGGGGAGGCCAGAGCTCTGCTGGAGAGGTGGGGTGCATGCTGGGAGGAGAATGGATCATAACAGAGAACGACTGCTCATCGCGGCCATTCCTGCAGTCTCGATAGCAGTGATAGAGCATCATCAATTATCCGGGCGTGGTCGAATGCCAGGGGCGGCAGCCTCTCAGGCGGGAAGGCTGCGACGCCTGCGGCATCCGATCCCGCGCATAGCTGCGGGCTATTTTCTGCCGGCCTGGCCAGGAAGGCGGCGGATACTACATGCCCCCGGGGGTCGCGGGCCGGATCCGAGTATATGCCCACCAGCCCAAAAAGTTCAACATCAAGGCCCGTCTCCTCGCGCGCCTCCCGTACGGCAGCCGCCTCCACAGTCTCCCCCACCTCCACAAATCCGCCCGGCAGGGCGTAGCACCCCTGAAAGGGAGGGTTGCTGCGCCTGATGAGCACGATTCTGCCGCCGCAGAGGATTACGGCATCTGCTGCCAGAAGGGGCGTGGATACCATAAATCCCAATCCGACCTTTGTAACCAAAAGCCTTATCTACGACGTAGGCCGGATGCAATTACGTCAAAGGTCGATTAGTGTAAATCCCTCCCTACCCTACATCCAATCGGCCTTTGGCATAACTTTCTTTGAGGCAATAAAGTCTTCTACCAAGCACCGCCTTCCCTTCATATGCCCTTTTACGTTCTGAAGCTCGGCGGCAGCCTGATGGCCACAGCCAGGGACCTCGTTCGCTCTCTGCATTCTCTGGAGGGCTACAGCTTCCTGGTGGTGCCTGGCGGCGGGCCCATGGCCGACCTCGTGCGGGAGATATATGCGCGGGGCAGCCTCTCCCAGGAGGCCGCACACTGGATGGCCGTTCTGGCGATGGAGCAGTATGCCTTCTTCCTGGCGGACGGAACCGGTGCTGCCATGACAGCGGAGATCAGACCGCATCCCCGCGGGATCTGCAGCGGCGGAATGCAAAATAAGGGAGCAATGGAGACGGCTGTGCGCATTCTCCTGCCCTATCAGGCCCTGTGCCGGGACGATCTGGGCATAGAGCACAACTGGGAGTATACATCAGATGCAGTGGCGGCACTGGTGGCGGCTAAGCTCTCGGCGCCGCTCATCAAGGCCACCGATGTCGACGGCATATTTGATGGGGGTGCAGTCGAACCTGAGCATTGCGGCGCACGCCATATTGGGGGCAGGCCGGTGCCTGAGATCGCTGCTGCAGATCTGCTGGGGGTGGAAAGCTGCCTCGATCAGGGAACAGTCAGGCTTTTATGCAGCAGGCTCAGGGGCACAAGCCTCTGGATTTTGAACGGCAGTGATCCGGAGAGCTTCATCTCGTCTCTGCGGAGTGGAGAGGGCGGAACGGTCGTCAAAGGCTGATAGATGAGAGAGATCTACGGGAAGCTTTATAATTGGAGATACATCAACCAGGGAGGAGATAATATGAAGGAAGAAATGCCAGAGAAATGCATATCATGTGGCGTCATGCTGACCGGCGTGGGCGGGACCAGGTTTCCCTGTCCGAGCTGCGGCACCGTGATCGCCAGATGCAACCGATGTAAAAAACAGAGCAATGTTTATACCTGCAAAGCCTGCGGCTTTTCGGGACCTTAGGTGAGCGAGATGGGAGACGCAGCAGTTAGAATGAAGGTAATGCCGGAGAGCACCGATCTGGATCTTAAGAAGCTGGCCGAGGACATCAAGAAGGCAATTCCATCCTTCGCCCGGCTGCATGCCATCCAGGAGATGCCAATAGCATTTGGCCTCAAGGCCCTGATCGTTGTGACCATCATGGACGATAAGGGAGGCAGAAGCCCGGAGGAGATCGAAACAGCAGTAGGCCAGGTACCTGGTGTGGAATCCGTTGAGGTGGAAGAGGTAGGACTCCTCTAAACCACTCTCTTGTTTAAAAGGGCTTGTAGATCAGCGGTAGATCGCCGCCTTCGCAAGGCGGAGGCCACGGGTTCGAATCCCGTCAAGTCCATGGCAATTTTATAATATTGAATCTGCCCCCTGATTTTCGCACAAAGTACTTAAATTTGCATGCCGACTATTTTGCATATGCCAGCGATCAGAGATAGATCCGCCCTGCCTGCGGAAGGCTCGCGAATGGATGGCAAAGATCTGATAGACGAGCAGCTTTCCGCCGCCCGGGAGATCCTAGCCGAGGTCTTCGGCATCAGCATTCCGGAAGCGGAGGAGATGATCCGGGATCGAAGCCGGGAGAAGATGCTCTGGCCGGAGAGATTCTCCCTGGAGGATTGAGATGGCGGCAGTTCTAAAGATCATCAGGGCGGCTGCATGGTCCCTCATGCTCAGCCGCACATCTAGAGACACCCTTCTGGCTGGCCTGGCAGGGCTGGCAAGATGGATAGCCCGGCCGTCAACCCGGGCCGGAGCGAACGGGCTATTCAGCAGCCTTTTAAAGTCCCGGAAGGCGGGCGGAGCTTCCGGAATTTTCCAGAATGCCTTTAAGGGTGCTGAAGATCTGCTGCTGAAGTATGCCAGAAGAATCGGTTTTTCGTCCTCCGGTGCCCTGGCCATATCCGCCCTGGCGGCTCTGCTCTGGGCGGCTATGAAGGAAGAGGGGAGGGATAAGAATAGAGGCCGCGGCAGCAGCAGGCCGTCTGATCGGGTCATTGAGGTTGACGATTTTACTGTAATTGGTGAGAGAAGAGGGTGAATCGAGGCGAGCTACATGGCAAAGATGAATATCAGAGACGGGGACCTGGATCTGGTCGGATATGAATTCCAGCCCTTCCATCCGGGAGTTTGCCGAAGGAAAGAATGTATTCATCACCATACCGGAAACAGATGGAGGAGATAGTCAGCCCGCTGGGGCTTGAAATTGCAATACAGACTCAGGTGGAAAACGAAGGGCTGATGATATTTTAGATCACCGAATTTTTGAGAATCCCTATCCCTTCTATCTCCACCTCTACGGTGTCTCCCCTCTGCATGGCTCCCACCCCGGGCGGCGTTCCCGTGGCTATGACATCCCCAGGCTCGAGGGTCATCACCGAGCTTATGAACTGCACCAGATATGGCACATCGAATATCAGGTCGGATGTATTGGAATTTTGCACCACATTTCCGTTGAGACGGGTCTTGATGTCCACGTCACCGGGATCTATTTTCCCTATCCACGGGCCGAAGGGCGCAAATGTATCGAAGCTCTTGGCCCGGGTCCACTGCCCATCCTTATTCTGCAGATCGCGGGCAGTCACATCGTTGAAACAGGTGTATCCCAGGATGAACTCCTCAGCCTCATCCGCCCGCACATCCTTGCAGCGCTTTCCTATGACTGCAGCCAGCTCTCCCTCGTAGTCGAGCTGCCGGCAGGAGGGAGGATAGACTATACTGCCGCCAGAAGCCATGGCGGCTGTGGGAGGCTTCAAAAAGAGTATTGGCTCCTCTGGCAGAGCCATATTCAGCTCCCTCGCGTGCTCCGCATAATTGAGGCCCACGCAGACGATCTTGCTGGGCCGGCAGGGGGTGAGCAGAGTTACATCCGATAAGGTCAGCACCTCTCCACCCGAAACGATGCCGTGCTCATCGCTGTACGATCCCCCACGAACCTCACCATCCTTTATGAATCGAGCAATCATTTGCCATCTCCTCCTTTATTATCCGTTGCACGACCCCTTGCTTCCCGAGGCGTCCCGCCTGTATCTGCCGAATTCGCCTTCGAGCAGCCGGTCCGCCCTGATCACCGGCCCCTCCACGCAGACCCGCAATCCCTCCGGGTCGATGCAGCAGGAGCCACAGACTCCAGCTGCGCACTTGAAATGGCGGTTGATGCAGGCCTGGATCCTCTCAGCATGCTCGGCTGTCCTGGAGATCACATCCCACATCATCATCTCCGGGCCGCAGAGGTATATCTGATCGAATGACTCGATGTCCAGATGTGCAAGTCCTGCAGAGACCCGTCCGGGGATGCCGGCCGATCCGTCGTCGGTGGTGAGAATGGTATTGATATTACTGATATTTTCAAACCTGTCCAGAAAGATCATATCCCATTTGCTGCGAAAGCCGATGAGCGAGGCGACGCTGATCTCCGCCCGCCTGGCCTGCTCTCCCAGGAAGGCCAGGGGAGCCGTTCCCACGCCACCGCCGATGAGCAGGATCCTGCTGCCCCTCAGCACAAAGCCGTTTCCGAGGGGGCCTCTCACCCCAACGCTCCGCCCGGCTCCCATTTTAAAGAGAGCCCCTGTGGCCTCGCCCACCGACTGGACTGTGATGGTGTCCGGCCCGGAGAAGCTCATTGGTATCTCATCCACACCCCTGATCCAGAGCATGAGGTACTGGCCTGGAGCCGGGTCGAGATCCCTGTTCAGGCGGAATGTCCTGATGAGGGGGGCCTCAGAGCGCACCTCTGTGATGGTGCAGTCTAAAGGCCTCATGAGCGCCTCCTGAGGGCGAGGCCGACCAGCTCTTCAACGGTCGTGGACTTTCTCTCAATATAGCGGGAGAGGCCAGTGCATATCTCCTCGAATATGCCGTAGCCCCTCATGAGAGCCGTTCCCACCTGCACTGCGGATGCTCCGGCCATGATCATCTCCACCGCATCCTCCCATGTGGCGATGCCTCCCACCCCGATCACAGGAATCTCCAGCCGGCTGGCAAGCTCGTAGACGCAGCGCACAGCCACCGGCTTGACCGCCGGCCCGGAGAGGCCTCCGAAGCGGTTGCCAAGTATCGGATACCCGGACTCGATGTCTATGGCCATGGCCTTGAGGGTGTTGATGGCCACCACTGCATCGGCACCAGCCCTCTGGGCGGCGAGGCCAAGCTCCAGTATATCTGCTGTGTTGGGTGTCAGCTTTACCCAGACGGGGACATCCGCTGCAGCCTTGACAGCGCCGGTCACAGACTCCACCAGGTCCGGGTAGCGTCCAAGCTCGGAGCCGTAATTCTCTGCATGAGGGCAGGAGAGGTTCAGCTCGAATGCATCTGCCTTCAGGCTGCGGGCGATCTGGGCGAACTCGGCTGCAGATGAGCCGAAGATGCTGGCGATGACAGGGACTCCGCCGCTTTTGGCAGCATCGATCTCCTCCTGAAAGTCGCGATAAGATGGATTGGGCAGGCCCATGGCATTGAGCAGCCCGCATTCAACTGCCACCAGCGTCGGTCCGGGGTGTCCTTCCCTGGGAGAGGAGCCCAGCGACTTGGTGACAACGCCGCCCGCCCCGGCGCGTGCCGCCCGGCGCAGGGAGGCCCCAGTGGTGCCCAGGATGCCTGCCGCCAAAAGAACAGGATTGCCGAAGTCCAGGCCGCCGGCATGAATGGAAAGGGATGGCATGGGAGGAGATCCGTTTCGCAGGATAAAAGGCTTGTCAACAGGAAAATGATCATCAGAATAAGATTCACGAAGAGCCGGTCAACTCAATGAGGGTACAATACTCGCACATAAGTTTCACGATAATTTGATGAGCATTAACGGCAAGAATTGGAGAAAAGCCTCTATTGATTTGCTTTTCCACTCTGAGGTCCGTCTCCCAGCACCTCCACCAGCAGCTCGCCCTCTGCCGTCGCAAATATACGCGCGTCCTGCAGCAGCACCCTCTTCTGGAAGAGGCGTGGGGCTCTCTTTCGCAGCTGCACCACTATGTCCAGGGATGTGACAGGAAGGCGAATGTGCTTTTGGTCGGCTGCGGCAAAGATCATGGCAGGAATATCAAAGACATCGGTTCCCGCCTTCGCCTCCAGGGAGATTGGCGCCTGCAGCATCATCCACTGCTCCAGTGTGCGCCTGGCCCGAGCTATATTCTGATGGGCCCTCTTCTCCAGAATGCTGATATTGGAGCGGGTGGTGCCCAGGCAGTCCGCCACCTCCTGCTGAGAGAGGCCGGCAAGCCTCATCTGCAGCACTTTGATCTGCCTTGGCGTGAGAAAAGAATCGAGAGCTTCATCGCCGCCTCCCTCGAAGGACATTTTTTCCGGAGACATCCACACCTCAGAGGAAGTCATGGAAGATAAAGCCATATCTTTCCCGAAAGGGAAATCTTTTTGTCATAGCAATCACCCTTCAAAAAAAGATGGGCAAAATGAGATCGATATTGGTCACCGGCGGTGCCGGATTTATCGGCAGCCACCTGGTGGACAGGCTGCTTGAAGAAGATGATGTCAATGATGTCACCGTCCTGGACAACCTCAGCTCGGGAAAGAGGGAGCATCTCGCCGCCCACGAGGGCAATGCCAGTTTTCATTTTATCGAGGGAGACCTCCTGCATCCTCAAGAGCTGCGGGCAGCCCTGGCCGGAAGGGATATGGTCTTTCACCTGGCAGCCAATCCAGATGTCAGGCTTGGTGCGGAGAACACCCGCGTTCACCTGGAGCAGAATGTCCTTGCCACATACAACCTGCTGGAGGCCATGCGAACCTGCGGCGTCAAGAGGATCGCCTTCACCTCCACCTCCACAGTCTACGGTGAGGCGGCGGTCGTGCCCACCCCCGAAGACTACGGCCCGCTTCTGCCCATATCCCTCTACGGCGCTTCGAAGCTGTCCTGCGAGGCCCTCATCTCCTCCTACTGCCACACATTCGATATGCAGTCCTGGCTCTTTCGGTTTGCCAATATCGTTGGCGAGCGGGGCACGCACGGCGTCATCGTCGACTTCATCAGAAAGCTGCGGGACGATCCCAGAGAGCTTGAGATACTGGGCTCGGGCAGGCAGAAGAAGTCCTATCTGGAGGTCAGGGACTGTGTGCAGGCCATGCTGCACTGTGTGAAAAGCGCTGATGCGCCTGTCAACGTCTTTAACATCGGCTCGGAGGACTATGTGGATGTGACAGGAATTGCGGACATCGTCGCCGCTCAGATGGGGCTGTCCGGCGTATGCTACCGCTACACTGGGGGCCTTGAAGGCCGGGGCTGGAGGGGAGACGTGCGTGTCATGCTCCTGTCCATAGAGAAGATCAAGAAGCTCGGCTGGAGGCCGCATGGCGGGTCGGAGCAGGCCGTACGTGAGGCGGCGAGGGCTCTGCTTGGATGTGAGGTATGAAAATTTTTCCATCTACCTGACATTGCTCACAGCCCACTCCGTCTCCTGCCACCAGCCGCCCTCCAGCAGCGTTGCATTGTAGCCCATCAGCTCCAGGCTGAAGAATAGGGAATAGGCCTGTGGTGTTCCGTAGACTATTGCAATTCCGTCCCGTTCCACCCTCCTCTCGAAGAGGTCCTTCAAAGCGGCAGCATCTCTGATGCCTGAGCTGTCGTAGAGCTTGTCCTGTGAGAGGCAGATCGACTCATTGCCCAGCCGGCTCTGCCCGTAATCGGAAAAGTCTCTGGCATCGAGAATCCTGACATCGGCCACGGAGAGCAGCGCCTCCAGGTTTTCCGGCGTCACGAGAAGCCAGGGCTTTATGCTGGCTGTGTAGTTTGCCACCCTGGAAGAAGGCGCATTTTGCGTGAGGGCAACTCCCGCCTTTTCAGCTGCGGCAATGCCTCCGTCCAGCAAGCTGACATTTTTCTGGCCAAGATAGCTCAGCGCCCAGAAGACGAAGGCAGCACTGTCATCCGCACCGCTCTCTCCGCCGTAAACGACGACGGAGTCGCTGGCGTCAACTCCCGCACGGCCGAGAGCCAGAGCAGCCCGGGCGGCATCCAGGCCCCCGCCGCCATCCCGCTGCAGGTCTTTGTAGTAGAGGTTGCGTGCGCCGGGAATGTGCCCGGACATATACTCTTTGGGGGAGCGCACATCAAGGATTACCAGATTGCCTGGCAATCCGGAGAGCGATGCGGCAGCAGTCAGCATCTCCGGGCGGGCGTAGCCGCTGGCAGGCTCTCCTGAGACTGCAACAGCCCCTTCGCCCTGCCCGCCTGCTGCTGCCCCATTCTGCTGCGCCCTTTCGTATGCCTCTTTCTGTGCCAGCCAGCCATCCAGGTTGCTCCAGTCCGGGCAGGTTGGGCAGAACTCCCCTGTCTCTGTGCCTGCCAGGGCCGGCGCTGCTATGACGTTCAGGAGCAAGGCCGCTAGAAGAGTGAGAGCTGTGAGGCCTGCCGCTGCCCTTCTGCAGCATCTCCATGATACGCTGAGACCCATATTTGAAATCACTGCAGTAATAGGTGGTTTTGCCACTATTTCAGTTTTGCTTTGCCGCGCTGCAAGAAGGGAAAGTATAAATACGCCTTATTTGTTCATCATAGTAATAAAGAATACTCTAATGTACAAAATAATTCATTGAAGACGGTGTAGAGGAGAGAGTGGATTTGAGAGGAACATCGATTCGCATGGAGCGGATATTTCGCCGCAGCACAGGAAACGCAGTCATCATACCCATGGACCACGGCGTTACGGTCGGTCCCATCAAGGGCATAAAGAGCGTCAAGGCAATGGCAGATGCTGTGGCCTCCGGCGGGGCTGATGCTGCCATCGTCCATAAGGGGGCGGCGGTCTTCGGCCACCGCGGATACGGGCGGGACCTGGGGCTGATCATCCATCTCTCAGCCTCGACTGCCCTCGGGCCGGACCCCAACAATAAGGTGCTGGTGGCCACAGTGGAGGAGGCCCTCAAGATCGGGGCAGATGCTGTGAGCATTCATGTCAACGTGGGAGCCGAGGACGAGAGCCGCATGCTCTCCACTTTGGGCGAGGTCTCCAGAAGCTGCCAGGAGTGGGGCATGCCCCTTTTGGCCATGATGTATCCACGGGGAAAGAAGATCAAGGACGAATACGCGGAGGAGTACATCTCCCATGCCGCCCGCGTTGGAGCCGAGCTCGGGGCGGACATAATCAAGACCAACTACACAGGAGACCAGGAGAGCTTTGCCAGGGTGGTTGAGAGCTGCCCGGTGCCTGTGGTAATAGCGGGAGGGCCGAGGGTTGAGTCTGAGCTGCAGCTTCTCTCCATGGTCCAGGGAGCCATCGCCGCCGGGGCGCGAGGAGTTGCCATCGGCAGAAATGTGTTTCAACATGACAGCCCCGCCCTCATCACCCGGCGCATCTGCGCAGTGGTGCACGAGGGCCTCTCCGCTGAGCAGGCCACCCGGATCACATCCTCAGGCAGCAGAGATAAAAAGGTGCAGCCGCTTTAGGGAGATGATGAATGATTCGAGGTCCCTGAGCAGGATTGCCCCCTTTTTATTCATCATATTCCTGCTCTCCGCCGGACAGGCAGCTGCCTCCACCCAGAGCGGCGGGCCCGACCTGCAGGTCCTGCAGGTCTACGGCAACTTCGAGACAAGCCGGCCTTCCAGCATATTTATCGTGCTGCAGAATAATGCCGATCCCTCCGAGATGAGGGAGGGCGCAGGCGGTCTGCAGTGGGAGGCAGACCCGGAGACCGCCCGCAGCATTTTGGCCGGGCTTGTGAGCGCCGACGATAGAATCGAAATTCTCTCCGGCCCGCAGATGGCGGGCCTTTTGCCAGCCGGCGAAAATCTGACTGTGCAGTTTACAGCCCTGGCGCAGGGTGCGCCCATCGGCATTTATCCTCTGATCCTGCGGCTGAACTATTCTCGGCTGTCCGGGGTCAGACAATCCCGCGAAGACGGCCTGGCCGGCTTTGTCTTCGTATATGAGAGGCTTTCGAGGGATATATCCGTCCCGGTAGAGGTGGTGCAGGGTCCCAAGGTTGTGCTGGAGAAGACGTCAGGAAGGGCTCGGCCTGGAGAAGGGTCGAAGCTGAGCATTACCATTGCCAACAGAGGAGACGAGCCAGCGGTGCAGCTCTCAATGCAGGCCCGCCCCAGTGCTCCCTTCCTCATGGTGGAAAACGCTGCAGATGAGGTTTGCATCGCTCCGGGCGAAAGCGCCGAGCTGAGCCTCTCGGTTTTCACAGATGAGAATGCCACGCAGGGATACTACGCCCTGCCATGCATCATCAGCTACCGGGACGAAGCGGCCCCTGAGGATGGTGGCGGGCTGCATTGGGAGCAGCGTCGGGAGGAGCTGGTGGGGCTGGTTTACGTTGGCGAGGAAGGGGCTTTCATCTGGCTGTACATAGCCGTGGCAGGGCTGGTGCTGCTTGCGGTTATATCTCTAGCCCGAAGGAGGCTCACTGGCAAGGGCAGAAGGCTGCGGATAGTCAGAAGCTAATCGAGTTCTATTTTGCTTGCTGCTTTTGCATCATCATGACGCCGTCAGGCGCTGGAAGCGCTCCTGGGCCTTCTCCAGTATCTCCTTCTCACCCGGTATGACGCCATCGCGCATGAGAATCCTGCCGTTGACTATTGTCGTGTCCACCTCTCCGGTCATGCTGTAGACCAGGTGGGAGATGATATTGCTCTTCGGCCACAGCCACGGCTTATTCAGGTCTATCAATGCCAGGTCTGCCAGGGCTCCTGGGTGCAGGCCCATGTTCAGCCGGAAGGCCCGCCAGGAGTTCTCTGTGGCCATGCGCCAGACCTGCTCAGCTGAGAAGGCGGCTGGGGTGTGGTAGGCGTTCTTCTGCGTGATGGCAGCGACCTTCATCTCCTCGAAGAGGCTGAGGTTGTTGTTGCTGGAGGCCCCGTCTGTGCCGAGGCAGACATTGACATCCTCTTTCATCATGATGTTGAGGGGCGCGATCCCGGAAGTCAGCTTGAGGTTGCTCACAGGACAGTGCACGACATTGGCCCTTCTATCGGAGAGCAGCCGGCAGTCCTCTGGGGAGAGCCAGACGCAGTGAACCGCAGCCAGCCGCTCGTTGACCATGCCCAGGCTGTCCAGGTATTCAACAGGGCTTTTGCCCCCGGAGAGCAAAAAGCCGTCCACCTCCTCGCGGGTTTCGGAGAGGTGGATGTGGATCATTGCATCGTGCCGGTCGGCGATATCCCTGGCCTGGAGCAGCGTCTCCTCGGAGCAGGTATAGGCGGCGTGGGGGCCCACAGAAGGGACGATCAGCTCGTCGCCCTTCCAGCGCTTGATGAAGGGCTCCACCTGGCCCAGCATCTCAGGCTTCATATCAAAGACCACTCCTGAGATATATGCCCGCAGCCCCATCTCCTTTGTGGCCTGGGCGGCTGCATCGGGGTAGTAGTACATGTCATTGTAGCAGGTGATGCCGAAGCGGATCTGCTCAAGGCAGCCGAGCTTGACTCCCCAGCGCACATCCTCCTCTGTGATCCTTGCCTCTAAAGGCCAGATCTTTTCCTGCAGCCACGGCATCAGCTCCATATCGTCTGCGTAGCCGCGCAGAAGTGTCATTGCCTGGTGGGTGTGGCCATTGATGAGCCCGGGAATGGCCAGCTTTCCATGTCCGTCCAAAATCTCAACATTATCGATATTTCTCAGATCCGGGCCGACATTCGTGATCCTGCCTTCTTCGATTAGTATGTCCTGGCCGGCCAGCAGCTCCCCGGACCGGATAATTGAGACGTCCTTGATCAGCATCAGAGGGAGAGTGCCGTCAGAGGAAAAAAAATTATCGGGCCGGTCGGCTGCCAGGCCAATGGGCTTTCGCCAGATCGTCAGGCTTAAGATCTATCGGCTCAGAGTGGCTCGCCGGGCTGAGGTAGCCAAGCGGCCTACGGCGCTGGTCTTGAAGTGCACCCTTCCTGCGGGATGGGCGGACGGGCAAACCAGTGGTGCACTGCACCTCGTGAGTTCAAATCTCACCCTCAGCGCTTTTTGCTTGAATTTTATTCATCCAAATCCTTCCAGAAAGCTGAGTATGCACCTTCCAAGATCCGAATGGTATCCGCCTTCGAGCAAGGCAAACCTCTCGCCCGTGCAGCTCTTCGAAATCCCTTTTATTATCTCGCCTATTTTTTTATAATCTTCTATCCCGAGCAGCCCGCCCCAGTCCTCCCGGTAGGTGTCAAATCCGGCTGAAACGCCCACAATATCAAAGCTGTTCTCTCCAGCCGCAGATTCCACCTGCTTCAAGTATCCTCTCGCATCCATAGTAAGATAGTCGAAGTTCGCATCCACCGATCCCGGATTGACTATCCTGACGTCGTGGTCCCCCCGGAATATGCTCACAGTCCCGTCTCCGAAGTGCAGGTCGATATCAATAATCAGCACCCTCTTTGCCCCTGGCCTGATCCTCTGCACGGCTATGGCCATGTTGTTGAAGTAGCACATTCCCCAGGCTCGATTGGCTGCGGCATGGTGCCCCGGCGGCCTGATCAGCGCGAAGGCTGGCTCGCCATTGGCCGCCAGCTCTGCCGCGCAGATGGCTCCACCTGCCGCCAGAGACGCCGCCTCGAGGTGGCCGCTAGCCTTCACACGATCTATATGCTCTTTTCCATGCACCAGGGATATGTCCTGCAATGTGCAAGGCTGCGGCTTTACAAAGTCGTAGCCGGCTCTCTTCAGCTCAACCGCAGGCAGGCAAACTCTATCCGGATTTTCCACGGGATTGGCCGGATATCTCTTTCCATATTCACTGCTGTAGACGATCTTCACATCCCTATGAGATGAGCCTATAGAATTTAATATCATTCACTCCATCACAAGGGATAAATGATAAGTCCGCTCAGCCCATGAGCGATGCCTAATTTCAATGTCCTGCTGGAGGGTGCCTGGCTGGTCAGGGATGTCAGGACCGAAGACGACGCAATCGGCGTGGCCATCTCAGAAGCCGGCAAGCGGCTGAACCAGAAGAAGATGGATTTTGTTGAGGTGGAGACGGGCCAGTGGGACTGCCCTGAGTGCGGAGAGCCCCTGGCAGGCGTCTTCCTCGTGGCCAGCACTGCCCTCGTCGCCCTGCTCTTCGAGATCAAGATCTTCAACGCCGAGAGCGAGGAGCATGCCGGGCGTATTGCCAAGTCGACCGTGGGCAAGGCCCTGGGTGCCGTTCCCCTGCGCGTTTTGGAGACCGCCCAGATCGAATAGCAGGCGAGGATTCCTAATTACTTCAGGTCCCCTATTAGATATACGGCTCGGGGCAGTGTCTCGATCTTGATGTAAAATAGTAGTAATAATCCTGGCGATGCATAGTATGCTACTATGCCGATAGGAGCATTCTGATCATCCGCAGGATTTATAATAAGGGATTGACGCTAAATAATCTATTCAATTTTTCTTTATTTAGATGCAGTTACACGTGGCTCTATCGAATAATTCCACATGGGATGTAATTCATGTAAAATAATTTTCAATTGTGCCATATCTTCGTCCAATATCTTTATCCCTGTTTCATAATCTCGTTCATCCAATCGAGCCTCAATTTTTAGCCCCTTCTTTGTCTTGGTCGATCCGATTAGCTTGATAATGGTTTCATAGCTGGATAAAGGCTTTCCTCGCCAATTCATGCTTATGAATGAGAACATGCAATGCTCGACCTTATTCCACTTGCTCGTCCCAGGCGGAAAATGACTAACCGTGATGGTAATTCCGATTTCATCAGCCAATCGCTGCAAAAAGAACTTCCATCCCTTGTTTCGGCTTCCGTTGCTCCCACCGCCATCAGCGCAAACGAGTAAATTATTGCATCCTTCGTAGTGATATTTTCCAACCAAGCTCCACCATTGTCTGATGCTCTCAACGGCAAATTCTGCGGTATTATGGCTTTTTCCGATATTAACGACCCCGTCGTTTCTTTTGAGATCATAAACCCCATAAGGAATCGCGGTGCCAATCGCTTTGGATGGAAAATCATACACATTAACCAGTTCTGGTTGTCCTTTTTGCCTCCAACTCCTGCCCAAATTTTTATAGTTGCCGACTAACTCCTTTTTCTTGGCATCTACAGAGATTACAGGATCACCTGCATCAATGAACTTGGCGGCTTGACTATTGATATAGCGGAATTGGGTATCTCTCTCAGGACCTGATTTGCCTTCTAGGTTTTTTCGATTGGCTTGAAGCGAATAGCCGCTTTCTTTCAATAGCCGTCTCACTGTATCATGACTTACTTTATGATTTTTTAACCTCAGTTCTTCGGCGATGGCATAGGTTGATTTATATGTCCATTTTAGTAGGCTCATCGGGTCTCCAGCTGTGCTTTCTGATATGATTGCTTCTAGGTCGTCGATAACTATGGGGTCCCAGACTTCCACCCTTTTTCTGCCTGCCCCGGATTCGCGGAGCTTCTCAGGAAGTTCCAATGGTTCTGCACTATTGAGTTCTCGAATGCCCTTGCTGATGGTATTTCTGGATAATCCTGTCATAGCTGAGACTTCGGAGACCCCGCCCCAGCCAATTTCAAGAGCCTTAGCTGCCGCGAATCTCCTCGCTTGAACGGGATCTGCCCCTGAAAGAGCTTTCAAGAACGGTTCACATTTTTTAGTCTCATTCACAACAAACTATAGAACGTTCTACTATTTAAAATTTGCTCAAATTATTTTCCGTCAAAACCTTAGTTATTTAAGTTCATTAGGCATGCAATAAATATCATCCAACTCATCTCCCCATTCTCCGGCATCCTCTTGCTCCCCCGCATTTGCGCAAGCCCTTCTGCTCTCTTCCTTCCGAGGTATATTGCCATGCCCTTCAGGGTGCAACAGTAGCTGGAATAGCTTTTCCTCCGTCCCCAAAGAAGAGAAGAGCTTCTTCAACCTATGCGCGAAGTCTTCGATCCTGGCTCGCAGCTCTCTGTCCGCCGGGCACTCCGGAAACGTGCTCGTCTCCTTCACCTCCTAGCAGATGAGCAGGTTCATCCTGGAGAGGTAGTAGGCGGCGGTGCAGACCTGGGGCTTGACTGAGTGGATGCGGCAGCCGATAGCAGCATCGAAAAACGGGGATGGCTCGCCAGGCCCTCCATTCACCAGATTATTTTCAACCATCCAGTTCGATCCATTTTATAGAGATATTATTGGAGACCTTTTTCCCTTCATCGCTGCCGCAATCTATCTCCACAACTGCCCCAAATCCCCTGCGCAGCTCTCCCGCATTGACTACCCTTGTCGCCCCGATCCTCCCCACCCCCCGCGCCTCATGAATGTGGCCGCAGAGAAGCAGGTCTGGCTGAACCTCTTCTATGAAGCGGTGCAGGCTGACCGATCCCGAGCTCTCGCCATTAAAAAGTGTATCCTGCACGCCACGAGGAGGCTGGTGCACAACCACGATTTTGCATTTCGCTGCCGCGGCCTGGGGATAGATGGCAGAGAGCCCTCTGTAGACATCCTCATCCCTGTGATAGAAGCGGGCCGGATCAGATAGCCTGCGCGGGTCCCTTGCCACCGTACCCCCCATCCCCAGAAAGGCCACTGAACCGAAATGAAAGCAGGCGCGGTGCAGCATCTTAAGGCCCGCATCCCGCCACAAGTCCGGCACCGTATCCGGACGATCCATATTTCCCGGAACTATGAGCACAGGCAGGCCCAGGCCTGCCAGGGCCAGGGCTGCAGGCCGGGCTTCCTCCCTGTCAGAGCCATTGTGCAGGTCCCCGCAGAAGACTATCAGGTGGGGCCGGATGCTATCAACTGCGCCCTTCAGCCTCTCCAGCATCTCCAGGCGGTCGTGCAGGTCCGCCAGCACCAGAATGCGGAGCAGCCCATCTTCAGTGAGACTGTCACGCTCTGCGCTTTTGGCTCTGCTCCCGTCATCTCCGTTCATCTCCCTCCTGTAATTCTAAGCGTCAGGATGATATAAATAGAATACGAAGAATTCAGGAAATCGCAATTGAAAGAGGATATGGTATGAGGATCACAACATCACTTGCGGCCGGCCTGGCGATCCTGGCAGCTCTCATCGCCCTCGCCGCAACTGCATCCGCAGAGTGTGCGTCCTGTATGCAGGAAGGCAACTGGAGCCAGAGCGCCCAGAGCTTCATCGAGGGCAAGCCCATCAGCGACGAGCCCACTGAGTTCGGGCCGAAGGCCGTCAGGAAAACAGCGTCTCAATTCGAGAGGAGGGAGGTGGCCACCGCCGCCCCTGCCCAGGAGATCGTATTAAAGAGCATCAATGCCACACCATCCACAGCAGTTGTGGGTGGCCCCGTCAATATAACCGCAGTCTTCGGCCTCACCAACCAGACGACTGAAGCGAGTCCGGCAGATCTGCAGCTCACTGCCACTGCTACAATCAAGGACTCCGCCGGAAAAGATGCGGGAAAGCTCAGCCTGATCAAATCTGGCGCAAATGAATACTCCAGAGGGTGGACCGCCGGCTCTCCAGGAGTCTATAGCGTGGACATCGCCGTCACAACACTCGAAGGCTCTGCGAAATTCGCGAGCGCTCTGCAAATCATCGTCTCCCCTGCCCCAGCCGGCAATGCCACAGATGGCGCTGCAACGGCCTCTAAATGATATCCGACAGCATCTGCCTGCGTGGGCCTTCTTGCATACGCAGATAGAACTTCGGATGGAGCCTTCCCCTCACCTTTACTTTTGCATAGGTCAGGATCAGCTCTCTATTTTTGGCCAGCTCTGCAAGCAGCCCGTCGAGATCTGACTTCTCCTCTGCAGTTAGCTCGATCTCGCTTTCCTTGCCTGTTGTCCAGTCAAGGATGCGGACAGCGTACCTGGTCCTGATGCGAAGAAGGCTGCCGGACTTTCTGTCGTCCTCACTCGCTATCCGGCAGGCATACTCCACCGGACCCTCAAATCCGGAGCACCTATCATCCGGCCGGCAGATCTGAAGGTCGGCGACTCCCATGTCAGGGTAGCCTTTGCTCTGCCTCTGCAGCGCCCGGCATTTGGGGCAGTGCATCCTGGCAAACCACTCCTCGAATATGCGCTCCTCTACGCCTCCTGCGGCCTCCAGCCAGAGCAGCTTCGCCTCCTCCCTGCTGTAGCCCGCCTGCCCCAGAAATGAGGCCAGTACGGCAGCCATCCTGTGCCTGCCCTTCGCTGCCCCATCTTCTTCGCCTCTCTCCGCCTTGCCCAGGTCGATGATGGCCTTGATGCAGGGAGGAAAGTCAGATGGCAGTGGAGGCCTGCCTGCTATCCAGAGCATCTCATCCTGGCGGTCTATCGACCGGACGGATACAGGGGTCTCCTTTTCCCCCGGAGGGGCCGGTGCGGTTTTTTTAGAGGGCATGTCCGGGCCTCTTTCCTATGGCCAGAAGAAGTCTCTATTACCTTTTGTGGCCTCCCACGAAGTAGGCCTGCGTCTCCTTATCCGGCCTGGCCTGCTGGGGCACTGGTGCCATTCCCCTGCTGGACTCGTACTCCATCCTCTCCCTGAGGATGCACCGCCCCTCCCGCACGCCCCCAAGCGGATTTTTGGGCGTGCCCATGGAGTTCATGCAGCGGGCCATGACCGCCGCCCCTCTGGCCAGGCCGTCGTCCACAAAGACCACATTCTTCTCCACCTCATCCCACAGCCCCAGCTTTTGCATCTCCTCCAGTATCAGGCCTGGCTTGCCTCCGCTGATTCCAGCCCTGCCGGTAACGCCTATGGCCGTCCTTCTGGTGACGATTTCCTCCTCGACCCCCACCTCAACCAGCCGGCGTGCGACGCAGGCCATGGCCAGGTCCAGAGCTCCGAACAGGACCCTCGCATTTTTAGACCGGTAGATGTCTGAACCGATGCGGGAGAGCTTCGGCAGGTCGCTGCCGTTCAAACCCACATCGCAGCCGATGAGAACCACGTTGTTCTGGGCGGCGGCCCTGGGGTTCACAGGCACGAGTCCGTACTTGCTTCGGCTCTCCGGCACCTTTTCTATCACCACTACCTCATTTATCTGTTCTGCATACTGCTGGGCCTCTTTGCCATAGTCGGGTTTTGTCTTGCCGTCGAATATGTCCAGGGTGGCTCCGATCGTCTTGTCCACAAGGCCCGTGCCCTGCACAACGGCATCGGGAATGGCCCCGGCCAGGCCGAGGAGGTTGCCGATGGTGTGGGCGTATGGAAGCTCGTCGCTGGTCACCCTGCCGTCCAGTGTGGTGCCGAAGTCCATGGAGAGGCAGGGGTTTCGAAAGTCCACATCCGTCCAGCGGCTGCCCTCCTTTATGCCAGCGGTGGCCAGTTCACCCTCCATTTCGTTGGCCACCACCTCAACGCCAGTCGAGCCCTGCGGCGGGAAGCATGAGGCCACAGCCCCCATGAATATCACCTTATCTATCAGGGTGAGGCGCTTGAACCTATCGGGTATGTTTTGTATGCTCATGGCAGGGGTCATGAGCCTGGGCGGCACTCCGGCGTCAAGGCAGCCCTGGGCAAGGGCCAGGATGAAGGCTCCCACCTGGTCCGGAGACTCCAGCTCCGCCACCACGCCCGTGGAGCGCACAACGAAGTGCAGATCTGTCTTGATGTCCAGGCGGGCTTTGTTATGGCTCTCAATGAGCGTCTCCTTTACCAGATCTGCTACTGACTCCTTGGTTAGAGGCGTGCCGTTGATTGTGTGGGCGAAGATCTCCTCTCCTGCCCTGGGCCTTCTCACATCGCGGGTCATCTTCACAGTCTTGTCCACGATGTAGGTCTTGCCCGTGTTCATGTCCGTGGCAGTGAGAACGCACTTGGTAGTGGTATTGCCCACCTCCACCGAGGCCACTATGTAGAAGGGCCTCGCCTGCAGTTCCAGGTAGTTAAAGGGCGGGCTTTGAGCAATGCGCGGTGTGGGTTTAGACTTGAAGAGCCGACCGAGATTCATGATTTTGGTATGGGGGGAAGGAGAGATTAATGTTTTGGGTCGGAGGATTCTGGGTCTGAGAGGGCTGACGAAGATGTTATGGCTGTTTCGTCGATGCCGTGCTATTCAAGCCGATCTGCCCTTTCAGCCAGCTCCATCCCTCCTTCTGCATGCGGTCCAGCTCCTTTTCTGCCGAGTCCTGCAGCCGGGGCAACAGCTCCCTCTCCAGCGTCTCCTTCAGCCTCCCTCCCAGGTCCTGGCTCTGATTTTCAGGGCTATTGTTCTGATCCACCTCATCTGAATCCCAAGGCAGCCTGAGGTCTGCCGGCTGGCCCTGTCGCCACCAGTTCTTTGGAATGAATTCGTTATTGGTGAAGTTGTGGAGGCTGGCATAGCCTGAGTCCACCAGGAGGCGGTTATAGCAGGGTGAGGCGATGGGCTGGCCGTACACTCCGCTCATGTAGGCGACGCAGATCAGCCTCCCGTAGCTGTCCCGGCCGCTGGCAGACCCGTCGTCTATGTCCAGAAAGACCTTTTTGTTCATGAGGACTGCGTATGTAAAGTCCCTGGCTGCCACCCCCTCCTCCGTATCCATCTCAGGAGAGTCGACATCCGCCAGCCGGACCCTCTCCACCTGGTAGGCGACTTTATCCGACGGCTTCTCAACTGTCACATCGAATGTGTCCCCGTCCACCACATTGGTGACAGTGCCCCAGGCCTCGTCCACAGCGGCGTTGGCGGCAGCGGCAAGAAGAACCGAAGCTGTCAGGCCGGCTAAAATACATAGGAATAGCGATGCCTTTCGATCTGAGCAGACGGCTCTATCTGCAATTGAGATCATATTCTCCTCCTTTTCGTCCCAGCAATAAATAATTTGATATGCTTATGGTCAGGGTGCCATCACCATCACCTTGAGGCTCATGGATCTGTTCCTCGATCCGTTGCGGGCGTAGATGGTGTAGCTGGTGCTCTTTTCTGGCGCGACACTGGTGGAGCCTTTGAGGCCGACCTCGCCTATGCCCTGGTCGATTGCCGCCCACTCTGCGCCAACGACGCTCCAGCTGAGGTTTGATGCGCCTCCCCCATCCAGTACAGGCGGATCGGCTTTGAATGACTCTATGACCGGATAGGGACTGACCTGGAGGTTGAGATAGAGCAGGCCTCCGCCTAAAAAGGCTGCCAGCAGCAAAAGCCAGATCGCAACCCCTGGTGGAGTCATCCAGAAGGACTTTTGCATATCCCAGTAGGCCTTCTTTTCAGCCATCAGATCGATATGGTTCGCATACTGGCAAATATGCTTTGTGTCTCTGCTCTATGAGTCAGCGCCTCACCAGGCCCGCAGAGAGAGGCCCTGCCTTTCTATTCTCCTTTCGATCTCTCCTCAAACTCCTGGAACGTCCGCAGCGCTGACGCCAGCACCTTCGTCTGGCCTATGATGGAGGCGATGAATATCGCATCCAGTATCTCGTCCTCGCTCGCCCCCTCCTGCGCGGCGGCGTTCATGTGCACCTTCAGGCACCTGTCTGCGCCTGAGGCTGCAGCGGCAGAGACTGCGAGAAGCTCTGCGGTCTTCGGCTCCAGACTATTGGGGCGCAGGGCATAGAAGTCCTTTATGCTGGAGAAGATCATGAACTCCGGCCGGCGGGCCATGGCCCGCAGTATGAAGGGGACTGTGCCCAGCATCTGCTCTGCGTCGTCGTATATGTCCTGCTGGAGTGACTCTGTGCTCTCCAGCAGGGCCTTGATGAGGGACTTGTTTTCGGGCTTCATCGGCTTCTGCTCCATTCTTCCAGCTTTCGCTTAACCTTTTCTGCATTTGGATCTTCAATGCCTTGCAGGATCATAAGGGCGGATTTAGCGCATTCTCTGGCCTGGGTTCTTGATGCCTTGAACCATGTCAAACGGCATCTCACTCTCTTGCGCCCAGGGGTTTCATCTCCCTCAGCACACGATCTTCTTAAAGCACTCCTTGCAGAGCACCTTTCCCTCAGCCATCCGGCCCATGATCTCCATGAACCTCTCCCCGCACTGCTGGCACTTGATAGATGGATAGACCTTCGCCTTTTCCGGCACAGGGATGTCGACCTGCTTCACAGAGAGCAGATCCTCATCCCTGCCGCTCAGTATGGCATCGATGGCCTGGCTGCGCAGCATCTCCATATCGGGTCCGGGCGAAAGCTGCCCGGCCGCAGCCTTCATCCGCAGGGCATCCATGGGCCCGAAGACATCCCCCTTGAAGTAGATCCTGAGCGCACGCTTCTGGTCGCGAGAGTAGAATGTAAATGCCTGCTTGCCATTGTCGACCACAATCAGGTTGCCCTTTCCTGCAGTGCAGCCCAAGAGAGATTGCACAGCATCCACACTGCAGGATCTGTTCTCTGCGATGCATACCAGCTCCTCGTCCTCGGATCTGGGGTAGTGCTGTCGCACATACATTGCCACCCGGTAGCCCATGGCCAGGCCCGGGCATACATGGCCGTGAAACTCGGCCGCCTTCTTGAAGTCATCATCCATAGCAGTCACCTTCACCTTTGGCCAGTTCTGATATCAAAGGGAGGTCATGGAATAAGTAGATTTGCCGGAAAATTTATAGTGATAATTAAGCCTGCTAGAGTGTGATCATGATCTTCAGGCCGATGCCGCAATTTCTAATCATCAAATTAAAGTATATTGATTGAAATCAGCCTTTCACCTGGGAGCGGGGCGGGGCAGCCCGGCCAGGCTCCCCGCGCTTATGGAGATGTTTCATGGAAGAGATCAGAGAGCTAATCGAAAAGTATGCGCTGCAGAATGCCGTGAAGTACAATGCCGCCCCCAATGCCGGCGCTGTCATGGGCAGGCTCATGGGAGAGCATCCTGAGCTTCGAGCCCGGGCCAGGGAGGTCTCGCCCCTCGTCAATGAGGTTCTGGCTGAGGTAGAGAGTGGCAGCCCGGAGGAGTGGCAGAAGAGGCTGGAGGCCATCGCCCCCCAGCTTCTCGCACAGCTCTCTATAAAGAAGGAGCCTGACAAGGGGCTGCCGGCCCTGGAGGGGGCTGAGGGGGGCGTTGTCATGCGCTTTGCCCCCAATCCCAACGGGCCGCCAACTCTTGGCAGCGCCAGGGGAATCATCGTCAACTCAGAGTATGTGAAGAAGTACGGTGGCAGGTTCATCATCCGCTTCGACGACACAGACCCCGTAAAGAAGCGGCCCATGGTGGAGGCTTACGGATGGTACCTGGAGGACTGCGAGTGGCTCGGCGCCCATCCGGATTTGGTGATCACCGCCAGCGAGAGGGTGGAGCAGTACTACCCGATTGCCGAGGAGCTGATCAGGCGGGGCGGGGCCTATGTCTGCGGCTGCCCACAGGCGGTCTTCAAGGAGCACAAGGACAGTGGGATCGAGTGCGAGCACCGGGGCCAGAGCGTGGAGCAGAACCTGGCGCTATGGAGGCAGATGCTGGACGGAACTTTGGCCGAGGGCCAGGCTGTCTTGCGGGTCAAGACAGATATGCACCACAAGGACCCGGCCATCAGGGACTGGCCTGCCTTCAGGATCGTCACCGCTCCGCATCCGCTGGTGGGGGAGAGGTACCGGGTCTGGCCGCTCCTCGACTTCGAGTCTGCGGTCGAGGACCATCTGCTTGGCACAACCCACATCATCAGAGGCAAGGACCTGGCTGACAGCGGCAGCAGGCAGAGGTACCTCTACGCCTATATGGGCTGGCAGTATCCGAGGGTGATCCACTGGGGCAGGATCAAGATCCACCAGTTCGGCTCCTTCTCGACGAGCAAGCTGCGGAGGGCCATCGAGGCAGGGGAGTACAGCGGCTGGGACGACCCCCGCGTGCCCACTGTGCGGGCCATGCGCTGTCGCGGCATCCAGGCTGAGGCTTTGCGCAGGTTCATGATAGACCTGGGCGTAGGCGAGACTGACATCTCCATAAGCATGGACTCAATCTACGCAGAGAACAGGAGGATCATAGACCCGGAGGCCAACAGGCGCTTCTTCGTCTGGGACCCTGTGGCGCTGGAGATCGAAGGGGATGTTCCAGCCATGGCGCGCGCACCTCTGCACCCGGCCATCGACCGCGGAGTGCGGGAGATCCCTGCGGGAAGAAGGCTGTTCATATGCAGAAGCGACCTCTCTGCCCTGAAGGTAGGGGAGAGCATCCGGCTCAAGGACCTGTGCAATGTGGAGATCCTGAGCCTCGATCCAGCGAGGGCGCGCTTTGCAGGAAAGGATTTGGGCAGGAGGATGCGCATCATCCACTGGGCTCCTGCGGACGGACCACGGGTCGTGGTTATGAGGCCGGACGGAGCCGACGAGGGCGTTGGCGAGGCCGGAATCGCTCAGGAGGTCGGAAAGGTGGTGCAGTTCGAAAGGTACGGCTTCGTACGGGTCAACTCTGCTCGCGAGATGATAGTGGCGTACTTTGCCCACAGGTAAATTTGCTAAAGGGCAGGCCTTTACCGCATCCTTTTCAGGCTTCATTCGGACTTGTCCTCTTCCAATAGACGAGCCATCTCCTAACGGCTTGGGCATTGGGGCTTTCAATCTGGTACTTAAATCCCCAGCATCTCCGCCGCCCCCGCCAAAAACGCCGCCAGCGCCACAGCCATCCCCTTCTTGAGAGCCCTCTGCGCCCCGCTGGCGTCTCCACACACAATCATCCTCACAGATAGCACGAAGAGCAGGTCTGCGACAGCCACAATCACCAGATACAGCCGCCCGAAGGGCGCGAAGAAGCTCAGTGCCACCGCCGCCAGGGCGAAGGCAGCTGCGAGGGCGGATGAGAGACGCTCGCCTGCAATGATGGGCAGCGTCCGCGCCCCGCCTGCGATGTCCCCTGCCATGTCCTCGATGTCCTTCTCGATCTCCCGGCTCATGCTGATCAAAAAGGACAGAGCAAAAGGAATGCAGTTGGCCAGGAGGCCTGCAGTGCCTGCGGCGGCGCCACCGAAGAGGAATGTCGATCCGGTGAGATAGGCGACGCACACATTTCCGGCCAGGGGCGTAGCCTTGAGGCTTCTGGCATAGAGGATGAGAAGCGCCGAGTTGAAGACGGCGAGAAGCAGGCAGACGCTGTTCACCAGCCCCGCCAGAAGAGATCCGGCTGCGAAGAGGGCCATCGAGTAGTAGAGGGCTGCCCGGGGAGAGATCCTGCCGCTCGGTATGGGCCGGCCCGGCCTGTTTACGGCGTCGATCTGCCGGTCGCAGTAGTCGTTGACCGCATTTCCAGCGCCTGTGACCAGGAACACAGCGAGAAAGATGAGGGCCGTGGCACAGGGCGCAAGACCGCCGGCTATGGCCAGGCCGATGATCGCCGCTGCTGCCGCCATTGCGCCGTTGAAAGGACGCAGTATCTCCCAGTATGCCCTCAAGCCCTCCATCCCTGCGGCATAAACAGGCCCCATGCCATCTTTTTGCATCCGGCACAGTCATTATACGGCCCGTCCTATCCGGATATGCCGCGCGTAAGGTAGAGCAGATAGATCTCAGTTAAGTAGCTATCGATGTGGGTGGTATGGGGCAGAGGATAATCCAGCCTCGCAGGAGGCCTGGCCAGCTTGAGCAGATATGTTGAGCTGGCCGGAACCTTCTCCCGGCAGATCAGCCCCAGGCCCCTCAGCCTGCCCACGATCTTGGAGCAGCGGCTGCTGTCCACTGACAGCATGCGGCGCAGCTCGGACTGGAATAGCCCGCTATCCTGCGAGCCGATGAGATCGAGAGCCTTCTCCTGAAGAGCGGAGGAGCTGCTCCCTGACTTCTTCGCCATGATATCGCCTTCCTGATGAGTTTAATACTTAATTTATTTTGATATACTGTTATGAGCTCCTTTTGATATAAATTCTTTTTGTTAAAACAAGCTTTTTGATGGAAGGAATAATGATAAATCCATTTAAAATGGGATCTATTTACATATATATCTATCATTAGAAATCTTTAGAAGGATATGAGAACATACCTGGAATATAAATCCTACAGTCTGCATCTTTTGTGTAGAATAACTTTATATAGATATAACCTAAGTGTAGTACCAATGATGAAATTGCGGAGGGAGTGACATTACCAGGAGAGACTTGCACTGGCCCAACACTGAGAGCGCGAGGGTGCTTGTCGGGCTTGGATCTGCCTCGGATACACAGGTTGATCTGGAGAATAAAGTAGCTGCTCTTGAAAATCGCCTGAGGCAATTTGAAAATACCTGCTCGGATCTAAGCGCACAAATTGCGAATCTGCAGGAGAATTTGTGCGAGACGAACAGAATCATCAGGGATCTGGAGAGCAGAAACAGCCGCATAAAGCCAGCAGTGGTGGTATTGAGCATACTGCTTGTATCATCTCTGATAGTCTGCTTCCCCCATCAAAGCAGTGATCTGTTGGCATCAATCTACGCAGTCAGCAAAAATGGCCTCAATGCCCTTATGGCAAATCCGCTGCTTCACAGGCTCTAAGATGCATGAGTCTGCGGCGAGCCAAAAAAAGGAGAGGCAAAATAGCAGAAGGGCAGATCAAACTCCGTATCAGCGCGGAGTCCCCGGTCTTCACGCCGTGGTAGTTGAGGCACTCTTCTCTCCGTCCCGCTCCTCTGAGTTAAGAAGCATCAGCCGGTTTATGGCACTGACCAAAGCCTCCACCGAGGCCATGACTATGTCCTCGCGGGCGCTTCTGGCTGCAACCCTGCGCCCCTGGCCGTCCTCCACACCTATGACCACCTGTGCCAGAGCGTCCGAGCCGCCTGTTATGGCCTCGATCCTGAAGTCGCTGAGGTGAATGGATGTGTCGCTGTCCAGCAGCCTCTGCACGGCATTGACGGCAGCATCCACCGGCCCGACTCCGGTATTGGCGAGAACCCGCTCCTCGCCCCGCACCAGTGCCCTTACAGTCGCAGTTGGGGTGATGATGTTTCCGGTCATGACCGAGACCTCCTTGAGAACCACAGCCTGGCTCTCCCTGGCCACATCTCCAATGACGGCATCGGCAATGGCCTGCAGGTCTATCTCCCCTATCTGCTTTCCCTTGTCCCCCAGCTCCTTGATCCTATCCAGGATCTCGGCAAGCTGCTCCCCCGTGGGATGGTAGCCCGCATCCTCCAAAACCTTGGCCACGGCATGCCTTCCAGTGTGCTTTCCCAGCACTATCCGCCTCTTGTGCCCCACCATCTCCGGAGTCATGATGCCCGGCTCGAAGGTCTTGCTGTTCTCAATCACCCCCTGGCTGTGAATGCCGCTCTCATGGGAGAACGCATTCTCGCCCACGATGGGCGCGGTGATGGGAATCTTGACTCCAGTGAGCCGTTCCACCATCCGGGCCGTCTCCACCAGGTACTCTGTCCTGATGCTGGTCTTGGCCCCATAGATGGAGCGCAGGCTCATCACCGTCTCCGCCAGGTTGGCGTTTCCAGCCCTCTCGCCGAGGCCGTTGACGCAGACCTGCACCTCGCGAGCGCCAGCCTCCACCGCCGCCAGGCTGTTGGCCACTGCGAGGCCGAAGTCGTTATGGCAGTGCACATCCACCACCATATGCACATCATCGCATATGTCCTTCACAAATCGGTAGAAGGAAGATGGCACGGCCACACCCACTGTATCCGGGATATTTATGATGTCGCAGTGCGCCTCCTCCACCGCTCTGAAGATGCGGTGCAGGAACTCGGGCGAGGTGCGGGTGGCGTCCATGGCAGAGAAGAGACAGATCCTGCCGCTGTCCTTGACAAACTCCACAATATCCACCGCATCGGCCACGATCTCATCATGGCTCATCTTGATGGTATGAGCTATCTGAATATCTGAGGTGGGAACGAATACGTGGACAATGTCCACTCCGGCATCGATACAGGCCTGAGCGTCCTTTTTTACAATGCGGGAGAGGCCACAGACCTTAGCATCAAAGCCGGACTTGGCGATCCTTCTCACGCTTTCAAACTCACCTTTGGAGGATACCGGAAAGCCAGCCTCGATGATATTCACTCCGAGTTTGTCAAGCTGCCTGGCGATCTGGACCTTCTGCTCCTGGGTGAGTGAGACGCCGGGAGTCTGCTCGCCATCTCTAAGTGTGGTGTCAAAAATGCGTACTTTTTCGTTAGCAAGCGAACGAACGTCGTAGAAGACGATTCCCCACAGAGGTTTCTTGTGTCATAGAATAAAGGTAGCATGAGCAGCTATAAAGCTTTTGCCTCTCAGGCCTCACCTCCTGTATCTCGGAGCAGAAATGACCTCGGGCTCATCTGTTCACCGGCTCACGCCCGCCTGGAAGCAGTTGCGTTTCCGCTTGAGGATATCTGCCCTCCCGCCCTCAATATGTAGCTCCCGGACAGGGTATCGTTCTCCAGTAGCAGGTCCAGATCGTACTGCTCGCTCTTGGCACCCTCATACTCCGGCTGTGCGGATTTGACTGCCAGCAGTAGCTCTTCCCCTGCAAATGATCCGCTTGCGCTCATGGAGACAGTCGTGCTGCCTTTAGTCAACGCGCCAAATCCCATCACATTCTCCCTCCCTGCGGACCAGAGGGTCAGGTCCAGCGCTCTGTCTCTCATCTCCTGGAAGCGAACAGTCCACTTTCCGCTTATGGCATCTCCGAGATCCCGTTCCGCTTCGCTGCTGGCGTTGCCTGCCTGCATCTGGCTGGCGCTGGAGTTATTTTCCAGCTCAGACTGCATCTTCGGCTTTGTGTCAGGCATATCCATGTTCGGCGGGGTGATCTTGGGTGCCGGCACATCCATATTGGCAGGGGGTATGGTGGGCACTGCAATCGCTCCGGCGTCAACAGCCCCGGCAACGGAGATGCCCTGGAATAAAGAGAGGCATAGGCCTGAAAACAGTAACAGACATGATATCGCGGCTGCCGGCTTCATTTCTCTTCTCCTCGCCCGGTGGTTTATGGCTGGCAAGGGATTTTAACCTTTGGCCTGACTTCATAGCCGAAGATCACAGCCCTCCGTGCCGTCTCACATGCTCCCAGGCCCTCTGCCCCCTGGGAAAACTCTCCGGGTGGCTGTAGATGGAAGCGTCCTCGCGGTCAAAGAGCTCTCTGTCCTCTCCCACCGGGCAGACCTTGATGCAAATGCCGCAGGGGGAGATGCCATGTCTGGCGAGCTCTGCGCTGTGCTCTGTACATCTCTTCTTGTCGCTGAGCCCCTCAGGATAGTCCCTCCCGTCCAGGGCCCCCGCCGGGCACATATTGACGCAGCGCATGCATCTGGTGCACAGATCCTCGGAGAGAAGAGGGTCGGCTGGCAGCCTGGCCGATGTGAAGACCGAGCCGAAACGAACGCGCGGCCCGTAGCGAGTGGTGAGGAGCATATTGTTGATACCGAAGCTGCCGAGGCCGGCAAGGAAGGCGGCGTGCCGGTGGGAGAAGAAGGCTACAGGGCTCTTTTGCAGGGCTTTGATGCCGGCATATCCGTCCCTCGGAACGAAGATTGAAGCATGCCCCTTTTCGCTGAGAAGGCCGGCCAGCCTGTAGGTGTGCTGGTCCAGCAGGGTGTTGACTGTGTTGTACAGCTCGCGGTAGAAGATGGAGGGGGATGTCTCAAGGACGGGAAGGGCCACCGGCAGGCCGATGACTATCACCGACTTTGCCTCAGGAAATATGGACTGGGGATAGAAGTCCTCGGGCATCCAGGGCTGGAAGGGGGGGCTCTCCCACCGCTCCACACTCGCCACTCCCGCAAGAGGAATCTCCATCCTCCGGCACCAGTCCATTACCTCTGCCTTCAGCTCTTCGCTCATAAATTCTGAATCGATTTCAAAGCATAAAAGTTTCTGCATGCGCTTTGCCTTTGAAAATTTGTATGTGTTTAGGTGCATGAGAGTAGGTCGGTAGATGCTGATTCAGTCCGGGCATGATTAATATGAATTGACATGCATCTAATAAGCAAACGATATCGTTAGACTATGCTCACCAAAAAGGCTCTAAATGAAAAGGCGACAGAGAATAGCACGAAATGGGCCGATAGATCCTGAATTCATGGACCTAAACACATACGAAAATTTTTATTTTAAGGCCATTAAAGGCAAGCGTTATATAGTTTTTTAACGCTTAATCCTGACACAATGCACCGAAAGAGAGGACAGCAAATTTTCCGGCGGGCGGCCCGGCATAACTCATGATGAGGTTTTATGAATGCTGATGGATCTGATAAGGCGCGAATTGATGAAATTATAAAAAAATATGAGGGTAAAGACGGAATTTTAATCCAGCTGCTTTTAGATCTGCAGGAGGAGTTCTCCTGGCTGTCAAAGGATAGCCTCCAGGAGGTCTCTTTCAGGCTGAAAATCCCTATGAGCCGGATTTTTAGAGCGGCCAGCTTTTACAAGGCGATGAGCTTATCACCTGTTGGAAGGCATAAGGTGAGCATATGCATGGGAACCGCATGTCAGGTACGGGGTGCACAGAGGCTTCTTGACAAAACCGAAAGCATGCTTGGCATTAAGGCCGGACAAACCACGCCGGATGGAAATTTCACCCTATACCGGGTGAACTGCCTGGGATGCTGCGCCATCGGGCCGGTAATGGTAGTAGATGATGTTTACCACGGCCGAGCGGTCGGCAAGAGAGTTGATGGGATCTTAAAGCAAGCTCTGCAGGAGAAGGATTATGCAGAGCCGGATGCTGCAATTCACTGATCAGAGACAATTGAGGGAGAGATGGCAAGACTTGAATCAGTTCAGGATCTGGAGATCTTAAGAGATGAAATAAGAAGCAAGAGAGGTTCGGAAGTAAAAGAGGTCTCCATCTGTGCCGGCACCGGCTGCCAGAGCCTTGGAGCCCGCAAAGTAATCCAGGCCTTCCAAACAGAGATTGCAAAAAAAGGCCTGGATATAACAGTCAAAATCAAGGAGACCGGATGTTCGGGATTCTGCGAAAAGGGAACTCGTGTGGTGATCGATCCCCCGGGGATATTCTATCTGAAGGTGCAGCAGGAGGACGTTCCAGAGATCGTGGAGCAGACGCTGGAAAAAGGATGCCTGGTGGAGCGCCTTCTTTATGCCGATCCGGTGACCGGCCAGAAAGGAATACTGGAAGAGGAAATCCCATTTTATAATTATCAGATGAGGCTATTAATAAAAAATAATATAAAAATAGATCCAAAAAGCATCAGGGATTATATCTCCCTTGGAGGATACTCTGCCCTGGCCCGCGTCATCTCTCAAATGTCACCTCAGCAGGTGATAGAGGAGATCAAGAAGTCCGGCCTGAGAGGCCGTGGTGGTGGCGGCTATCCCACAGGTAAGAAATGGGAGGCGACTCGAAACGCCCCGGACGGTGCGAGCGATCCTGGAGGCCTTGGCACTTCAAAATTTGTGATCGTCAATTGCGATGAAGGCGATCCTGGCGCCTTCATGGACCGCGCTCTGATGGAGGGCAATCCTCACAGCGTCCTTGAGGGTCTGATCATAGGCGCCTATGCAGTTGGATCGCATATGGGATACATCTATGTGAGAATGGAGTATCCACGAGCCGTAGAGAATACGAACATCGCCATACAGCAGGCCAGGGAGCTGGGCCTCTTAGGCAAGAACATTTTAGGCAGCGGGTTTGACTTCGAAGTTACTGTGCACCGGGGTGCAGGGGCTTTTGTCTCAGGCGAGTCCACAGCTCTCATGAATGCTCTGGAGGGAAAGGTCGGCGAGCCCAGGCCCAAATACGTTCATACCTCGGAAAAGGGGGTATGGAATCTGCCAAGCCTGCTCAATAACGTTGAGACTTGGGCCAATGTGCCTCTAATCATCAACAGGGGAGCCGACTGGTTCTCCTCTATCGGCACGCATTCCAGCAAGGGGACCAAAATCTTCTCATTAGTGGGCAAGGTCAACAACACCGGACTGGTTGAGGTTCCCATGGGAATCAGCTTTTCTGATATCATCTATAAGATCGGCGATGGCATAGCCGGAGGAAAGAGGCTGAAGGGAGTTCAGACCGGCGGGCCCTCCGGAGGGATAATCCCTGCCAGGCTGCTGGATACTCCCGTAGACTTCGATGAGCTGACAAAGCTCGGCTCCATGATGGGATCAGGGAGCATTATAGTAATTGATGAGGATACATGTGTCGTGGATCTGGCTCGCTATTTCGTTGAATTTCTCTGCGACGAGTCCTGCGGCAAGTGCCTGCCATGCCGGGAGGGGCTGAAGCGCATGCGTGAGATCCTGGGAGATATAGTCTGCGGCCGGGCGGAGGAAAAGGATATGGCTGCCCTGAGGGATGTCTGCGACCTGATGAAAGAGGCCTCCCTCTGCGCCCTGGGCCGCACTGCTGTCAATCCTGTTTTAAGTACTCTGGCCTATTTTCCTGAGGAGTATGAGGCTCATGTGAGGGAGATGAGGTGCCCTGCAGCCGCCTGCAAGGCGCTAGTATCCTATTTTATCGATCCTGAAATTTGCACCGGCTGCGGCCTGTGCCTCAAGAACTGCCCGAAAAGTGCCGTCTTCGAGGAGAAGGACGGCATCTGTGCTATCGACCAGTCTCTGTGCATCCGCTGCGGAATATGCTTCGATGTCTGCCCACCCCGGGCAGGAGCTATAAAGAAGGTCTCTCCCGCCCTTTCCTGCCATTTGAAGCAAGAAGAGAGCAAAAGAGGTTATGCCTGCATTGAAGGCAGAGAAAAGGACATGGATGGAGCTGATGGGAGATGACCGGCCAGCCCTGCACGAAGGCAGCAATGGTAATCGACGGCCGAGTGGTTGAGGCCACCATACCGGCCAGCATCCTGGAGGCGGCAGGGCTGGCGGGAATTCGCATACCAACCCTCTGCTATCACCCTGCCCTGGAGCCCTACGGCTCATGCCGGCTCTGCACCGTGCAGATCGAAAAAGAGGGCAGAAGGAGGTTTGTCACCGCCTGCAACTATCCTGTGGAGGATGGGCTGGTGGTCAGCACTGCCTCTGAGGAGGTGCAGGCCATACGGAGGATGATCATAGAGCTGATGCTGGCTGCCTGCCCGGGCGAGAAGAGGCTGCTGGATCTGGCTTCTCAGTACGGTGTCAAAGAGCAGCGCTTTGACGCTGAAACCGGGGACTGCATACTCTGCGGCCTGTGCCACCGCGTCTGCGAGGAGCTGGTGTGCGTCTCAGCCATAAACGCCCAGAACCGGGGGGTGGAGAGGAAGGTGGACACGCCCTACGGCGAGCTCTCCCGGGATTGCATCGGATGCGGGGCGTGTCTCCTGTTATGTCCAACAAGCTCCATCTCCAAGAGAAGGAATATTTATCCTCCGACGCCAGCCGAGATCAGTGAGATTGAAGATCGCTATCTCAGCGGTGAGAGAGATGCCGTCCTCGGCGTCTGCCGCGGAATCTTCGCAGGAAAGAGCGGCATAGACGGGCAGGATGGGGGAATGGCCTCCGCCATACTCTGCCGGGCTTTAGAGGCGGGAAGGATCGATGCGGCAATTGTGGCCCGAAGAGATAAATTATGCGGTGCAGTGGCCGCGGCGGCAAAAGACGCAAATGCGATTATAGAGGCGAAAGGGACAAAATATGTGCGAATCTCCGTGCTCCCGGCCCTCTTAGAGGCCCTGGAGGAGGGCGCGCGAAGAGCTGCAGTGGTCGGCACGCCCTGCCAGATCAGGGCGCTGCGAAAGCTGCAGAATGGGGGATACTTCCAGGATGAGTATCCAGGCGTGCAGATATTTGCCATCGGCCTGTTCTGCTTTGAGAGCTTTGACTACTCCCGTCTGCGAGAGCATGCACGCAGGCTCTGGGAAATCGACATTGGTGCCGCTGAAAAGATGCAGATCTCCAGAGGGCGGTTGCTGGTGCGGGCAGGCGGCCAGGAGTACTCCTGCCGGGTCTCGGAGCTGGGGGCGTATGTAAGGGAAGGCTGCCCGTTCTGCGACGACCTGGTCAACCGGCTGGCCGACATCTCCATTGGCTCCATAGGCAGTGCAGATGGATACTCTACTGTGATCGTGCGCTCGGAGAGCGGAGAGAGGCTGCTTGAGGGAGTGGCGTTTGAGCCCGAACAGGCAAATCGAGAGGAGGTGGCCAGGATTGCAGCCATCAAGAAGGCAAATGCAGACAAGAGATTTGCGTCTCTCATCGAAACATCTATACTTGATCGCTCCTCCCCATAGCTCTATGGACTACTCATTCAAGCGAGGCTTCAAGCCCGACATGGGAAGGATTCGCAGTGTTCTGGCTGAGGAATTTCCCGCAGAGATGAAAGAAGAAAACGGAGTGATAGCATTCAGTTACGGAGCCATGAAGAGCATTCGCGTAAAAATTGAGGGCAAAAAGCTGAATGTGACCACTGAATCGGATGCATCCGCCCCTGACCAGATGGTGCTGGACACAAACAAAAGGTTCCGCAATTTTCTGGAGAAGGCAACCGGCTACACTGCCAAGCAGAGGATGCAGATGGCAAAAAAAGAGGTCGGGAGGGGCGACGAGTGAAAAAGCATATATCTAATAAGATTGTGGCACAATCCCGAGTCGGACCGGATGGCATCAGCATAAATTTCTCTTTAAAATATCTAACGCATAATTATATGCTCCGGTTGGGATTTGAACCCAAGTCGAAGGAGTGAGAGTCCTTCATGATTGGCCGAGCTACACTACCGGAGCGCGGAATGGGGGTGGTTTTACTATCATTTAAGCCTTTTGGCAGCGGCCGTGCAGAAAGCTATCGCAGCAGTCCTTCAGAACGCACCTCTCGTGCCTCGGCCGGCGCGCCCGGCAGACCCGCCGGCCGTGGTTGATCAGGTTCAGATGAAAGGAGAGGTATTTGTCCTCCGGGACGATGCTCTCCAGTATGGCCTGCGCCCTCTCCTGCCGGACGCCGTCATCCAGCAGCCCCAGGCGGCGGGAGAGGCGGTAGACGTGGGTGTCCACCGGCAGAAAGGACTTGCCGAAGGCAAAGAGGAGCACCACCGAAGCAGTCTTTGGGCCCACTCCGGGCAGGGAGAGCAGATACTCCATGGCCTGCTCCCTCTCCATCCCAGCCAGAATGCCTATATCGATCCTGCCCTCACGCTGCTTGATCAGAGCTAACGCCTCCTGTATGCGCCCGGCCTTCATGTCTGCGAGTCCCCCGCTGCGAATGCTCTCTGCCACAGCCTGAGCCGGGGCGGCCAGGATCTGCTCGTGGCCGGGAAAGTCCTTCTTCAACTGGGCGAAGGCCTTGAGGCTGTTGACATCGCTGGTGTTCTGAGAGAGGACTGTCATGATAAGCAGGTCCACAGGATCGATATCATGCCGCCGTGGAACGCCGTACTCCTCCTCCAGCAGCCGGATGCATTCTGCGACTCTTTGCGGCTCCATCATTCCCCTCACCCGAATTCAGGGACGTAAAAAGGTTGTGCTATTACCACTTGCCGGGCAAACTATTAACTGCATGGCCGCAGGAGAACTGGCAATGGACTTCGCAGACATATATCCCTTTCTTGTAGCTATGCTCATCGGTGCCCTCATAGGCACGGAGCGGCAGCGCCGCCTGGCAGAGGAAAAGGTGAGGGGCGTGGCCGGCCTGCGCACATTCATACTCATCGCCCTGCTGGGCTGCCTGAGCTCCGCCCTGGCAGCCCATTTCGGCCCGAGCTTTGCAGTGGCCTCGATAGCAGTATTCACCCTGCTGGTGGGCGTGGGATATGCCTCCTCCGTCTCCACACTGGGGCGGATAGATTTTACGGCCGCAGTGGCCTCCGTGGTCACATTCGCCCTGGGAATGCTGGCCGGCATCCCCGACAGCATTCTTCTCTCAGTGGCCCTCTCCATCATCACCACCTGGGTGCTGGCCACGCGAAACATCACCCACCGCTACGTTGAGGCCCTGAGCGAGGCCGACCTGCTCGACGCGCTCAAGATGGGCATAATAGTCCTGGTGATCTATCCGCTCCTGCCTGAAACTCCGCTGGTCCCCTGGGGGGTTCTCAACCCACGCCAGATCTGGCTCTTTGTGGTCATGGTCAGCCTCATCGGCTACACGGGCTATGTCCTGATCCGCATCCTGGGGCCGGAGCGTGGCCTCTCCCTGACGGGAATTTTGGGCGGCCTGGTATCCAGCACCGCTGTGGCCACCTCAATGGCCAGTCGGGCCAGGGAGAGCCCGGAGATACTCCCATCGGCCGTCTTCGCCACAGCAGTGGCGAGCTGCACCATGTTCCCCAGGATCCTCTTCATAGTGCTGGTGGTAAACAGAGAGCTCTTCTTCGCCCTGCTGCCCGGCCTTCTCGTCATGACCGCAGTAGGTGCAGGCCTGGCCTATATGCGGGTGCGAAGTAGGGGCTCGCCTGCAACGAGTGTGAATGTAAAAGATCCCTTCCGCATCATACCCGCACTGAAGTTCGGAGCCTTCTTCGCCCTTGTGCTGGTCATCTCCAGGCAGGCCAGCATCTACTTCGGCGATGCAGGCGTCTATGCAGCCGGCGTGATATCCGGCCTGGCTGACGTCGATGCCATTGCCCTGACCATGGCCTCTCTGGCAGGATCGACTCTGGCCATGGACGTGGCAGTCACCACGATCATCCTGGCAGCTGTGACCAACACCCTGGTCAAGCTCTGTATAGCCTACATCCTGGGCAGCAGGCGGTTCGGCAATAAAATGGCAGGCATATTCCTGCCCATAGCGCTGGCCGGGCTGGCGGCCATGCTCCTTCTCTAGGCTGAAGCAAGGGGGATGTGCAATGGGCCCGACGCGATTCGAACGCGTGATCCCCGCCGTGTAAGGGCGATGTCATGACCAGCTAGACCACGGGCCCTGCCCCATTCACTATCTTCTCGTCGTATTAGATCTTATCGCTTAGAATAGGGGGGACCCGGGCAGAATTCCGTGGACTGCTTTGCCCTGCCCATCCAGACCCGGGCCGGTCTCTGCTCATCTCAGGCCTTGCCCTTCCGGATGAACATGCCTGTCTGGGTCTCATCCAGCACCTTCTCGGGCGGCTTTTTGGTGACGAGGCTGACTATGACCATGGCGGCCACGGATAGAACGAATCCGTACATGCTGGGGTGCATGGGCAGGGAGATGGCCCCTGTGAACTGGGAGTAGCTGATAATGGATATTCCCACCAGCCCCACGATCATGGAGGCGATCGCACCCTCTCGCGTAGCCCTCCTCCAGTAAAGGCCGGCGAATAGCGGCGCGACGAAGCAGGCCAGCATCACACCTATACCCATCCAGATCAGCCAGGCGAGAAGCTCAGGCGGATTGGACCAGGCCAGGTAGAGGGTGATCACAGTGGACAGTCCAATGGCCACTCTGCTGAGCATGGTGACCGATGCCTCCGATGCATCCCTCTTGAGGAACTGCTTGTAGACATCCCAGCTCACATAGCTGCCGATGGTCAGCATGAGCCTGTCGGTGGTGGACATAACAGCCGACAATACTATTATGGCCACTAAGGGCGCAAAGAGGCCGGGGAACACATACTCCGCTGCTACAATGAAGCTGTAGTCTGAGGGATTGGAGACGTTGGCAGGCAGTGTGATCATATTCTCGCTCACCATGGACCTTGCGGCAAAGCCTGTGATCTTGCACAGGTACATGATTACTGCATAGATCACGAAGGCCGCCAGTGGAGACCACTTGAAGTATTTGCTGTCCTTGGCAGCCAGAACATTGTTGGCCACGTGGGGGGCGGCCGCCAGCCCGAAGGTTAGCAGGAAGAAGAATGACACCAGGTACTCTGGCGTCAGAAAGGCGTACTTGGCATAGGGCGGGTGGACCTGAGGATACCAGAGATGGGTCATGTTCACGTCTATGCTCGCCAGTACTATGTTGATGTGCTCGAGGCCTCCCGCCGCGGCTATCACTGCAGGGCCCACCAGAAGGACGCCTGCTAAGATCATGATCCCCTGTACAAGTGAGGCCATGCCGATGGCGTAAAGCCCTCCCAGGATGGTGTAGGCCATGACGATGACTGCGCCGATAACCAGCGCCCACTGGTATGGGATATCGAACAGCCAGGAGAGGACCATGCTGATGGAGATGTACTGGCCCACCAGGTAGATGATGGATATGACGATGCCTATTACTGCGGATGTGGCGCGAATGCCGCGCGGGCTGTAGAAGCGGTGGGCGAAGTAGTCCTGCACAGTCACATACCGCGTCTTGGCGGCGACGGCGTGCATCTTGGTTCCGAAGAACAGTATGCACACTGCCGCGCATAGCGGTACGAATATCTGCTCCCAGATGCTGGGCCAGCCGGTTGCATAGCCGAGGCCGGCCACGCCAAGTATGGTCATGCCGCTGCAGATGCTGGAGACGATCAGCAGGGTGAACGTCCAGAAGCCAAGGTTTCTTCCAGCCACCAGGAAGTCAGCGGAGTTTTTGATCTTCCTGGAGGCCAGTGCTCCGATGGCCACAAGGCCGACGAAATAGAGGATTATGATAATTGTCCCCAAGGTATCCATGGCTATCACCACCTCAGGGCCCAAAGCAAGAGCAGAAGCGATATGGCTACAGGTATGATTACGACTCCGATAAATGTATCAGTGGGCAAGCCGACGATCAATAGTATCCCTCCCAATTATGATTCGACTGCAATCCATTTGCAGTGTGATAGCGTGATGCAGGTTAGCATTTAATAAAGCTTTCCGGCTGCCGTGTGAGAGCCTTTTATAGTGGTCCTGCATCCTGTTCAATGATGAGCGAGGGACTTTCTGTCAGGGGCAGCGAACTATTGAAGCTGTGCGATGGTGCGGCGGATAGAGTAGCCTCTGCAGTGCGTGATATGGTCGGCACCGCCTCAGCCGGCCAGAAGGTGAACATGGGGGCGGATGGCACGCCCACCAAGAGAATCGATCGCGCTGCAGAAAATGCCGTCTTGGAGGCGCTGAGCGCATCGGGCCTCAGATTTCGCGTCCTCTCAGAGGAGATCGGCGAGGTGAGCATCGGAGGCAGGTGCGGAATGGATGATGCGGCTTTGCCTGGCAGGAAAAAGGCGGGAGAGCGGCCCGATTACTTCCTGCATCTCGATCCACTGGACGGCACATTCAACGCCCTCTCGGGCATTCCCTTCTACTCCGTCTCCATATTCCTCTCCGGCAGGGAGACGAGCTTCGCCTATGTCCGCGACCTGGCTTCGGGCGGCCGCTACTATGCCGAGGCTGGGTGGGGCGCCTACTGCGGTCAGGGGGAGAGGATAGCTGTCTCAGATAGCAGAGACCTCTCGTCCTTCAGCATCTCCGCCTACACCCTCCGCCCGCATACCGGCCGGCTGGCGGGCATCGGCGACACTGTGCGCAGGATTCGCACCCTGGGCAGCGCATCCCTGGAGATGGCCCTTGTGGCCTGCGGCAGGCTGGACGCCTTCGTCGACCTGCGGGGCATGATGCGGGTGGTCGACGTTGCTGCGGGAAAGCTGCTCATAGAGGAGGCGGGCGGAACTGTGACAGATGCCAGTGGCAGCAGCCTGCAGCTCGGCAGAGAGATGTGGCAGAGAAAGGATCTGATAGGCTCAAACGGCCTGCGGCATGCAGAGCTGCTCAGGCTCATCGGGGGTGGGGCAGATTAAGATCGGCTTTGTCTCCCGGAGTGAGAGCGAGTCTGTGCAACTGGCCGGCATGCTCATTCAGCAGATCGAGGGCGAGGCGGGCGTGCAGGTGCTGGTAGACGAGGACCTAGCCACCAGGATCGGCAGGCAGGGCTGCTCAGTGGCGGAGATGGAGCGGCAGAGGGTCGACTTCATCGTATCCATAGGAGGAGACGGCACAATCCTGCGCACCATTCACAAGATGGCAGACCCCGTGCCCATTCTGGGCATAAACATGGGCACCCTGGGCTTTCTGGTGGACGTGGAGCCCGGGGACGCTGTGGATACCCTTAAGCGGCTGCTATCGGGATTCGACGTGGACGTGAGAAGCCGGCTCAAGCTTCTTCTCAACGGCGTCTGCCTGCCCCGGGCCACCAATGAGATCGCGTTTCTCACAGCCAGCCCTGCCAAGATGATCGAGTTTGAGATCATAGTGGACGGGGCGCTCATGGAGGACTTCAGGGCGGACGGGGTCATCATCGCCACAGCCACCGGCTCCACCGCATACGCCATGTCAGCAGGCGGGCCCATAGTCGACCCCCGCGTGGATGCGATTGTGCTCGTGCCCATGGCCCCCTTCAAGCTCTCGTCGCGGCCATGGGTGATTCCGGGGGACAGCGTCATAGAGGTGCGGCTGAAGCTGCCCGGCAAGGAGGCGCTGGTGGTGGTGGACGGGCAGAGCTCGGCCACCATCTCCTCTCAGGATAGGATTGTCATCAGCAAGGCCAAGACCCCGGCCAGGTTCGTCAAGGTGGCGAGAGACGGCTTCTACGCCAAGGTGAAGAGCAAGCTGACTTAATTACGATCTCAGGCGCGGCAGGAACATTGGCACAGATTGCCGGTACTCCTCATACTCCTGTCCGAACTGCTCCAGGAGAGATCTCTCCTCGTGAAGGGCTCCCAGAAGGAAGTAGAGTGTGGCGGAGAGGTTGAAGGCCAGGAGGCTCTCAGTCATGCAGGGCGACAGCCACAGAAAAAGTATGGCGAAGACGTAGAGGGGATGCCTGACACGGCTGTAAATGCCGCCTTTCACCAGCTCATCCACTCCGGCTGCATCCCCTCCTCTGAGCACCTGGTCCAGGCCGAGGAATCTGGAGAGGCCAGTGCGGTGTAGTGTCGCTATCGCCGCCCCCGCCGCCAGGATCTGTCCTGCCATCATCGCCCACATCCAGGGAGGCGTGATGGTGTAGATCATCCTGTCCGGCAAGAAGAGGATAGCGATGAAGGGCAGCATCATTAAGAGGGAGAGAAGATTGTAGGCTGGCCTCTGCCAGCGGCCATAGCCTCTGTCCACGGCCCGGCCTTTGAACGCTGGATCTGCCAGCAGGCTGTGCACTGCCGCGAAGAGGAGGAAATAGGCTGTCATGATAAGAGCGCCAGAAGTCATGATCCTCATCCCTATGATCGAATTACGATCGTACATATCCCTGGCAAACTATTAATAATTCTCATCTCACGTGGGAGGCGGAAGTGAGTCTCTTCCATGGGCAGCCTTTCCGACCTCTCTGGGCAGGATCCCAGCCTGCTAAAGGAGGAGCCGGAGTTCTGGGAGCGCCAGAACAGGTGCGTGGATGAGGTCGATCTCAAGATGGCCCGCGACCTGCCAGATGATACCCCGGATTTCATAATGAATGTGATTGCCGAATTCGAGGAGGAGGCAGCACGGTTTTGCTTCTCCGGCGCATCCGGCCTCGTTTTAGATGCCGGTTGCGGCAACGGAAACCTTCTCCTGCGCGCCCTGAATTATGGCAGGGGGAGGGATGAAACCGATGGAGATGCCATGCGGTCTGATCGGCCCCCTCGAATCGTCGGCATGGACTTCTCCCGCAACCTGTTGGGCAGAGCCGCCCTTCGGGCTGCCACGGATCGGTGCGGCGGCGGTGGAGCCGGTCAAGCAGCAGATGGCGCTGCCGGCTTTTTGCAGGGCTCTGTCACAGCCCTGCCCTTCCAGGATCGGTCATTCGACAGGGTAGTGAGCAGCGGCGTCCTGACCTGCCTTCCGAACTCTGCCGCGGCATTATGCGCATTGCAGGAGTTCTATCGTGTCCTAAAGCCCGGAGGCGTGCTGGTTGTGGACTTCTTCTCCCGCATCTCCCACTATACCCTCGTGCGAAAGCACATCTTCCGGGAGAGGACATCCCCTCCAGAATACGTATCTCCTGCAGAGTTTCGGGCCTGGCTGGAGGATTCCGGATTTGCAGTGATCAGCCGCCGCGGCTTTGACTTCAAGCTCTGCCAGGGCTATCTCTTCATGAGCCGGTGGCGGCCTCTCATCGATCCCGGCTTCATTCAGGAGAGGGCCTCACGGTTTGTAGAGCGGCGGATTCTGCCGACGAGGCCCGGCCTCAACCTGCTCGGCTACAGGATATATGTGAAATGCCGGAAAAAAATAGGCTTATTTCAGCTCGCCCCTCACCAGCATGTTCTTGATCTGATATTTGGTGGACGATGCAGGATAGCTGATGATCTTGGCAATCTCCCTCTGTGAGGGCCGGGGGTCCTGAGACCAGAGAACTTTGATCTTTTCTATGGCCTCGGCGTTATCGGAGATCCTGGGGCGGCTGATCCTTAATTTGACCTGCTCATCGTCTTCTGGCTCTGATGCCGGATCATCCTCCATCTCCCCATCCTGGCTGGCGGCATTGACGAACTGAAGTGCCCTTTCGGATATGTTTTCCAGTATCAACTGGGATGCGAGCTTCTTGAGAGTCATCCCCTTCAGCACGGCCTCCGCCTCCAGACCCATATAAGCTTCCTGGGTTATCTCTATTCTCGTATACCTGCCGCTGGGCATAGGCTGTCAGATCCTCTCGTCCAGTGATGGGTTATCTTCATTAATTAAATTTCCGCCGGCCATCTAGTCCCAGGTGAGGCGGGGCGCAGGCCTGAGAAACTCATCTATGTCGCTGACCTCAAAGAACTCCCTTCTTCTGTCCCAGGCGCGCTCAGCAGCCTTCTTCCTCATCTCGGTCACATCCCCCTGGGTCAGGTACTTCCTGGTGATCAGGGCATCCAGCATGGCCTCCACCATCTCCGCCTGGGCGGCTACGGCGGACTGCATGCGGGATATCTGTGGCTGGAAGAGCCTGACCAGGGGCCGGTCCCTTTCATCATAGCTCTTATCCACCAGTACGATCTCGTACTTGAACATATTTCCATGACGGGACCAGAGGATGGTGTCGGAAAACCTCATCTCCCGTGGCTGCTCGCAGATGCCACGCCTGACCACCGAAAAGTAGCCGTCGTCCCTCATGAGCAGGCGCAGCCGGGCGTCCTGCTCAGGGGTGACCATCACCCTGGACCTGATGCACAGCTCGTCTCCGTCAAACACCTCTTCGTAGGAGTAGGGGCAGAGGGTGATATCGTTCAGGCGCAGGGACTGAACCATCAGATCCTCCATCTCCTCCAGAACGATCTCATGATGATACTCGGAGTTGTGACCCTCCCCCTGGCAGCAGAATGAGCTTTTTGCCACCTCCCACCGCCCAGTGACATCTCCGGCCTCATCGGTTGAGGAGATGCCTTCATGCTCGGCCCTCCTGATCTTCAAAAGGAGAGATCTGTGGGCCAGCAGGCTGCCGGCTATAAGCCTCAACCTGATCCTCTTTAAGGTCCGGCCGGTATGCCTGGAGGTAAAGGCAGACTGCTCCTCAAGATCGACTATCAGCTCTTCCTCTGAAAAATCGACATTCATCGCCGCCCTGCTCCCGCCTCCGATTGGAGAATGCAAGATATATGCCTTCCAGATTAATTAAGCTTATCTGAGCAGCCGCGCCTCATGCCGGCAGCCCCGAAGCAAAAAAAAGCAGGCGAGGTTGGCCTTCCTCGCCCTCAGAAATGAAATTCCACATGGAAGGGGATATAGAATATCCAGACATAGTAGAGGGCCATCAGTATCAGGCCTAGTGGCACACCCGCTCTGGCCCACTCCTTGCTGGTGATGTTAAGCTTCTGGGCGGAGATGATGTTGGGTATGTTTCCGGGAATCAGCATGCCTCCTGAGATGAGAAGCCCCATCAACACAGCCTGAATCTGGGTGATCTCCATGGCCGGAGACAGCTCCGCTGCAGTGAGTGTGGCGTTGTCCAGGATGGCAGAGATCATGTTGACCCAGTAGAGCACCTGGGATGGAACTGTGAGCAGATACTTGTCTATCACGATCTTCATGCCTCCGCCCAAAAGCAGCAGTGCCATGACGAATAAGTAGACCTTGGCTGCCCTCATAATCACATCCCTGAGCGTCTCTTCCACCTCCTCGACCTTGAGGCAGCTCTCAGCTCCCTTCTTGCCTGTGAAGAGCATGGCGAGAAGTCCCATGGCCAGTACTCCCGGTATTATGTAGACGGCCAGGCGGTTGAAGAGGAAGAAGAATCCAGCCTGGTAGGGCTCGCCCTGCAGCTTGGTGATGGCGATGGTGGAGAGGGGCTCTCCAATGGGTGTGAGAACGGCGCCAAGGCCTATGGAGAAGCAGGCGACAATGGCCACATTGATCTTTGTTTTTCTGTCCATGGGGATGCAGTTGAGCGTCTCCACCAGCAGCAGGGCGGCGATTATGGCCGTAATCACGCTGGAGGCGAGGCCCAGTATGACCACAATCAGGAAGACTACCAGCTTTACGGAGACCTTGTCCAAAATGGAGGCCATGATGTGCTGGGCCTGCCTTCGCCCGTAGTGGAATATCAGTCCGGCTACGAGAACCGCCGGGACTATTCCTTTGACCACCGGCTCCTTGATCGCCTCCATGACCAGCTTCATATTCCAGCCGACCTCTTCAATCTGCTCGGCGCTGTAGCCGATGCTGTGCAGCACTGCTTCGCTCTCAAAGCCTGCGATGGTCACAGCCAGTACGCCCATTACAAAGAGAAACGCTTCAAGGTTATGCTCTATCTTCTTTACCAGGAAGGGGCCGAGAAGAACTATCAGTACGATGGTAAATAAACCTATATCAACATATGTAAGCGGCATTCTCCCACCTCATTTTTTTCAATATCCCATCCACCCCAGCCAAAGATTCTCGCCATCGATTATACTGGACGGCAACGGCTATGGTTCGCAGATCCCTCCTACTTATAATATTAATAATAATCAATAGCATACGCCAAGGTGGACAGGCAGACCGAATAAAGGAGCACGAGATATACGCCGTACGCGGACTTCGATGGAGGTGAGCTAAACCCCTGTAAAGCAAACGCCGATGTCATGCTCATTTCCGGTCTACCCGCAAGCTCCAATGATCAAAAGGTTTTTAACTCTTTTGGTATAAAGACAAAAATAGGAAATTGGCCAAAAAACAGGGCAGATGCGAAATAAGAACCTGGCGGACAAACAGCATGAGAAGAGGTGATGAGCAGCTGCTGCCTGCGCGAGAACAAAAACGGAATGCACCGGTTTACTCTCTGCTATTTTCCCACAGATGAGGGCGAAAAATAGGACGGATTTTTCCTCAAGGCAGCTGTATCGTCCCCATCACGCGCAGCTTTCCGCCCTCGGGGTATGTCAAAACCGCCTTTGCGCCGGGACGGTAGACGAGCATCTTGTCAAGGTTGAGTGTGAGATCCGGCCTGTGCCAGTCATCCGGCGCAGCCGCCGCCTCCACTCTGGCCGGAACATACTGCATCCAGTGTCCGATATGAAGTACCATGCCCTCCTTGATAGGGGCGGGCCAGTATTTGACAATCGACGCCGGGGCCTTCAGAGATGAGACAGATTTGATGGATCTGTCGCTGGTGAGGATGGTGCCCCGGTCGAGGTCCTCCACCTCCACTCCCTTGAGGGCTATTCCCGTCCTCTCCCCAACTCCGGCGCTCTCGAAGTCCTCGTCGTGCTTTTGAATGGAGCGCACTTGGGCGGTCTTCCCGCCGGGCAGGACCCTCAGGATATCGTGCCTCTTGATGCTGCCATCCGCCACAGATCCCAGTACCACTGTACCTATGCCCCGCACATTGAAGAAGTGGTCAACTGGCATGGTCCCGGTCTCTGCATTCTGGGGGGAGGCGATATTGGCGACCTGCTCCAGCAGCCCTTCGCGAAGGGCGTTTTTGTCCTCAGGCAGGAATTGGTAGCCGTCCACAACTGTGCCCTTGATCAGGGGAGCGATCTGCTCCCTTGCCATGTAATTTCTCAGTATGACTACTCCATCCTCAATGCCCATGCAGTCCAGCATTATGACCGACTCGCCAAAGGCTGGATCTATCCTGTCCACTACCAGAATAGCCCTGGCAGCCATGGAGACGGCATAAAAAAGAGGGGCGAGCCGCTCCGGATATCTTGTGGGCTCTATGAATGTGACTGTGTTCTGCCCTTTCTTCAGATTGTAAAATGTAATGTCGCTGGATGTGCCCTTCTTTCCCAGATCTCTGCTGAAATCAGGAGCGCCCAGGACCGCAACATTGAGATTTGCCATGCGTTCCCAGAATGCCCCCGGAGATAAAAGGCTTTGCGGTGCAGCATTAATTACGGAACAAAACCACAGAGATCTCATTCAGCTCATGGGATCTATTTTGAACCATAATGCACAATCTTTAAATATAATGTACTTTTTACATCATTAGAGTACAAGATTATACATTAACACTGGTGGTTGCAATGAGCTATCTTCAAAAGATCGTGGACGGGCGCGACCTGACAGTAGAAGAGGCTGAGTCGCTCATGGGCGAGATATTCAGCAGCGCCACTGATGCCCAGATCGGCTCCATCCTCATCGCCCTGCGCATAAAGGGCGAATCGGTGAGCGAAATCGCCGGATTTGCCAAACAGATGAGGCAGTCTGCTATCCGCATCCATCCCCGGGTGAAAGGCATCCTGGTTGACACCTGCGGCACAGGCGGAGACGCCTCCAACACCATCAATGTGAGCACTGCGGCAGCCATAGTATCCGCCGCATGCGGCGTTCCCGTGGCCAAGCACGGCAACTATGCCATCAGCTCAAAATGCGGCAGTGCGAACGTGCTTTCTGAGCTGGGCGTCAACATCAGCCCCTCGCCCCAGGAGGTCTCCGATATGATAGAGAGACTGGGTATCGGGTTCATGCTGGCCCCTGCCTTTCATCCTGCCATGAAGCGGGTGGGCCCGCTGCGAAGGGAGATCGGCCTGCGCACGGTCTTCAACATCCTCGGCCCTCTCACCAACCCTGCAGGGGCGGCTGCCCAGGTGATGGGTGTGTACGATCCTGCCCTGTGTGAAAAGCTTGCGAATGTACTGAAGATCCTGGGCACAGAGAGGGCCATGGTGGTGCATGGCATGGGCATGGATGAGATCACCAATACCGGTGAAACCCATGTAGCCGAGCTGAAGGATGGAACGGTGACAAGCTACTGTCTGCAGCCCGAGGATCTGGGCTATCCGAGGTCCAGGCCTGCCGATATTGCCGGCGGCTCGCCTGAAGAGAACGCCCGGAAGCTGGCCTCCGTAATGAAAGGGGAGAGATCCCCTGCCAGGGACATCATAGCCATGAACAGCGGGGCAGCGATCTATATCTGCGGACGGGCGGCGAGCCTTCAGGATGGAGCCCGGATGGCGGAGGAGGCCCTGGACTCGGGAAGAGCTCTTCGCGTCCTGAAGCAGATGACCGAGGCTGGTGGCGAGCCGGAGAAGCTGGAGCGGTTCCTGTGACCCGCATAAAGATCTGCGGCATAATGAACCGCACTGAACTATTCGCAGCCATGAAGTCCGGGGCCGACGCAGTCGGGTTTGTGGTGGAGATAGCCTCCTCCCGGCACTGCCTGTCCGCTGAGGAGGCCGGGCGGCTGATCAGGCATGTACCTCTCTTCCACAGGAGCGTGGCGGTGATCGCTCCTCAGGACGTGGACGGAGCAGTCTCTCTGGCGGCCCGCACCGGTGCAGACATTCTGCAGGTGCACGGCTCTCTGGATGCCTCCGATCTGGCAGAGCTGAAGGGCAGGGTCATCCAGAAGATCGTGGCCGCGCTCCCTGCAGAGACGGAGCTGGATGAGGCACGCCGCTTCGCCTGCAGCGCAGACGCCATTCTGCTGGACACATTCGCAGGCGGCGTTTTTGGGGGAACGGGTGAAGTACACGACTGGGAGAAAAGCGCCAGCCTGGCTGCCGGCCTCCCCGTGCCTGTGATACTGGCCGGGGGGCTTCATCCCGGCAATGTGGTTGAAGCCATCCGCAGGGTGCGGCCCTATGCAGTGGATGCCTCCAGCTGCCTGGAGACGGAGGGCAGAAAGGATGAGAGGAAGATGGCCGAGTTTGTCAGGGAGGTGGGGGCATGTCCTCCTCATATGTAGAGCCGGTATATGTGGATGTGACAGACAAGGTGAGCGTGGACGCGCCGCTCTCCCTCTTTTTGGCACTGCAGGGCAGAAGGCATCCATATCTGCTTGAGTCTGTGGAGAAGTCCGGGCAGAAGGCGAGGTTCTCCTTTGTGGGGGCCGACCCATCGGCAGTGGTGACTGTCAAAAACCGCTTCATAAAGATGCAGTTTTACAATGGAGGCATGGACCTGATCGAGGAGAGGCTGAGCCGGGTGGCGGAGGTGGAGAGGGCGGGCTCGACTCTACAGGGACCCCTGAGAGAGGGCTTCGATCTCTTCGACGGCCTGCGGGCGGCCATCCCGTGCAGCAGCGGCCTGCCCAACAGCTTCGGCCGGCAGGTCTTTACCGGCGGAGCCATAGGATATCTGGCATACGACCTCGTAATGGAGCGGCTCGGAAAGAGTTCGGCCAGCCGCACTCCGGATGCCATGTTCTGCCTGGCGGAGAGCACATTCATCTTCGACCATCTCACGCGGCGGGTCTACTTCACCATCGCTCCCATTCTGCCCGGACCCAAGGTCAACCTCATAGAGACCATCGGGGGCATCGATCCTGATTACGACCAGTCGGAGGATTGCGCCACGGGAGGGCGGGTCCTTTTGACCGGTGGCAGGCAGAGGTATGAGCAGGCTGTGGTGCAGGCCAAAGAGCGCATCCTTGCCGGAGACATCTTTCAGGTCGTCCTGGCAAGGTCGACCAGGGTGGATTGCCCGGATCCTGTGCAGCTGTACAGAAAGCTGCGCAGCATCAATCCCAGCCCCTATACCTATCTATTCCAGTTCGGGGATCTGGCCATAGTGGGAGCCTCTCCTGAGACACTGTTCAACACATACAACCGCCGGCTGAGGATCAATCCCATTGCAGGGACCTGCCCCCGGGGCAGAACACTCGCCGAGGACGAGAAGTACGCCCGGATGATGCTGGCCGATGAGAAGGAGAGGGCGGAGCATGTCATGCTGGTGGACCTGGGCAGAAATGACGTGCGCTCAGTCTGCCGCTCCGGCACGGTGCAGGTGGAGGACTTCATGTCAGTTCTCAGGTATTCCCATGTGCAGCACATCGAGACCACCATATCGGGACAGATGCGGGATGAGTGCGATCAGTTCGATGCCGCCAGGGCTGCCTTTCCCGCTGGAACCCTCTCCGGAGCGCCCAAGCTGCGGGCCATGGAGATCATCGATGAGCTTGAGGAGGAGCCCCGGGGCATATATGGCGGAGGAATCGGGTACTTCTCTGTGGACGGCAGCTCCGACTTTGCCATAGCAATCAGAAGCGTTCTGGTCCAGGACGGAGTTGCCACGGTTCAGGCCGGGGCGGGGATAGTGGCAGACTCGGTTCCGGAGAAGGAGTTTTTAGAGACGGAGAGGAAGATGGCTGCTATGAAGAGGGCTCTTGGGGTGGCGGTATGAGCAGCATGAGCAAAGGCTCAAATGAGGACAGCGGCCGGGAGCCCTCCCGCCGCCGGCCCATTCTCTTCGTGGACAATCAGGACTCGTTCGTATGGAATCTGGTGGACTATGTCTCCGCCTTCTACGAGCCCACAGCAGTGCGATCCAACCATGTGAGCACATCTGATGTGGCTGCCATGAGTCCGGCGGGAATAGTCATATCTCCCGGTCCGGGCAATCCAGCCAGTCCCCGTGACATAGGCAGTTGTCTCGATATCATCCGCAGGTTCGGAAACGTGCCAATCCTTGGCGTTTGTTTGGGCCACCAGGCCATGAACATCGCCTATGGAGGCACCGTCGGAAGGGTGGCGCCTCTGCACGGCAAGACATCGCAGATCGAGCATGACGGAAAGGGGCTCTTTCGAGGGCTGGACTGCCCCCTGGTGGGCGGCAGGTATCACTCCCTGGCTATCGAGACGCTGGCCCCGGATCTGGAGGTCTGCGCCCGCACCTCCGATGGGATTGTCATGGCGGTGCGGCATAAGAGACGCCCTCACAGCGGCCTGCAGTTTCATCCGGAGTCGGTGCTGACCCCGTCAGGAAAGAGGCTCATACAGAACTGGATTGAGGATGTGGTGGGCTGCACCCTATGATTCTCGGCATACTGGAAGAAGCCCGCAGGCGGGGCTTTTCCGAGGCACCCGCCTGGCCGAAGGCCGGACACCGCGACATAATCGCCTCAGCCCGCGCCGTCCGGGGCCGGGGCGTAATCCCCATCATCGCAGAGATCAAGCCCAGCGCCCTGGGCCGGCCGCTCCATCCGGATGAGGTGGCATATTACGCCCGCACCTATGCCGACAACGGTGCCTGCGCCATATCCGTTCTGACAGAGCCCAGCCACTTCATGGGTGCCCTGCAGAACGCCGGGATCGCCCGCAGGGCGGGGCTTCCCGTGCTGAGAAAGGACTTTATTTTCGACGAGCGGCAGATTTCTGAGGTTCAGGCCGATCTTGTGCTGCTCATAGCAGCCCTGAAAATAGACCTGGAGGGGTTCATATATGCGGCGCGAGATCTGGGCATGGAGCCCCTGCTAGAGGTTCATAGCGAAGGGGAGATGGAGGCGGCCTTGCGGACAGATGCCCGCATCATTGGCATCAATAACCGGGACCTCAATACCCTGAAAGTGGACCTCACCACATTCGAGCGGCTGGCCCCCCTGGCCGAGGATGCCGGGGCGTTCCTGGTGGCGGAGAGCGGGGTGCACAGCTCTGAAGATGCGAGGCGCATGGTGAGGGCGGGAGCGGATGCGCTGCTCGTGGGTACAGAGCTTATGGGCTCTCCGGAGAGGCTCGCGGAGCTGAATAGAGGCTGCTGAACGAATACTTTCACTCCGCCCAGCCTGCCTATTCTCAGCTAATCTCAGCAAATGACAACTGCTGCGCATCTTCCCGCCCCGCCCCAAATAAGCGTCTTTATGGATGGCAATGAGACCTGCCGGCCGGGGGCGCTGAATATCGAAGCTGCCATCCTCAGGGACGGCTACTTCCATCTCCATCCTCCGAGGAGGTGCCCTTTCAATCTCTGTTTTCGCTGGGTGGAGCCGACGCTCCATGTGAAGGTGAAGGACTTCACATGTGCAGGCGAGCCGCAGAGCGACTATGTGGCCTCCATCCTCAACAGGTCCGGCCGGCCATACCGGCAGGCCCTGGCGGTCCGGATGGGGGCAGGGACCTCTGGCAGTCATGGTGCCAGGAGATGATGCTAAAGTAGCTCAGTCTATATCTCGTCTATAGGCGGGGCATCCGGGGCCGGGAGGCTGAAAAGAGGATCATTGAGCCCACCTTCCGCACTTTAACTTTCTAAACTGAGTATTTTTCCCGCTAACGATTTCTTAAATATAATCATAATTTGCAATATTTATATACATTAATAATTTATTTGCTTGCCATATCGCGTCAATTGAGAGGACCTTTTTGCCATCTTATCCCTCAAGAGAAAATCGATCCAAACCAACATAGTGTAAAATTATCTAGCAAGAAAATCCTAATTAATTAAAATATTTTCATTTAATTAACTAAATCGATAGCGGCAAAAATACTAAATCCAGAACTCAAAGTGCGGAATGCAGGATTGAGTATACTGGCATGGTGCATCAGTTCGAAGCGGACTGCTTCGGCCAAAATATTTTGGTCTGGAGGATGCAGGCCGATCCCAGGAGAAGGAGGCTTCTCAATGTGAGAGCCATGCTCTTGGGCAGGGATATATCTGCCTTCAGGCCCCGGCCCGCTGCCATCGACAGGCAAGCGGCAGGGCTGTCTCTGATCTGCGGAAGGGGTGTGGGGCCGGCGAGGTCGGCAAATTCAAATTATTTCTTGCCCGAAAAGCTGCTGCAATCGAAGACATCCCTTGCGCTCTTCTGCAGTCCCATCCGGTACTCCATATCGGTATCATTGTATCCGCTAAAGCAGCAGGGATACGGGTCTTCCTCTTTATCCGTGTCATTTAATTTTATATAATCAGACCTGGTATACAGGCTTCTCTCAATGCTGAAGCTGCCCGCATACCTCTCCTCATCCTCGCTGATCGCCGGGTATGTGCCGGGCACGAAGTCATAGCTGCTGCCGGCTATGTGGTAGCTTAGATCCGCGATGCCGGTGCTCCGGGCATTGAGCCGGTAGAGCATCTCCCGGCTGGGCATGAACTGTCCCGATACCATCGATTCATTTATCTGTGAGAGATTGACCGTATAGGTTGCTACTGACACAGAGGCATTCATCCTTCGCAGTATCATGCCCGTATTGCTCTCCCTGATCAGGCGGGTGCTGTAGAGAAAGCTGCTGCCGGCATAATCCAGGTTATTCCCTGCATACTCCCTGTCATTGATCTGCCGGCCATCGTAGTCTATCCATCTGGCAGACCGGAAGATCACAGGCCACTGTTCGGAGTAATCGATCTCCGATATGGGGTTTCCGGCCTCCTTGATCAAGTGTATAAAAATTGATTCGGGGGTGTAAGCCTGCAGGGATATGCGCTCCGCGGAGCTGTAATTGCCGGGCAGTGCAGCCGTCCGGGCGCGCAGGCGAACATCATTAGCCCGGAGATCCTGGTAGATGGAGGCGCTGGGCTTGATGGTACGGCCTCGATAGTCGACGTCAGAGACAGCCCCCTCCACCAGTTGGGTGTATTCAAAGCTCATATTCTGGCTCTGCCGATATATCGACCATGATGTGGAGTTTGTGGAAACCTTGAGGCTTCCGAAGTTGGCCTGGGATGGGTAGATCAGATCCATGCACAGAAGGGATAGCATAAGCATCAGTGCTGCAAGGCTGAGGACGGCTGACCCGTGCTGCCTTCTCCCTAAATTTTCATTCATCTCCATGCTTATGATCCATCTGGCCTCATGATCCGTCCAGCTTTAAAGCTAAAAGTCAAAAAGGGATCTCTGTCCTCCATTTGCCGAACACTGCCCTGCCGCAGCCATCTTCCCTTGGAGATGTTCATGCACCTGTGGCAGCTGGATGGAGCCGTACCTGCCCCCGCCGCCAGGAGCCACCACCACCCTGCCTTCCCTGAAGTCGGATATGGCCTGTTTGACCCTCACCTCAGCCCGCAGATCGTCAACGTCCGCCTCGAAAAGCACATCTATCTCCGTCCGGGCCTCCGTCAGCTCCCTGTAGCGCCTCTGCACTGCGGCTGTCATGGCGCTCTTCTGGCCGATGGCCATGGCGATGATCTCTGCCAGGGGGATGATGTGCAGGTAGGGCGGGCGGTGGTCGGGGTGAACAGGCCGCTCATGATCTGCCAGAGCCCGCACGCGATCCGCCACCCCAAGCTTGATCCTGCCCCCGCAGGAGGGGCAGCAGCCCATCAGCTCGGCCGTGCGCGGGGCAGAGTACTGCTCATAGCACCTGGTGCAGGCGGTGCGGTTGTACTTTCCCTCCTCGGGATAAAATCCCACGTTCATGGTCACCCTCCGCCCTCCCTGGCGCCGCAGTGCCATAATGATCTCCCTGTAGGAGAGGTCGTGCAGCTCCATCCGGTTGAACTCCCTGGCAAGCTTGTTCGAGCGGGGGGAGTGGGCATCGGAGTTGGAGAGAAATGTGAGGCCAGACAGCTCGGCTATCCTGTCGGCATAATCTGTGTCCGCAGAGAGGCCCAGCTCCAGAAAGGAGATTTTGCCAGATTGCTCCTGGTAGCAATCTGAGAGGGATCTGTATATGGCGTACATGCCCGTCCAGGGGGTAAAGGCATGGGCCGGTCCGACAATCCCACCGGCCTCAATGACCATATCGGCGATCTCCGCACCTGTCAGGCGCAGCCGCGGCCGACCGTCCGAGTCCAGGCTGGCGCAGCTTGGGGCAAAGCCTGCGGCAAGCTCCTCTGCCTTGGCGACATCTGGCAGGAATATGAGGTGATGGGCTCTCCTGCAGTCCTCCACCTCCACGCTGAGCATAAAAAGGGTCTGGCCCAGGGAGAATAGCCCGTCCTTCTCAGGAAGCCTCTTTACCGCCTCCAGCCAGCGGGGATGCAGGCAGTCGCCCGTTGCCATGACCTTCACGCCTTTGCGAGCCGCCTCGACGGCTATTTGGGGAAGAAGCATCTCCTCCGAGACAGCCATGGAGTAGCGGGAATGAATGTGAAGATCGAGGTTGACAAGCATTGCCATATCATATATTTGCAGGGATAAACCCTTTATGCTTTGTCTGTGAGATGGGGTGTCTGTGCCTGAGAGCCTGATCGAGCTATTGCAGAGCTTTCGCCGGGGGGAGATGGATCTGGATGAGGCAGTTCGCCGCATCCGGGCCCAGAGGATATCCGCTGTAGGGGACCTGGCCAAGCTCGACGTCTGCCGCGCAGAGAGGACCGGCATTCCCGAGGCAATCCTGGCCGAGGGAAAGGATAAGGCAGATCTGCCTGCCATATGCCTCGCCCACCTGCAGGGCGCTGGCAGCGTTATAGTCACCCGCATATCCGATGAGCAGATGGAAGCCCTGCAGTCAGCCGCCCTCCCCGAGGGCTGCCAGATGGAGCACAACCGCCGGGCCCGGACGGTGGTGCTGAGAAGCAGGGAGAGGCCGTCCGGCAGGGGCCGGGTGGGAATACTGGCGGCGGGAACTGCCGACATTCCAGTGGCAGAGGAGGCGCGGGTGGTGGCTGAGGAGATGGGCTGCACAGTCCTGTACGAATACGATGTGGGTGTGGCAGGCATTCACCGCCTCTTTCCATGCCTCGAGAGGATGGCGGATGTGGATGCCATGGTGGTGGCGGCTGGCAGGGAGGGGACCCTTCCGGCCGTTGTGGCCGGACTGGTTGATGCCCCGGTGATCGGCCTGCCCGTGTCGACCGGCTACGGCCTCGGAGGAAGCGGCCTGGCGGCACTATACTCCATGCTCCAATCCTGCTCTGTGATTGCTGTGGTCAATGTGGACGCAGGCTTTGTGGCAGGGGCCTTCGCAGCCAGGATTGCTGCCCAAAAATCATATGGGAAAAAGCAAATATAAATTATTTTCAGAAAGGTATTTATACCATCGAACGATTGTTGCACGAGAGCGGGTATATTCATCTTTTTTACTAACCCCCACTCCCCTACCCGCTCATTAAATATCCAGTTTTATCCCGAAGAGCTTTTCAAACCTATCATACTTGGCCCGGGCCCGGTAGATGTTCTGGCGAACATAGGGCTCACCCCTCTCGCATGCCAGCAGATCCCTGATCTCCGCTGCGGTGAAGACCGCCTCCAGCATCTCTTTAGCCAGCGATGATGCAGCAACCCGATCCTGCCTCTCCTGCAACTCATCGTCCCCCTGCCACCTCCAGTGCCGGTCATAGCGCATGAGCACCATATGGCCGTTTTTGCAGCAGGCTGAGACCAGCCACAGGCCTTCTGTATCGTGATAAGAAAGGCTCTCCAGATCGGCTTCGCATCTGCTGCAAAAGCCCACCATGTTTCTCTCAGTGGAGAGCGGCTCCAGCCTTCGCCCCTCGAAGATCAGGATTCGGCTCTTCGCCTCAATCCAGTTCATCTCGACTGCAGGACATCTGCCATGCTGTAGATCCCGGGCTCCTTTCCCCTCACCCAGCGGGCCGCTCTCACCGCACCGCTTGCAAATGCAGCACGGCTGTGGGCCTGATGCTTTATCTCCAGCCTCTCACCAGGGCCGGCAAAGAGCACAGTATGGTCTCCCACGATATCTCCCGCCCGCACTGCATGCACTCCTATCTCATTTCCTCTGGCCATGACGCCCTGCCGGCCGTATACGACATCCCTCTCCCCTACTGCCTGCTTTATGGCCTGCACAGCAGCCAGAGCCGTGCCGCTGGGGGCATCCTTCTTCTGATTGTGATGGGCTTCGATGATCTCAATGTCATAGTCCTGCAGAGCGGCAGCCGCCTGGCCTACTAGCTTCCAGAACACATTTACCCCCACGCTGAAGTTTGGAGTGATCACCGCGGCAACCCGGCCCTCAATGGCTTCTCTCATCCTGGAATGCTGGTCTGCGGAAAACCCCGTGGTCCCCACCACCAGGTCCACGCCCACCTCAGCTGCAGTGCAAACGTTCTCTACAGCAGCATCGGCAACTGTAAAGTCGATGAGAACATCCGGCCGGCTCTCCTGCAGCGCGGCCCGCAGCTCTGAGGCATCCCTTACGGCAATGCCGGCCGATAGCATCCTTCCGGCTCCCACGGCATCCAGGCCGGCCACAATCTGCATATCAGGAGATCTGACTGCCTCCTGAATGACCAGGGTGCCCATGCGCCCCAGGGCGCCGGTGATCGCGATGCGGGTCATGCTCTCTCGCCCAGCCTCGCCAGTACATCCCTGAGGAGCTGCTCCTTCTCAGGAGCCATAGCCCCCAGAGGCAGCCTCAGCGGTCCGCCGGCCAGGCCCAGATACTTATGAGCCGTCTTTACGGGAATGGGATTGGTTTCCAGGAACATGGCCCGGACCAGGGGGGCCAGCTCATAGTGCAGGGACCTGGCCTTCTCGAAGTCGCCCTTCAAAATGGCGTCCACCATGGCCACCGTCCTTCTGGGTGCAACGTTGGCCACCACAGAGACCACACCCTGCCCTCCCAGGGACATTGTGGGCAGAGTCAGGTCGTCGTCTCCTGAGAGCAGGACAAAGTCGCTGTCGCGGGTCTGCTCTATGATCTGAGACTGCTGGGAGAGGCTACCGCTGGCCTCCTTTATGGCCACGATGTTCTTGACCCTGGATAGCTTTACCACCAGCTCCGGCTTCATGTCTATTCCGGTTCTCTTTGGGACGTTATAAAGAACAATGGGAATATTGCATGTTTCGGCAACTGCCTTGAAGTGCTCATACATGCCCCGGTCGTTGGGTTTGTTGTAGTAGGGCGTGATCAAAAGGGCAGCGTCTGCGCCGGCAGCGGCTGCGTGGCAGGTCAATTCAATCGCCTCGCGGGTGTTGTTGGAGCCTGTCCCGGCTATGACAGGAACCTTTGACGCCTCAACGGCGATCTCCACCACCCTCTTGTGCTCCTCAAATGTCAGTGTTGCCGACTCGCCGGTTGTCCCGCAGGGTACAATGCCTGCGATACCTGTCTTATTCAGGTATTCGATGTTTCTTACCAGACCCTCCTCATCAAGGCTTCCGTCTTCCTTAAATGGCGTGATAATAGCAGGAAACACGCCTTTAAACATCAATCTCGACCTCGCCTCTGCGAGTGCTCCTCTGCCGCATCACATTGGAAATATAGCCCGCCACGCGATTGCGTATGGTCTTATTCTTGATGTCAGTGTACTCGGATACCTTCAGCTTGTTCTGTTCGAAGTCAGGGCTAAATGAACTCTCGTGTGCTCTCAACAGATCCATCGCGAAATTCTTTATATAACTTGGCTTTACGCTTCCCATAATTAACACTCCAGCTAGAGCAGTTCATCCCCCATCCTTGCCCCTTCGATTTATAATTTCCCGTCGCAGCCTCTCCCAGCCGCCGCTCGCTGGCTGACGGGGCCGACACCCCTTCCCACATTCATGCTGCCGGCAATGGCTCCTTCAGCAAATCGCTTGGCCAGGAGGGCGGCATGCCTGAGGCTGTGGCCGCATGCGAGAAAGCAGGTAAGAGCTGCAGAGTATGTGCATCCTACGCCGTGATTGCCCCCGGCAACCCTCTCTCCAGCAAGGGCCGATGCCCGCACCGGCTCGCCAGACTCCACGAGCAGGTCTGTGCAGTCCAGATGTCCGCCCTTGACGATCACAGCCTTTGGCCCCATATCCAGGATGCGGCCGGCTGCCAGAAGAGAGCTCTCCATGTCGCGAACGGCGATGCCGGTGAGGGCCCGAGCCTCGAATATATTGGGAACCACCACATAGGCAAGGGGAATTAGATGCTCCTTTAAGGATGCCACCGCCTCCGGGCGGAGAAGCCTGCCCCCCGCCTCCGCCTCTATCACCGGGTCCAGGACGAATGGGATTGCCGTTCTTCGCAGGATTTGGGCTGCAGCCTCCACTATATCGCTGCTGTGCAGCATTCCCGTCTTGGCAAAGGCTATAGAGAAATCATCTATGACGGACTGAAGCTGGGCGGAGACCGCACGGGCGGGCAGGGGGAAGACCTGCTGCACCCCCAGGGTATTTTGAGCTGTCACTGCTGTTATGGCACAGGTGCCGTGCAGCCCCAGAGCCGAAAATGTCTTGATATCCGCCTGTATGCCGGCGCCGCCACCTGAGTCGGAGCCCCCTATGGCTAGCACTGTTTTATCCATATGCCCCCACTGAACTCCATCAGGACCCCCTATCTAACCTATCTTCTTTTCTGCAGCCTGGACCATCTCCGGCGGAAGATTGTACTTCTGGGCTATCTTCAGGGCCTTGTGATACATCCCGGACTGCATGTGCTGCTCGAAGGACTTTATGGCCGCCTCCTGTTTCATCTCGTGGGGCAGATCGAAATCTTCGGCGATCTCTGCGGCGTTCTTGACCAGGCCAACGCTCATGCTCTTGTGAAAGGCCTGAATTGCCGCTTCCCGGATCATATCTTCAGGCAGGCCCATCTCCCGGGCGTAATCGGCAGCGGCCCGGAAGGACTCGCTGTCTATCTTCCGCACGAAAGATCTGGCAGCGGCATCCAGGCGCATGCTGGCGGGAAGGTCGTATTTCTTTGCCAGGTCTGCGGCAATTGAGTATTCGCCCTTTTTGATATTGGCGTCATAGGCCCTCTTGACTGCATCAAACAGCATGTCCGAGGGCAGGCCCAGCTCATCTCTTATCCTGGCCGCCTCCTTGTATGCGCCCTGGTCCATTCTGGCGGCGAACTGGCGCGCTCCTTCCATCAATTTGCTATCTGCCATAATCAACCGTATTGTTATTATCTCCAGAAGATATATAGATTGGCCTCCTTCAGACCCAAGAGCACCAAACGGAAGGCTGCCAGAGGGCAGAGCCGGGCGTCTCATTCTTCATCTCTGTCCCGGAGATTGGCGACGAAGGCATACTGGGTGGTGGTGGGAAGCATTCTGCGCAGCTCCCGCACCTCCGGGAGGTATATTATCAAATGCCCTCCGGTTTGCCTCCCCTTTCCCAGGAGCTTGCCAACCAGCTCGACTTCCGGCTCGCCCTGCACCCTGGCTGCGCCGCTGCCGAAGTCGGGGGACATCTCTATGATCAGGGGAAGCCGCAGCCTGCTCCAGAGAAACCTGGGAATGCTGCTGGAGATGAGCTCAAGCTCAGATTTATCCATGATAAAAAAGGTATTGTCCTTTCCCCGGATGCCCGGCCGCTCCATGGCCAAAAGATCGGCCAGATTGATGCGCTTGCTGGGAAGGTGCTGGTTCATCGTCTGAATGGTCTTGACCAGCAGATTCTTGTTCATCGCCTGTCTGTCTCTGGAAAATGCCATCCATCTGCTATGAGCCCTTCTTCGACTTAAATCTAACCCATATCAGTACCCCAAAAATATAAAAGTTCCTGACTGTTAATCCGAAGCTTTTTAATATGTATTCTTCTTATTATCGATCAGGATGAAATAGTCTGTAAGGAGGGATTTGTATGCCGGATTGCGGGGCCGGTCAAACCAGTATTAAAGCTGTTCTTCTGGTTGAAGATGAAGAAGATCATGCCGAAATCATTCGCAGGGTATTTGAGGAGGACGGCCTCAATCTGCCCTTTCACCACGTATGGTGCATCGACGAGGCCCTGCGGTGGCTGGAGACCAATAAGGCTGCAGCCACCCCGCTGGTCATCTCCAACTATAATCTGCCTGACGGCAGTGTATTGGATCTGGCCAGGGGTGCGAGCACCCCGGAAGAGATCGGCTTTCCCCTGATCATCCTCACAGCGGCAGGATCTGAAAAGCTGACCTTTCGCACCCTCCGCTCCGGACCCCTTGATTATGTGGTCAAGAGCAGCGAAAATCTGCGCCTGCTTCCTAGAATGGCCAGTCATGTCATCCGCGAATGGAATTTGATAACAGAAAGAAAATATGCTGAGAGTGAACTAAAAAATTTTATTAATGATCTGAACGACGCCAGCTCCCGCCTGGAGGACGTCCTGGACGGCATATCCCATGATCTTGATGAATCGATATCATCCATTCGCTATTTCAGCAAGATATTCAAAGAAAAGTATGCAGAGAAGCTGGGATCTCCCGCCCTGGAGGATTTGAAAAAAGTATCCGATTCTGCGGAGAAGGCCGATGAGCTTTTGGACCGTCTCTTCGAGTATGTAGTTCCCATCTACTTTGACAGCTCAATGATTGATATATACAGCAACCAGCTCAATATGCTGGAGAACGAGGGTAAAGTCCGGGCCTCCAGAAAGGAACCGGAGACGGTCTGACCTGGCGGCTGGATCGGCTGAATGAATCGAAATTCTTGAACTATCAGAATGTATCTATGTGCCTGTAGATCAGCCTGTTCTTCTTGAGGTTGAGACACCGTCTTGCGGCCTGGCCCACACGCTCACGATCCTCCTCCCGGCAGTAGATGCCGAAGCGCCAGGCTGCTTTGTGAGCCCTCTCCAGAATGCTGACCAGGGGCGAGACATCTCGCAGGGGCCTGACCTCTCCATCTACGAGGGCGGGAAAGCTGCCCATGCCCGGAACCGATCCCCTGGACGCACAGCTTCTGCCGCCCTCAGGCCCATCTGGCAGAGGAGGGCGGTCCAGCAGGACATAATCGGCATCCAATCCCGCCTCCTGGGCGATCTCCCCAGCCAGCCTCTTCTCGCTGATCTTGAGGACGGAGCGGTCCAGGCACTCGATGCCCACATAGACGGCACGCTTGAATATGCGGCGGGAGCGGATGCGCCCCGACATCTCCGCAGCATATCCTTCAGCCTGCTCCAGCGCCGTAAAGAGCTGGATGTCGTCCATCTCCTTCACAGTCCGGGCAGGCATTCCATCATCGATCATGTGCCGGATGGCCGCGGCTATCATGCATTCAGATATGCGGCAGACATGATGATAATAGACTGAGGGGTGCATGAGCAGCCGGGAGATGAGAAGGGACGTAGCCGCCTGGACTCCGCCTGCATCCACAACCAGCCGCCCCTCGTGCATCCTCATCTTCTGCAGCAGGCGCAGCCGGTCGATCACGCCGTAAGCAACTCCCGTGTAGTGAGCATCCCTTATCAGATAGTCCATGCGGTCCACATCTATCTCTCCGCTCACTATCTGTCCAAGGCCCGATCCGTTTATCGCCGCCTGAATTTCGCTCGCGAAAAGGCCGCAGCTCTCCAGGGCCCGATCGAGCTCGCTCTTCCTGAGGATGTTCATGATGTTCTCGTGCTCCTGCCGGAGATAAGGGGACAGGGCGGCTTCTGTGGCATGGGAGAGGGGGCCATGGCCCACATCGTGCAGAAGCGCAGCAGTACAGATCAGCCTCCTGTCGTCCTCATCCAGCCCCAGATTTTCGGCAAGACATCCGGCCAGGTGATAGGCCCCGAGGCTGTGCTCGAAGCGGGTATGGTTGGCCCCGGGATAGACCAGACAGGCCAGACCGAGCTGCTTGATCCAGCGCAGCCGCTGCATCTGGGGTGTGTCCGCCACCTTCTGGGCATACTCCTCCAGCCTGACATAGCCGTGCACCGGATCTCGGATTTCGGTCATCAAAGGGTGCAACGGCCTCATGCCTTAAAAATGTGTGGAAACATTTATATTTCTGGATAGAGCTTACGGCAGGCTTCATATATGATCAACTTGTGAATCCTGGCAAAGACAATGAGCTATATCGGTCTGCTCGATATGAAAAGGGCCGGACTTGCAGAATCCTCATACCTCTGCCCGCGAGGAACTCCTGCACACGGTTGGTGATGATGCCGGTATTTTATTAAGGAAGGAATTATGGAGAAAATGATATGCGTGTATTGATCACCGGGGCCGGCGAGGTGGGTTTTCTCATAGCCAGCGAGCTATATGCAGATCACGACGTAACTGTCATCGACAGGGATGCTGCGGCCTGCGCGAGGCTGCAGAATATGGATGTAAAAGTGCTGCATGGAAACTCAGCCGATGCCAGGCTCCTCCTGGAGGCAGAGATCAAGAAGGCGGACATAGTGGTAGCCGCGACCGGCAACGACGAGGTCAATGTCATCACCTGCATCATAGCCAGCCACCTGGGCGTGCGCCAAACCATCGCCAGGGTCAGCAACCCCCAGTATATCGACCAGCCGGTGCAGGACCGAAAGGAGATAGGCATCAGCTACATGATATGCCCTGAGCTGGCCATGGCAGAGGACATGGCCAAGTCCCTCTACTTCCCCTCTCTGCTCATGAACCGGGACCTGGCGAAGGGACTGGTGGAACTGATAGAGTTCAAGGTCATAAGGGAGATGAATATCGAAGGCCCCATTGAGAACATCAGACTGCCCGACAACTGCCGTGTCGTGGCCATAAACCGGGCGGGGGAGATCTTCATCCCCAAAGAGAAGGACTCAGTGAATATCAATGACCACCTGCTTCTGCTCTGCGATTCCCAGGCACTGCCGGCTTTAAAGGAGATGCTGCATGAGTCGCGGACCTCGCAGAGGGTCATGATCGTGGGAGGGGGGATGGTTGGGTTCTACCTGGCCAGCCTGCTGGAGAAGATGGGCGTTGACGTCAGGCTCATCGAGCTGGACGCAGAGCGCTGTGGGGAGATAGCAGACAAGCTCTCGGGTACGATGATCCTGAACGGCGACGGATCCGACCTGGCCCTCCTGAAAGAGGAGGATGCCGGAAAGATGGATGTGGTATTTGCCGTGACGGGCCTAGATGACAAAAACCTGCTATGCTCTCTGCTGGTCAAACAACTGGGAGCCAGGAAGATACTCTCCCGCGTCAACCGCAGCGCCTACATCAAGCTCTTCGAGATGGTGGGCGTGGACAGGGCGGTCAGCCCTGGCCAGGTCACAGCCGATGCCGTTTTGCAGAGGGTGATAGGCGGAGAGGAGGTGATCACCCTCAGCGACGAAAGGATGGAGCTGGTGGACTTCGTAGTCCAGCCCAAGGCCAAGATAATAGGCAAGACGCTCTCACAGGAGCTGCCCCATGACTCTATGGCAGGAATGGTCATCAGAGATGGAGTGCCCACGCTTCCGGGGGGAGACTTCAAGGCGGCTGTTGGTGACAGGATATTCGTCATGTCCCTGCCTCATGCGGTATCCAAAGTCAAGAAGCTCTTCATATCCAGATAACTGGAAGGCCGATGGGAGATGCATGCATATCCAAGTATTTTTGAGGATGTTTGGGTCGCTACTTAAGATACTGGCGGTTTTGCTGCTCATTCCCGGTGCAGTCGCCGCCTATTATGCCGAGACCGGAGGGGTCATTGCCTTTGCTGTGACCTCACTGCTAACCCTGGCGGCAGGCATAGTCCTGGCCCGGCTATCTTCGGATGAGGAGGCGGGGATCAAGGAGGGCTTTGCCATGGTTTCTCTGGGGTGGCTAGGCGCTGCCTTCTTTGGAGCTCTTCCCTATTTCTTTTTGGGGACGGGAATGATCGACGCCCTCTTCGAGTCCATGTCCGCCTTCACCACCACCGGCTCGTCCATACTGACAGAGTTCAACTCCCAGGGTTACTGGATAATCAACCCGACTTTGGCCAACAGCAGCATAGCCCATCACCTGGAGCTGGCAGTGCAGGGCATCACTGCGAGCAGCGTGATTCAGATCAGCAGCGGAGCGGATGAAACCTACATGGGGCTATTATTCTGGAGGTCATTTGCCCAGTGGCTGGGGGGGATGGGCATAATACTGTTGTTCGTGGCCATCCTGCCCCGCCTGGGTGTGGCCGGCCGGCAGCTCTACCGGGCGGAGGTACCCGGGCCTGACAAGGATGCGCTGACCCCACGGATCAAGCAGACTGCCCGGCTGCTCTGGGGGATTTATATACTTCTGACTGCGGCAGAGGTCGCCCTGCTGTGCCTCGCAGGAATGCCCCTTTACGACTCGCTCTGCAATACGTTCGCCTCCATGGCCACGGGGGGCTTCTCTCCTCGGGCATTCAGCATAGCCGCCTACAACAGCTGGGTTATAGATCTCATCATCACTGTGTTCATGTTCCTGGCCGGAGCCAACTTCGCCCTGCACTACCGGATGATCAAATCCGACAGAAAGGCGCTCATCCGCGATCCGGAGTTTCGATTCTATACTATGATCGTGCTCGTGGCGACCGCGATCATAGTGCTGTGGGGGGGGCTGGAGGGCAGCGTTCTCCGCAAGCTTCAGCTGGCCGGATTTCAGGTGGTGGCCATCATGACCACCACTGGATTTGCCACAGCAGATTTCGACCAGTGGACGGCCGCCGCAAAGTATACACTGCTCCTGCTCATGATCATCGGAGCCTGTGCCGGGTCGACAGGTGGAGCCTTAAAGGTGGTGCGGATTCTGCTGATCTTGAAGAGCGGCTACAGAGAGCTCCTGCATGTCATGCACCCGAAAGCAGTGATACCCCTCAAGCTGGGGGGCCTGCCAGTCAGGGATGAGGTGCTGCGGCCCAGCAACATCTTCGTGGGCATGTACATGATAATATTCGCCCTCGCCACGCTGCTTTTGGCCATCATATCCTACGGCCAGCCTGGAATGGATGTTGAGGCTGTGATATCGGCAGTGGCAACCACCCTCGGCAACGTGGGGCCGGGCTTTGGAATGGTGGGGCCCGCCTTCAGCTTTGCCGAGGTGCAGCCGGCGGGAAAGATGCTGCTCTTCTTCTGCATGTGGATGGGAAGGCTAGAGATTATAACTGCCCTGGTGCTGCTGGTGCCGGAGTTCTGGAAGAAGTGATCTGATTCATCCTCACCCAATCATTTTTTAATATCCAGGGCCAGATCACACAGCCTATGAAAGTCCTCCTGTTAGATCCCAGCGCCGGAGCCTCCGGAGACATGATCATGGCATCCCTGCTCGATTTGGGCGCAGACGCGGACGGCGTCCGCAGGGCAGTGGAGTCGGTGGGCTGCACCCTTGAGGTCACAAGGCAGGAGAGGGGGCACATCGCCGCCCTCCGGGCAGATGTCATCTCCGACCGCAGCTTTCAATCCCCGGAGGAGGCGGCAGCCATCCTCCGGGGCTCAAGCCTAAAGGGAGAGGCATTACAGGATGCTCTGGCTGCTCTGGAGATCCTGGCCGCAGCAGAGGGGCGGGTGCACGGCCTGCCCGAAGATCGGGTTCATTTTCACGAGGTGGGGGCGCTGGATGCTCTCGCCGATATCGCCGGCTGCTGCGCCGCCCGGCACAGCCTTCCTGCAGAAAGGGTGATCTGCCGGACAGTTTCCGTGGGAGGGGGCTATGTGCAGACGGCGCACGGGCTTCTGCCTGTGCCAGGGCCGGCCGCCCTGGAGATTCTGAGGGCGCACAGCATTCCCTGGCAGGGCGGGCCTGCTTTAGAGGAGATGCTCACTCCGACGGGCGCAGCCCTGCTGGCTGCCCTTGTAAACGAGTTTACGCCCGTCATTCCTCCCATGCGGGCGGAGAGGATCGGCTACGGGGCTGGCAGAAGAGAACTGGATGTGCCCAATGTGCTGAGGTCGGTGCTGGCTGACGTCCCGGCCGGACAAAATCTCCACCATCAAGGCGATTGCGTGGTGCAACTGGAGAGCAACGTCGACGATGTCACCGGCGAGGTGCTGGGCTATCTCATGGAGAGGCTCATGCAGGCCGGCGCGCTGGATGCCTCCGTCCTGCCAGCCCTCATGAAGAAGGGCAGAGGCGGCTATGTCATCCGTGTCATCGCCCGGCGGGAGCAGACGGAGACCTTCGCCGGCATACTCATGGAGGAGACCGGATCATTGGGCGTGCGCGTCTTTCCCGGCATCCACCGCCTCATAGCCGACCGACAGGAGATATCCCTGGAGGTGGAGATCGGCGGTCGTACATTTCCTGCCAGGGTCAAGGTCAGCCGGACTGGCGGACGGATCATCAGCATAAAGCCGGAGTATGAGGACTGCAGGAGCATCGCCGAGCAGACCGGGCTGCCGCTGCGCAGCGTGATCAAAAAAGTGGAAAAGGCAGCCGGGCGGGGGGCAGAGATCTGACCAGTGCCATCCCCTCTTTGACTTCACCCCCGATCCCTTTCATCTCTGCCGGCCCGCGAGGTGCCTTGTGTCTCTGTTTAATTAGTATTACAAACTTATAATACTAATATAGTTAGAATTGTAGTTGATGATATATATACTTTTCGTGAATAATAATAGTAAGTGCATTTCACAGCCGTCCGGCTCGCAAGCTTGATTAATCTGCCCGCAGGGATGCATAATCTCATGCAGCTCGACTCATCCATCCGGCTCTTCGACCGCGCCAGAAGGCTTCTGTGCGGTGGAGTATGCAGCCCCGTGCGCGCCATATCGCCCCATCCCTTTTACACCGCCCGCGCAGATGGGCCATACCTGTGGGATGAGGACGGCAACCGCTACGTCGACTACTGCCTGGCCTACGGGCCCATGATCCTGGGCCACCGCCATCCGGCTGTCATGCAGGCAGCCATAGAACAGATGGGCCGCGGCTGGCTCTACGGCACGCCATCCGAGCTGGAGGTCCGTGCGGCAGAGAGGATCTCCCGCCTCTACCCCAGCATGGAGATGCTGCGCTTCGTCAGCTCGGGAAGCGAAGCCACCATGGCCGCCATTCGCGTGGCCCGGGGGGCGACAGGCAGAGACAAGATCATCAAGATAGAGGGCGGCTTTCACGGGGCACACGACAGCGTTCTGATAAAAGCCGGCTCTGGTGCCACGGCGCTGGGCGTTCCAGACTCAAAGGGCGTCCCCGCCGACACCGCCAAAGATACACTTCAGGTGCCATACAACGACCCGGAGGCCCTGGAGAGGGTCCTCACGAGCTTTCCCGGCCAGATCGCTTGCCTGATCATGGAGCCTGTTCTGGGAAACATCGGCCCGGTGCTGCCCAGGAAAGGCTATCTAGAGCAGGTGCGCCGCCTGACTGAGGAACACGACGTGCTGCTCATATTCGATGAGGTCATCACAGGCTTCCGCCTGGCCCTGGGAGGAGCCCAGGAGCTGTTCGGCATCAGGCCTGATCTGACTACGCTTGGCAAGATCATAGGCGGAGGATTTCCCATAGGCATCTTCGGAGGCCGGCGCGACCTGATGGAGCAGGTTGCCCCTGGCGGGGCCATCTACCAGGCTGGAACCTTCAACGGCAGCCCCGTGCCCCTGGCCTGCGGCATGGCCACGCTGGATGTCATGGAGAGGGAGAGGGTGCTGGAGGGGCTCGACCGCAGCGGCGAGCGAATGCGGCGGGGGCTGCAGGATATTGTGCAGGACCTGGGCCTTCCCTACAGCGTGGTTGGCATCGCATCCATGTTCAAGCTCTTCTTCGGCTCAGAGCCGCACGACTATGGAGAGGCCCTGAAGTGCGACAGGGCCGGATACTTTGCGCTCTTTTGGCGCATGCTGGAGAAGGGGGTCTTCCTCACACCCAGCCAGTTTGAGACAGACTTCATTTCGGCAGCGCACAGTCCGGATACGATCGATGCCACACTGGAGGCGTTTTCGTCCTGCCTGAAAAGATGATCATAGGGAGCAGGGGCAGCCCACTGGCCTTGCGCCAGACGGAGATAGTGCGGGAGAGGCTGGCTTTGCTGGGCGTGCAGACCGAGATTCAGAGGGTCAAGACCAGCGGAGATGTATTCCTGGACAAGCCCCTCCATCAGCTGAGCGGAGCTGGCGTATTCGTGGCCGAGATAGACGAGCGAATGCTCTGCGGCGAGATCGACCTGGCTGTGCACAGCATGAAGGACCTGCCCACGAAGAGGCCTGAGGAGCTGACGGTCTCCGCCGTTCTCAAACGCGACTCGCCGTACGATATCCTGCTCAGCCGTGAGAGGGGGCGGGAGCTGGAGGAGCTCGGGGAGGGGGCGGTTGTTGGAACATCCAGCATGAGGCGCACTGCCCAACTGCGGCGAGAGCGGCCCGACCTGGTTGTCAAAAGCCTGCGGGGCAACCTTCAGACGCGCCTGAGGAAGCTGGCCCAGGGGGATTACGACGCCATAGTCCTGGCTGAGGCGGGGCTGCAGAGGATGGGGCTGAAGCTGGACTGCCGGCGGCTGGACGGGGAGAGGTTCGTCCCATCAGCCAACCAGGGGACCATCATAGTGGTGGCCAAAAAGGGCACAGAAGGGGAATCGCTCTCCCGGATGCTGGATGATGCGCCTGCCAGAAGGGAGACCATGATCGAGCGCAGGATCCTGGAGACTGTGGGCGGCGGCTGTGTGGTGCCAATGGCAGTGCATGCCATGGCTGATGCGGACAGGGGGCGGGCCCGCGTCCTGGCTGAGGTGCTATCCCTGGACGGCAGGAGATTTGTGCGCCTGGATGAGACGCTCAACCTGGACGGCAAATGCCTGCGCCGGGCGGAGGAGATGGGCAGAAGGCTCATGAATATGGGCGGAGGAGAGCTGGTGGAAGAAGCGGTGAGGCAATTTGGCGCGCGGTAAGGTTTATCTTGTGGGAGCCGGCCCAGGAGATGCCGATCTGATGACTGTGAAGGCGAGAAGGCTCCTGGAGCAGGCGGATGTGATTCTCTACGACCGACTGCTCGACCCAGATGTTTTAAAGGGGCTGAAGGCGGAGCTGATAGATGTGGGCAAGAATGCGGGACGGCACAAGCTGCCCCAGGAGGGAATCAACCAGCTTCTCATCGAGAAGGCCGAGACGGGAGCCATGGTTGTGCGGCTGAAGGGAGGAGACCCATACCTCTTTGGAAGGGGTGGGGAGGAGGCCCTGGCCCTGCAGGAGAGGGGCATCGCCTTCGAGGTTGTGCCGGGGGTCACCTCTGCCATCGCAGCTCCGGCGCTGGCAGGAATCCCCGTAACCCACAGGGGGGTGGCCTCATCTCTGATCATCGTCACCGGCCACGAGGAGCCTGGAAAGGAGGCACCCTTGGACTGGAAGGCCATAGCCGCTCAGGGAGGGACTTTAGTGGTGCTGATGGGAGTCTCCCGGCTGGCGGCCAATGTGGCGGCGCTGATCGAGGCTGGAAAGCCGCCCTCCACTCCGGCTGCCATTGTGGAGAGGGGAGGCTGGCCGGATCAGAGGCTGATATCAGGCAGCCTGGCAGACATCGTGGAGCGCTCAAAAGAGGCGAATGTGCAGTCACCGGCCGTTCTTGTGGTGGGAGAGGTGGTGGCCCTCTCTGAGAGGCTGCGCCCGAGGAAGATTGCCATACTGCGGCCGGATCACCAGCAAGAGGAGTCGGCTGCCCTGGCTGAGAGCTACGGCTTCGTCCCTGTGATGGCTCCGGCGATCGCCATATCAGAAAAGCCCCTGCCTTCAGACCTATTGCCGAGGCTTGATAGTGCGGAGTGCGTGGCCTTCACCAGCGCCAACGGTGTCGATATGGCCCTGAAGATCCCGGCGGTGCGAGAGGCGCTGCGCAGGAAGATTATAGTCGCCATAGGCCCCAGGACGGAGAGGGCATTATCTTCGCAGGGCTATTCTGCAGGCGTTCCAGACGAGTACAGCTCGCAGGGTCTGCTGCATATGCTGAAGGGCAAATGCAGCAGCATTCTCTTTTTGAGGAGCGCACAGGGCAGCCGCTATCTATCTGAGGGGCTGCGGGCTGCCGGCCTCTCTGTGGATGACATCCCCCTTTACGATGTGGCTCCATCCGGGGATGAAAGGCTCGACGACCTTATCATGGAGGCGGCTGGCGTGGACATATTCGCATTCACCAGCTCCTCAACAGTTCGCTTTCTCATCGAGAGGGCTGCTGCACTGGGCCGGGAGGAGGAGCTGCGCCTGGCCCTCGAAGCCGCAGCTGTGGCTGCCATCGGAAAGCCCACAGCAGATGAGCTGAAGCGGCTGGGCATAAATGTGGACGTGATGCCTGAGAGGTTCACATTCGAGGCCATGCTGGCCGCCTTGCAGGAATTCATCCGTGCCGGGGCAAATATGCGGCGGGAAATGAGGGAATGAGGTGAAAGAGGTAAAATGATCGTATTCTCCAAAGCGCTGGCAGATCAGGCCACTGTATGGAAGGCCCTGCGGGCATCGGATGGTTGCGCAGCTCTGCCCCCCGACCTGCTCCGCTTCTCGGCCCAGTCTAGGCCGGTGGTGATGTGGAACCTGACACAGCGCTGCAATCTGGCCTGCAAGCACTGCTACATGGATGCCTCGCAGGAGGCGAAGGCGGAGATGAGCCTGGAGGAGGGGGTCCGCCTAGTGGATGAGCTGGCTGCCCTCAGGGTTCCCATACTGATATTTACCGGCGGCGAGCCTCTCTTAAGCCGCAACTTCTATGCCCTGGCCTTCCACGCCAGAGAGGTGGGGCTGCGCACAGTCATATCCACCAACGGGACCCTCATCACCCCTGAGGCGGCCCGGCTGCTGGCCGAGGCCAAAATCAGGTATGTTGGAGTGAGCCTCGACTCCGCCTCTGCGGAAAGGCACGACGCCTTCCGGGGCATGGCCGGAGCTCATGCCCGGGCCCTGGAGGGGCTCAGGAACGCCCGCGATGCCGGACTGAAGACTGGGCTGCGCATCACCCTCACCCGCGACAACTGGCAGGATGTGCCGGCCCTTCTCAATCTCGCACTGGAGCAGGGTATCCCCCGCTTCTGTCTCTATCACCTGGTTCCCACCGGCCGGGGGGCGGGGATAGCGGACAGGGATGTCACAGCAGAGCAGAGGCGCTCGGTCATAAGGCTGCTGGCTGAGGCTGCAGAGGAGCTGAAGGGCAGAGACATTGAGATCCTGACCACCGACTCGCCCATGGACGGGGCCTATCTGCTGGAGATGCTGAAGGGCAGGGGCGACAGCAGGCAGGAGGATGTGCGAAAGCTCCTCTGCAATGCAGGAGGCTGCTCCATGGGGTTGAAGGTCGCCAACATCAATCACAGGGGAGATGTTCACCCATGCCACTTCATGCCTCAGGTCGTCGTAGGCAATGTGCGGGAGCGCTCCTTCCGTGACATCTGGATCGACCATCCCTCTCCGGAGCTGCTCGCCCTGCGGGATATCAAGTCAGGGCTTTCCGGAGCCTGCGGCAGGTGCGAGTACCTGGAGCTGTGCGGTGGCTGCCGGCAGAAGGCCTTCTACTACAAGGGGGACATGCGGGCGGAGGACCCGACCTGCATTGTGAAGAGTCCCGCCCTCTGATCATTTTCCGGCAGGGCCAAGGGACTCTACACCCCTCCCCTGCTCCAAAAAGGTTTTAGCCTGGCAGCCCCTAACAGAGGGGGATGTTCAACAAGATCCTCATCGCCAACCGTGGAGAGATTGCCATCCGGGTGATGCGTGCCTGCCGGGAGCTAGGTATCTCAACCGTGGCCGTCTATTCAGAAGCTGATAAGAATGCCCTTTTTGCAAAGTACGCAGATGAAGCCGTCTTCATCGGGCCTGCCCCATCCAGCCAGAGCTACCTGAAGATAGACAACATCATCAACGCTGCTCTGGAGACCGGTGCCGAAGCCATCCACCCGGGTTACGGCTTTCTCTCCGAGAACACCCACTTCGCCTCAGCCTGCGAGGAGAACGGCATAGTATTCATAGGCCCGCCATCTTCTGCCATCGATGCCATGGGCTCCAAGATCACCGCCCGCCGGACAATGAAGGAGGCGGGAGTGCCCATTGTGCCGGGCATTGAGGAGGGCGTCAGCGATCCAGATATCGCTGCGGAGATCGCTGAGGCCATAGGCTACCCCATCATCCTCAAGCCGGCTGCAGGAGGCGGCGGAATCGGCATGAAGATAGTGCAGTCCCGCGAGGAGCTGATGCCGGCCCTGACATCATCCCAGTCGGTGGCCAGAAACGCCTTCGGCGACGACACCATCTACATCGAAAAGTACCTGACAGAGCCAAGGCACATCGAGTTTCAGATCCTGGCAGACAGAAAGGGCAAGACCATTTATGTCTCTGACAGGGAGTGCTCCATCCAGCGCCGCCATCAGAAGCTGATTGAGGAGTCGCCCTCGCCTGTCATGACTGAGGGGCTGCGGGAGAGGATGGGCTCGATAGCAGTGAAGGCTGCCAGGGCCATAGGCTATGTGAGCGCCGGAACGGTGGAGTTCATGTACTCGCGCGGCGACTTCTACTTCCTGGAGATGAACACCCGCCTTCAGGTGGAGCACCCAATCACAGAGATGGTGACGGGGGTCGACCTTGCCAAGGAGCAGATACTGGTGGCTGCCGGCTATCCACTGGGTTACGATCAGAGCGATATGAATATCCGGGGCTGGGCCATCGAGTGCCGCATCAACGCAGAAGACCCCCTCAACGACTTCGCCCCCTCGCCTGGAAAAATTAAGCGCTACAGAAGCCCGGGCGGGCCGGGAATCAGGGTGGACAGCGGAGTTTATACGAGCTACGTCATACCGCCCTACTACGACTCCCTTATATCCAAGCTGGTGGCCCACGGCAAGGACAGAAGGGAGGCCATCGCCAGAATGGAGCGCGCCCTTTACGAGTACATAATCGTTGGAGTCAAGACCAACCTCATATTCCACAAGGCGGTGCTCCGCAATCAGAGGTTTCGGAGCGGCGACATAAACACCCACTTCATCAGAGAGGAGAACATCGCCGATGCCGTAAAGCAGGTGGCCGTAGAGGATTACGAGAAAGGAATGTCTTTAGCCTCGGCACTGGGAGCCGACAACCGACAGATAGCCGCAATATCCGCGGCTGTGGGAGCCTACCTCGGCCATAATAAGGCGGCAGGCAAGAGCTGATGGCAGGAGAAGGCTGGTTTGGCATCACAAGATATTATTCTGTCCTTGCTGGGCAGCGGAGAGTGGGTGTCGGGAGAGGAGATGGCCGGACGGCTGTCCATCTCCCGTGCGGCTGTCTGGAAGCAGATTCAGATACTTCGCAAGAGAGGGTATGACATAGCCTCCTCCACCAGGAAAGGCTACCGCCTGGCAAGCGGGCCTGATCTTCTCCATCCCGATCGCATCCTGGGCTGCCTGAAAACGAAGTGGATGGGAAGAAGCCTCAATTTATTTGACAGTGTCACATCCACCAATGCCGTGGCCCTCTCCATGGCAGAGGAAAGCCCTCACGGGGCCGTCATTTTGGCTGAGACACAGTCGGAAGGACGGGGCAGGCTCTCCCGCCCCTGGGCCTCGCCTGCCGGCGGCATTTGGATGAGCATCATTTTAAAGCCACAGATGCCCCTCTCACATGTGAGCCGCATCAATATGGCCCTCAGCGTTGCCCTCTGCCGGTCGATTTCAGCCGTGGCTGGGCTGCAGGCAGCCATCAAGTGGCCCAATGACATTCTCATCGGAGAGAGAGATGAGGAGGGGAACTGGGATGGAAAGGAGCGAAAGGTCTGCGGCATTCTCACTGAGATGAAAGCTGAGGTGGACCGGCTGGATTATGTGGTGGTGGGCCTGGGCATCAATGCTAACGTCGATTTATCGGCTTTTCCTGAGGAGTGGAATGCCACCTCCCTTGCGAAAGAGGCGGGCCATCCTGTGCCGAGGGCAGATCTCATCTGCCGGATTCTGGAGGAGGCTGAGCTGGCCTGTGAAAAGGCTGCCGGCAGCGCAGAGGATTTCCAGGATATCTACCAGGAGTGGCGCAGCCACTCCGCCACATTGAATAGATGGGTGCGCATATCGTCCGCTGACGGTGAGATGATGGGAATGGCTGCCGACTTGGACTTTGACGGGGCTTTGATTCTGGAATTGGAGGGCGGAGGAAGGAGCAGGATTTTGGCGGGGGACTGCATACACCTGCGGCCTTGCCTGCACCGCGAGGCGGCATGACGAGAAGAAAGGTGCGCGGCATTGCGAGGGATACTCTGCACTTTATTTTGGAGGCATCCCGCTCAGCTCTGCCGGATGAGTTTGCCGGACTGCTCTCTGCAGAGGATGGTGTGATCACTGAGGTTCTCATACTTCCGGGCACGGAAAACTCGCGGATGAATGCCCTCGTGCGCCTGTACATGCTGCCCAACATCTCTGTGGCCGGCTCGGTGCACAGCCATCCCTCCGGAGACCTGCGGCCAAGCGAGCCGGACATACTCTTCTTCTCGCGTACCGGAGACTACCATATCATCGCCGGTCCTCCATTCGATGAGCAAAGCTGGGCCTGCTACGACAGCGCAGGAAGAAGGCGGGATCTGGCGGTTTTGGATGTGCAGTTCGATGATGATGGTTTGGACATTGACGAGAGGGGCGGCCTTTGACCCGTGTTGTTGCCACGGGCACATTTGACCTGCTACACCCCGGCCATGTCCTTTACCTCGAGCGCTCCAAAGCACTCGGCGACGAGCTGGTGGTGATTGTGGCGAGGGACATCAATGTGCGGCACAAGCCCAAGCCCATTCTGCCGGAGGAGCAGAGGCGGAGGATGGTGCAGGCCCTGAAGGCGGTGGACATGGCAGTCCTGGGTGAGGAGAAGGACATATTCCACATTATAGAGCAGCTCAAGCCGGATATAATCACCCTCGGATATGATCAGCATTTCGACGAAAAGGGCCTCGAGGCGGAGATGTTCCGCCGCGGCCTGCATACGAGGGTCGTACGCATTGAAGCCAACGAGACAGGCTCCCTCTGCAGCTCCAGCCGCATTGTGGCCAGGATTTTAGAGCGCTATCGGGGCAGGAGGATCTAGCCTTTTCTCTATGCGCTGCCGCCAGGTACTTATACGCCTTTCTCGTTTTGCGGGGCTGTATGGCCAGAGTTGCAGTTGGAGGCACATTCGATCCCATTCACGACGGGCATATTGCGCTTCTGAGGCGGGCCTTTGAGCTGGGTGAGGGAGGAGAGGTTGTCATCGGCCTTACATCCGATGCCATGGCGAAAGAGAGCCGAAGCCGCTCTGTACACGGTTTTGAGGTTCGCGAGAAGAATCTGCGGGCAGCTGTGAAAAAGTGCTTTGGCAAGGATGACGTCCGCATCACCAGGATCGATGATCAGTGCGGCCCGTCCGCCTACGAGGACTTCGACTATATCGTCGTCTCTCCGGAGACGCTGCCAATGGCCGAGAAGATCAACCGGCTGCGGACAAAGAATAATTTGAAGCCCCTGCAGATCTCCGTGATCGAATATCAACTGGCACAGGACCATATCCGCATCAGCTCCACCAGGATCTCTCAGGGGAAGATCGACAGACACGGAAGGGTGCTGGTGGGGTAAATTTCAATTCACATTTATTTCAGGGGCTCCGGCTGCCTTCTCTCCAGAGCTGGAAGATAGGCCCGGCCCAGCACCAGTTGCCCCTCGAAGTGCTGAGCATGGTTAAGTATCAGGCGTTTTCCCATGCCAGTTAGGGCGAAGACAGGAATGGTTATCCCTATCTGCAGCAGGGCTGAATTCCCAACCACCTCCCGCACCGCCTTCGAGGCGCAGGACCAGACCAGGTCACAGCTTTCCGCGATCGCAGCTGCCTGCTCCGGGCGGATGCCTGTGGTGTGAACCGCCAGGATGGCAGCATGAATGCCAAGCCCCTCTTCCCGGCAGCGCATCTCCTGCGCGGCCCCGTCCCCTGCCTGCGCACCGGCGACAGTTATGGCAATATTTTTGTAGCCGGCAGATGCCGCCTTCTCCAGGCCGCCCAACTGGTCTATAGATGCCTGCCCGTCCAGGAGGAGGCAGCCTCTCTCCTCCAGGCCACTCTGGATCTCAGGGATGGGCTCGGTGCTGAGCAGGCCGGTCATGTGCGCCCCCACGGCCTGCAGCACATCCGGCCTGGCCGCAACGACTGTGCCTGCTCCCTCGCAGACGACGACGGCCGCATCCACCAGCCCTTCGCTCAGGGCGCTGCAGAGGACCTCGGAAGCGCCGAAGCTCACAGGCATATCCCTCAGCTCCAAAACGCGCTTCGGTCCATACATGCCCATCTCCTGCATGTGAATTTTCAGGACACGGGCCACGCTCTCCCGGCTCTCCTCATCTATGCCGTAGAGCTCCCGGCGCAACGGGCAGCGTCTTATGGGTGGGTCTGTCAGGACCTCGATATCGCCATCTTTGATGCGCACCAGGGCTTTGGCCATCTCTAGGATGTGCTCTGTCAATGAAATCGCTCCCGATGCCAAGAAACTACTTCGCTATCATGATATTCCTGGATTTGCAGCGCGGGCACTCAGCTCCGTAGCCGAAGCCCTTGAATACATTGCCGCAATCCTTGCATCTGTAGCTCTTGGCAAAGACCTCTTCTATGCTGCCGAGGTCGATTCCGCAACCGCAGGTGGCGCACATGTTAGCCACCTTTGCATTTTTATCATAAATAATTTGCTTTAAAAATCAGGATGCGAAGAGGAGACTCTGGTCCTCCACTTCGCCCTTTCGATATCTATTTCCTGTTCTTTGGGACTCTCACACAGTCCTGTCCCTGGATTTGATCTCCGCCGCTCGCCTCATTGAGCCGGCCGGTTAAAGTCAGCGGAATCCCTGCACCGGCTGCCTTGTCAAGCTCCAGAGTTCCAACCAGAGCCCGGGCCTCGAACTTCAGGACAATGTCCAAGATGCCGTCTCCATTCAAATCATGGCAGGCACAGAACGGTGTAGCGACATCTTCCAGGCTCCACCGGATGGACGGCGACACAACGTATTCAACCCCTGTCCTGCTCATAGTGACGCTGGAGGGATCTATCTCTGAGACATTGAAATCATTGCTGTCCAGAATGGCTACAGAGATAACTCTCATCTCTTTGAGGTTGATGGGATCGGGGGCAGGAGCCAGGCTTGATATCAATGAAGACCAGCCTTGCTGGTTCTTCTTCAGGCCACGATACCTCTATCCTATCCATTCCAAATGTTGCCAGTACATCGACCTCTTCGCTGGTGTTCACAGAACTGGGGGCCGTCTCGATGCCCGGGCCCTGTCACGACTGCAGGATGAGCCTGGGGTTATCGGCCTGGCAGAGGTCATGAACTATCCGGGAGTTCTCTTTCGCGATGCAGAGCTGATGAAAAAGCTCTCCCTTGCGGGGAGCAGGCCCGTGGACGGCCATGCTCCGGGGCTATCCGGCAGGGATCTCTCAGCTTACATATCTGCGGGCATACGCT
>JAGPMN010000032.1 GCA_018052825.1 Methanothrix sp.
GAGATGGGCATAACGGAGTTCAATAGTCCCGCGAAGCAAGCTGGCTTAATCGATCATGTCTGGAGCTTGCAGGAACTCTTGACTTTTCCATATTACAAAACTCAAACCTATTAGAGGGTCACGACCCTTGATCCTGGATCTCTCGATAAAGGCGCAAAGCAGAAAAAGGATGCTCATTCAGCCGACCTATTATGTAACCCTTATATGGATCGAGCTTTCCTGGGGTTTCATGTCGCTCTTTCCTCAAAGGAGGCATTTCTGAGTTTATATATTTTCTAATTGTCTTTCGATCATGGCCTGTCTGTCGAGCAATCTCGCTGATGCTTAAACCTTCGTTGAACAAATCTCTCAACATGTGGAACTCCCTCCTGGTTAGCATCTACATAACTCCTGAGTATCAACCTCAGGAATTTGCAGGTGAGGAATTTTACTTTGCCACTATTGAGGAATTTGAGATTGCCAGTGACACCAGAAAGCGGTCGAGAGATCCTTCCTGGGTGCTTCATGGCAGATGTGCCATGTTCACCTGATGCGGGCGGTCTTGAGAAACGTTGCCAAGAAGTATCATAAGGAGGTTGCAGATAAACTAAAGATGGCTATGGAAGACGAAAATGAGATGCTGCAACTGATTCAGGAGCTGGAAAGAAGAGGCTACTCCAAGTCCGCGGAAACTGCTGAGCGCTTTCGATTCAGCCTGTGGAACTACAAGGCGTTTCCCAGAGAGCACTGGAGGAGGATTAGGACAACCAACGGCATGGAGAGAATCAACAAAGAGCTGAAAAGGAGATCGAGAGTGTTATGCGCATTTCCGAGCGACCAATCGTTTATTAGGTTAGGCGTGTCTATACTGATCGACATAAACGAAGAGTGGATGACGACTAGAAAGTATTTATCTATGGATAGGGAATGAAAGGTGGGATATCAGGGCCGTGCAAATTACAGAAGATTCGGCACACTGCCCCATGTCTAAATATTTTATATTTATTTATAGTTGATACAGTCCGTACTTCGATTTAAGGCGTATTAACATTAAAATTTTTAATTAAGAATCTATTATCAAGCGCAATTGCAATATTCACGTTCAATCATTTTAATTACCGATCGCGAAATGATGCTTGTGAAACGAATCGTTGCCGCCGATCCTCTATGCCTCCTAGACCACAAGCCTCCCGCTCGGCCCGACCTTTCCCTTCTCCGTCTGGCATACGACAGTCAGCAGGCCGCAGTCCCTCAGATTATAATGAACCTGCATCATATCCCAAAAGCTGGGGCGAATGAGGTCGTCCCTCAGAAACTCCGGGCGCAAGTCCAGTACGCAGACCTGCATCCAGGGATCGATCTCTGCGATCTTCCGCCCCATGGCTATGATCTCGTCGAGGCTGATCAGGAGGCTGTTGTAGGGAATGCCCACCCCCAGATAGATCTGGGGATAGCTGTCATGCACATACCGCACCGCCCGCCAGGCGGTCTCTAAATACATCTCTGCCAGTGGTTCGTCAACCAGTCCGCAGATCTCCATGAATGTGGCAGTCCTGAGGGCCTTGAGGTCGATTCCGATATCTGTCATGCCCGCCTCCGCCAGCTCGTCGATGTAATCCCTGGTAAGGATGGAGCCGTTTGTGTCCACATGCAGATGGGCAGCGGGGTTCATCTTCCTGAGCAGCCGCAGAAATTCGACCAGCCAGGGCCTGTTGAGGGTGCACTCGCCTCCGGAGACGGCCAGGCGGTCCACTGCAAACCTTCTCCTGGCGGCCGTCATCTTCCGGGCGGCCTGCTCCGGGGTGAGGAGAGTGGTTAGAGATTGGGATGGCGGTGATGGTAATGAAGCAGCGGAATCAGATGTTGAGGATGTAGCAGATGATTGAAATCCGAAAGAAGATGAAGTTAGTGAGCCGGCATATGTAAAGCGCCAGTTCTGGCACTGAGGGCAGCACAGGTTGCATCCTGCCGTAAAGCATGCCACCTCAATGCTTCCTCCTTTCAGCCACCAGGGCGTCCCAACCCCGCCGGCCTGATGGCCCAGAAAGCCACCCACCAGGCGTTTGGGAGTGAGATCGCTGCCGCTGCGGCAGCTGCTGATCGGCTCTTTCGGCGTCCCTGCTTTTTCAATATCGTCCGCACCTTCCTTGATGCTGGGAACGGTCATCCTTTCCCGGCCGGTCATGATCCTCATTCCCTGCGAGACTGAGGTAGCACAGGCTGGCGCGAGAGATCCGTCTACATCCACGGCACAGGCCCAGCAGCCTCCCGTCTGGCAGGGCATGAAGAGGCCCTTCTCCGCAGGATGCAATGCGATCTCGAATCCGAGGGACTCCAGAGCCTCCTTGATGGTGCAGCCCTCAGCAACCTTTACTGCTCTGCTGTCAACCTCAATGGATATCATGACGGGTCCTCATCGAGATACGGCTTCAATTAGCTTCAAAACCAGATCGATGGGAACCACTACAGATCCGCTGACGTTGCTGCCGGCGATCCAGGTGCTGATTGATGTGCAAACCATGAGGATCTGCATTTTATCCTTGAGCCTCTCTGAGAGAAGGCGGACGATATCAGCTTTGTTTTGAATCTTAATCGAGTATGACATTTCAATTGCCTGAAGCTGCATATCCGCCCGCTCTGATAACTCATCCATTGGCAGTATATCGGATGGGATTGATCTTAAATCTATGCCATCGCACTGACAAGAAAATAAATTATAACGAGTGAGGAGAGTAAGCCCCCTTCTGTTCTTTGGCGGCATTCAGCTTAGCGCCATACCCGAGCTTGGCTGGACGGCCAGGTTCTCAGCTCTATTCTGGCTTGCACCCACAGGGTTTCGCCGTTTCATCCGCCTCCCGCGCGACCTTCAGCCTTGCGGCATCATCGCTTTGGCGCGGAGCGGTCTCGTTTCTGTGCCAGAGCCGGAGCTCTCGCCCCACATCCTTGGGGATGTCTGTGTGTCCAGTGGTGGGGGGACTTTCCACACCGGCCATAGGCGGCCAGCGGCAGCCGCCCTTCCTCTCTCGCTGCATACAGCTTCTCCCGCACAGCTTATAATGCCTTCGCTCTCGTTTCGCCTTCTTACTTCGTCTTGATTCTAAACACAAACCTTTATTCGAGGTCGATCTTTCCTATCTGCATGGCCAGAGATCAGAGAGACCACTACTACAGGCTGGCAAAGGAAGAGGGCTACAGAGCCCGCTCTGCCTACAAGCTGCTGCAGATCAACGAGAAGTTTCACATCATCAAGAGGGGAGACTCTGTGGTCGACCTGGGAGCGGCCCCCGGCGGCTGGCTGCAGGTGGCTGCAAAGCTCTCCGGCGGCATTGTGGTGGGAGTGGACATTGCGGAGATCCTGCCCCTTCCCGGAGTGGTGACGATTCAGGCAGACATTACCAAAGAGAGCACTGTGGATCTCGTGAAGGAGGCACTGGGAGGGCAGGCGGATGTGGTGATCTGCGATGCTGCTCCCAACCTGACAGGAGCCTGGGAGATGGACCATGCCGTATCTGTTGACCTGGCCAGATCCGCTCTGAATATGGCCAGAAAGATCCTCAAGCCGAGGGGCAACTTTGCGGTCAAGGTCTTCCAGGGCGACCTCTTCCTGGACTTTCTCAATGAGGTGCGGCGCGAGTTTTCATCTGTTCAGGCGCACAGCCCGCCTGCCTCGCGAAGGGAGAGCGCTGAGACATACGTAGTGGCCAAGAAGATGCTCACCGCGCCTGTGCGGAAGGGGGATATGCTGGATGTGCAGATCGAGTCGACGGGCAGGTCAGGCGACGGAGTGGCGATGGTGGAGGGCTTCGCGATCATTGTCAGAAGGTCGCGGCCCGGCGAGAGGCTGAGGGTGAGGATAGATGCTGTAAAGCCCAATTTCGCATTTGCCGATATTCTGGAGAGAAAGGATTAATAACCTGCCCAAGAAAAGGAAAAGGAAGGGCGATTTCTATGGAAGACAATGCTGTGATCTTCATCGGTGACAAACCAGTCATGAACTATGTTCTTGCCGTGATGACCCAGTTCAACAAACCGATCACCAGAGTGACGCTCAAGGCCAGAGGCCGGGCCATATCAAGAGCAGTAGATGCGGCTGAGATCATCAGGAATAGGTTCATGCCCAATTTGACAGTCAAAAACATCACCATCGGCACAGAGGTAATTGAGAGCGATGACGGCAAACCGGTGAACGTATCTTCGATGGAGATCGTGCTGGAAAAGAAGAATTGAGGAAAGCCTTAATACGATAAAGACAATCATCCCTTATGATTGGATCTGAGGATGGATCAGAATCCCGGATTTTTCTTCTGATGGCGTTTTTCGCTTTAACGGCGTTCTCCGCCGGTGCAGATGGCACCTCTGCGGTAGCGCGGGATAATCAGCCGTTCCATAATGGTGCAGAGCTGGCCGGCGGAGATCTCAGCGGGCTGAACCTCTCCGGTGCTCAATTAAACCGCTCTGATATGCAAAGCTGCCTTCTGGCGGGCACCGATTTCAGCAAAGCCTCTCTCTTCCTGTCGGATCTTCGTGATGCCAACCTCACGGGGGCTAGCCTCAATGAGGTCATGGCTGAGAGGGCCACTCTCGCGGATGCAGTGATGGTCAATGCCAATCTCAGCGGGGGATGTCTTAAAGGAGCCGATCTCATGGGGGCGGACCTCACAGGGGCGGATCTGCGAGGCATTGATCTCTCCGGGGCGACAGGGGGCGGGGCGAAGCTCACTCTCTGCAATATCTTCGGCTCTGCTCTCATATTTTCCAATTTCACGCGGGCCAATCTCAGCCATTCCGACCTCTCCGGTTCGGTCATCTCAGGATCCTGTTTTGGAGACGGCGACCTGTCATCGGCCGATCTGAGCCGGGCAAATGCGGAAGGGGCCATAATGGATGGGGCAAACCTGGCAGGTGCCGACCTGTCGTATGCCGATTTCTCAGACAGCCAGATGCACCGCTCTGTGCTTGCCGGTGCCAGGATGAATGAGTTCAATGGCTCGGGGATCTGTATGGGCGGGTCGGACCTCACAGGTGCAGTGCTTGCCCGGGCTGATCTGCGGGATGCCAGGCTGCATGATGCCGTGCTTGCGGGAGCCGACCTGAGCGGGGCTGATGCCACAGGGGCGTGCCTCGAGGATGCCTATCTTATGGGCGCCAATCTATCGGGAATGCGCCTGATCAGGACCAACCTGGACGGCTCCAACCTCTCCCATCTTAACATGTCCGGCATCAATGCCATCAGTGCCAAGATGAGCTGGTCGGACATATCCAGCAGCAACCTCTCCTCCAGCCATCTCTGCCGCGCCGAGTTCTATGGCTCAAAAATGGGCAGCTCCGACCTCAGCCATGCCGATCTGGCCAGAGCGTACATGATGAGGGCCGATCTGTCTGCCGCCCGGATGGCCGGGGCAGACCTGACCTCGACAGATTTGACGGGCGCCACAATGGCCGGATCGAATCTCAGCTCCGCCATCCTTCACGAGACAGTGCTCAATGATGCGAACCTCTCCGCAGCCATTCTCTCCTCCGCCCGGCTGGAGGGGCTGAATCTGATGGGAGCGGACTTTAGCAGTGCATGGCTGGACGGCGCTATCCTCCAGGGTCCGATGCTCATGGAGGATGTGAACCTGTCTCGAGCCGACCTGAGGGACGCCTGGATGGAGCTGATCCTGCTCAAGAATGTAAGCCTTGCCGGCGCAGATCTCAGAAATGCGAGCCTGACAATGATCATGATGATAGATGTGGACTTGAGCGGAGCCGATCTGAGGGGCATCAGATTCGATGAGTTTACGCTGAAAAACATTCTAAACTGCAGCCGGAATGGTACGGTCATGAGCAGAGATTTGCGGGAGAGGCTTGCAGAGCTTGAGGGAGAGAGCCGGCAGAGACTGGCAGGCCGTTGAGATCGGAGGGATGGCATCATGAAGTGTGGGATGATTTGCATTTTCATTCTTGCCATACAGCTGTTCGGCCCCTGCTCTTCTGCCAGCTCTCTCCAGGATCTTAACGGGCTCATTTCATCATTTGAAGACAGCCGCATCTCCGTACGGGATCTGGCCTTCTATCTGGTCAGCCATGACTTCGATGCCACGCCGGAGGACGGCTATGTGCTGGTGTGGCTGGATGGCACTGCATACCGGCTTGATCCCAACGGTGAGGGGGCGGGATTATGCGACATATCTCTCTTGCCACCAAAAGGATGAAATGGTTCTGATGCTACAACCATGGTCAATGAACCTCGCGGCAACCATCTGCATGCTGGCGGCCGGTCTGGCCTTCTGCCTGGCGGAGACTGGACTGGCAGCCCATGAATCCGGGGCGGTAGGACCTTACGTCGTATCATTTGATATGAATACCACTATGGATTACACTGTAATCGTGGAAGCGCCTTCCAGCGGCATCACCTCTACTGGAGTGCATTTTACCAGGTATAACATGACCATAACAGCCGCAGATTACTTCGCCTGGTTGATGCTGACCAGATATGAAGTGCCGATGGTTGCCAATATCACTGCTAACGCCTATATCGTCTATAATGCGCTGCTGGCTGCTGGCGCTGATGAGCCCAACCTCTACCAGCCGTCCATAGACGGCAAGCTGGCAGTTCTCGGCAATTTCCGTTACGATAGAGAGTACCTGGGCCAGGGCCAGTACCAGGAGGGCGATCTCGTGGTTGCCGCAGCCTATTCCCCGGATGCAAAGCTCTACGAGGATGGATCCTACCTGGGAACTACCGACTGCCGCATCATATCCACATACCCGTGGGAGATCACCAGGGATCTGCTTTACACCCTGCATGTCGAGGTGCCGTCTGATGCCCTGGCAGAGGAATCCGCATCATCTCCGGAGAATGCATCGCAGAATGCGACGAATAACATGAATTCGCGAGCTTTGCCAGCAATCTCGCTTTGAACGCATGCAGGGATAAGTTTTCAGCAGGCAAGGGCACATGGAGGTCTCATGTAGATGCTAGGTGAAATCTACATAATAATCAGCTTTTAATATTAAGCTAATGAACTACGTCTTTGGAGGAATCTAAATCAAATCAATTACTCTGATACTGCCGGTCCTGGCCCTGGGAATGCTGGTAGCGGTAGGGGCCGCCTATGGGGACCATGATGGATATAACGGCCACGATGAATGGAATAGCTACGATGGAGACTATGATGGGCGGGACAGGCATGGCGGCGATCATGGTGATCTTGATGGCCGTGGCGGCGGAAAATATATCGACTGGCTGAATCCGGGAGGATATTATTACACAAGCTGGTATTATCCGACATACACTAACTACTGGTATTATCCGACATACACTTACTACTGGTATCCGGAATATACATATACCTACCCGGCCTACTATAATCCGGCTCCGGTGGTAAATCCAGCTGTACCGGTCTATACCACATACTACCCGGATCCATTAGTCTATGATCCATGGTATGCCACCAACGTCTATGGTTGGGGCGGGGTGACTTACTACTACACAAGCAGCTGGACATGGTCCAGTCACGGTGGATTCTTCATTTAAATGCTCAACCAATCAAGCCCAAAGCCTTTTTTTCTTTTGCAGCGTCAAAGATTGTTGCAATGAATCCCAGCCTTGCCGTCTACCGCGGCCTCAAGAGCGCAGGCATAGACTTTGCCGCCTCGGTTCCATGCGTCAACCTGCAGGCTCTGCTCGACCTCGTGGCCCGCGATCCAGATATCATCCACATTCCTGCCACCCGTGAGGAGGAGGGGGTTGGCCTGTGCGCCGGTGCCTGGATGGGCGGCCGGCGCACTGCACTGCTCATGCAAAATTCGGGCCTCGGAAACTGCATCAATGCCCTGGCCTCGCTTGACCTGCTCTACGGCATACCCCTGCTAATGATCATCAGCCACCGGGGGGGAGCTGGAGAGAGCATCATCGGCCAGGTGCCAATGGGCCGGCTCACACAGCCCCTGCTGGATGCGATGCAGATCCCTAATATCTCCATCCCCCCCGGCCAGACTGAGGAGGCGGTGGCAGGGGCTGTTGCCGGGGCCTGGCAGGACGCCCTGGGCAGCAGAAGGCCCTCTGCAGTGCTGCTCGACCTGCTCTTCTGGAGGGGAGGATGAAGAGGACAGAGGCCATAGCCGTGGCTGCGCAGGCCGCCCGGGCGGCGGGCGCTCTGCTCATATGCAACATAGGCTATCCCAGCCGGGAGCTGTACTCCATCCTAGACAGGCCGGAGAACTTCTACATGCTCGGGTCGATGGGCCTTGCCTCCTCCATAGGCCTTGGGCTCTCACTGGCCAGGCCCGAGAGGATGGTTATGGTCCTGGACGGCGACGGATCGGTTCTCATGAACCTGGGCACGCTTGCCACCATCGCCCACCACGGGCGTGGCAATTTCATGCTCATCATACTGGACAACGGCTGCTACGGCTCGACAGGATCGCAGCCCACATGCACCAGCCTGGGAACCGACCTGGCTGCTCTGGCCAGGGCGGCAGGCATCGGGAACGTGCAGAGGACGGCCGGTAGATCTGAGCTTGAAGAGGCTCTCTCCTGCCTTGCGGCCATCTCCTGCGGCCGGCCGTCTGTGATCGTCGCGGCAGTCGAGGCGGGAAATGCTGCCGTGCCCATCATCGACCTCTCGCCTGAGGAGATCATCTCCAGGTTCAGTAGATGCGCTCGACCGGAGGGGCCATCCTGAAGGAGCCGTCCAAAATCCTCCTCTTCAGCTCCTCAGCCAGACGCAGAGCCCGCAGCCTGTCCGACTGGCGCAGGACAACGGGAATGGCGCAGCCCTCCGCAGCCCCGCCTTCGATCGTGCTCTGCATATTGCTCTTCATCATTATCTCCCCCAGCCTCGCGCTGAAGGCAGAGGAAGGGCAGACGGAGACGCACAGTCCGCAGTGAAAGCAGAGCCCCTCATCCCTTGTGGCGCGGGCGGTCCCGTCTTTGTCCATCCCTCCAGTTACGGCCCCCATGGGACAGGCCTGCTCCACCTGGCATCTCTGGCAGCCCAGGCAGGAGGCCGGATCGAACTCCACCTCCAGGTCTGAGCCATCCCACACGTCACCGTAGTCGGAGAGCCCCACCTGCTGCCTGCAGGCCACGTCATTTACAGGCAGATCGATCTCTCCATCCGGCCTGGCCACCTCCTGAAGGATTCTTTCGCTGACGAGGGGAATGGCCACAGCCAGGGAGCAGATGCACTCCGGACCGGCTGCGGTGGCAAATCCTCCCATGTACTCAGCCCGCATGCAGTGCATATCGGCAAAGGCAGAGAGATTGGGCCGATCCAGGCTGCTGCGCGTGCCGGCGCCGATAACAAAGCCCTCCGCCCCGTTTAGAAGGATGCGGCTTCCAGTTCCTATCGTCTCCAGGAGGGGATCGTTCTTGAGGGGGCTCACACGCCCGCAGCCTGAGAAGGTCGCCTCCTGAAGGTGCGGCGCAAATGGCCGGGCGTGAAAGATTGTGCTCGCTGGCATGCCACCAGCATTGACAAAGGCCGAATAGTTCTTGAATGCATGGCGCGAGCCGTAGAGCCTGGCATGGGGCATCTCATCGAGGGCCACATCGCATCTGAGGCTGCGCCCCCCCTCTGCCAGCACCTGCACATCGACCCTCTTTCCCTCCACCAGATCGCGAAATAGATGGCCTCCGCCATAGCCGGGCCTGTCCCGGCTGTGGGCTGTGCCGAAGACCACCAGATCCAGCACGCCCAGGTTCTCATTTGGGCAGGGGCCCACGAAGGCAGCGATGCCGTTGATCCAGGCCTTCTCCGCCCTGAGAAATGCCCCTGATGGGGCCACGGAAAAAGATAGAACGGCAAATGTGCCGCTCATCACAGCCCTGGTAGCTGCAGTCACGACGTCGACGCCCCGAAGGGCATCCGGCCCCTCCGACTCTGCCAGGCTGAAGGCCTCCTCTGCCGTCAGAACAACAGCCTCTCCCCGCTCCACCCTCTTCAGAATCCCGCCCAAAGACGCAGCCATAAAAACGACCACGCATTCTATTGATTCAAACCCTTTTCGTCCTGGATCGGGCCTTATAACTACAATTGTAGGATTATCTCATTATATTGTCCCGTATGAGAAGATAATTTCTCATGGCTGGAAACTGCTTTATACCGATCGTTCTCTTCAGAGGGCAAAGTCGGCAGTAGGTGATATCATTTGAAGAAATTTATAATTATAGCGATACTCGCGGCGGTGGTGGTTATGTCGCTGGGCTGCATATCTTCTCCTGAGAAGAAGGAAAGCGCTACTGGTGAGGCTGCAGCCGGCAATATCACCACTCTGCGCATCGGCTACCAGCCCAGCACCCACCAGATCGCTGAGATGGTGGCCTATGAGAAGGGCTGGTGGGCGGAGGAGCTCAAGCCCTTCGGCATAACCAAGATTGAGGAGATCCAGTTTCCGACCGGCGTGCCTGAGATGCAGGCCATGGTGGCAGGAGAGCTGGACGTGGCCTATGTGGGCACAGCGCCGCCCATCTCAGCCATAGCTGCAGGCCTTCCAGCCAAGATCGTGGCTGCAGTTAACATCAACGGCTCGGACCTGGTCCTCAGGCCGGGGCTGAACTACAGCGGACCTGCATCCCTATCCGGACTGTCCATAGGCACATACCAGCCCGGCTCCATCCAGGACACAGTCATGAAGAAATGGCTCATGAATAGCGGCGTGGATATCAACTCAGTGGATATCAAAGGGATGGACCCCGGACCGGCCATGACCGCCCTCTTCGCAGGTGAGCTGGACGGCGTGTTCCTGCCCCATCCCTTCCCCTCCATAGTCGAGCTGAAGGGAAATGGCATAGAGGCAGTATCGTCGGGGCAGATGTGGCCGGGCCACGCCTGCTGCAGCCTGGTGGTATCCGAGAAGCTGATCAAAGGGCATCCGGAGCTGGTGGATCAGATCGTCAAGACCCACATCAAGGCGACAGAGTACATCAAAGCCCATCCAGAAGAGGCAGCCCAGATCTATGCGAAGAAGACAAAATCCAATCTCACAGAGATCGAGCATTCCATAGAGAGCTGGGACGGCAAATGGGTCAGCGATCCCAGTATACAGATACCTTCTACAGTCGAGTATGCCAGGGTCGACTATGAGATGAATTATACCAGGAGGGAGCTGACTGCAGAGGATCTCTTCGATACCAGCTTTTACGAGAGGGTGAAAGGCGCTGAGCAAAGTGATTGAAGGGAGGGGTATCCGGGCAGGCGGAACAGATATCCTGAGAGGCCGGGGCATCTCCGTCCTCTCCATATTGGGATTGATAGCTATCTGGGAGGCGGCTTCCTATATGGTCGCCGACCAGTTGACACTCCCTGGATTCTCTCAGGTGGTGGCTGCCTTCTTGAACAACTGGCAGGAGATCTTAAGTGAAGACCTGCCCATCAGCGCCCTTCACTTTGCTATAGGCATGGCGGGAGGGCTGGTCGTGGCGCTGCCCACGGGAATGATCATGGGATGGTTCAAGCTTGCGGACAGGGTCGCCGATCCCATTGTGGAGATACTGAGGCCCATACCGCCCCTGGCCTGGATTCCATTCGCCATAATCTGGTTCGGCATAACAAATGCCGCCGCAGGATTCATAATATTCGTCGGAGCCGTGTTTCCGATACTGATCAACACATATGTAGGCTTTAAGAGCCTTCCCAGGGTGTACGTGGAATCGGCCAAGGTTCTGGGGGCAACAAAAGATATCGATCTGATAAGATACGTGGCTCTGCCCAACGCCCTTCCCTCCATTGCGGCCGGAATCAGAATCGCCATGGGCATCGCCTGGATGTGCCTCGTGGCTGCCGAGATGTTTGGTGTCAGCAAGAACGGCCTCGGCTTTAAGATCTGGGACTCCTACGGTCACTACCGCATGGACGAGGTCTTCATGTATATGATCGTCCTCGGACTGCTGGGCCTCGCCATAGACAGGACATTCCGCTATATCGTGGAGGACCGGATGCTCAAGTGGCGGGTGGGCCTGACCCAATAGCTATGGATTTATCTCCCAAAGGAATTCTCGGCCTGAACCGCCAATACCAAGGACGTCTTTATTTCTGAGCCCTCAGGCCCCCCCAGCCCCGCAGATCTCCGCCTCAGCGAGCTTCGCCACAGCATAGGCCGGAAAGACATCTGAGATGCGCCCGCCGTAGAGCTGTGACAGGCGAATGCACTCCAGGCCAAGGAATGCAGCAGCATCAGCGATCAGCCCCTCCCCGATCCCCGCAGCCGCCACCCGCGAGAGGCCATGCCTCTCCGCCTGCCTCCCTATGGACCCGGCGAGAATGCCGCCCTGCCGCATGCAGGCCTGCCGGGCTATGGCCAGCGCCCCTGCCTCGCCTATCTCCTCCAGATCGGCGCAGACAGCCCTCGCCAGACGGCGCAAAGAGGAGCCCCGGTCCTTTCCCGCCCCGTCTGCGGTCTCGCATGTGTAGCCATCCTCAGAGATCTCGTCCAGGACGAGGCGGGCATCGGCCATGATCGCGAAATACTCAGGTGCCAGGGGCACCTTCTGGCCTTTGATCCTGGCTGCGGGCAGCAGGGCATCCAGGCGGGTGCGCAGAAGTCCCGTGTAAACCAGCTCCCCTGCAGCCAGGCGCATGAGGTCTGTCCGGGCTGCAGGCATCTGCCCCGCCCGCACAGGGATGATGTCGGTTGTGGTGCTGCCCATGTCCACGAAGAGGCAGTCGCCAACATCGCGCGCCAGAAGTGCGGCCGAGGCTGACCAGTTGGCGGCAGCAAGCTGCAGCGGCTCCTTCCAGGCAAAGCCCGCAGTGCCCCAAAATAGGATGGGGCAGGAGAAGGCCCGCTTTACTGCGGCCATGATGCTGCCGACCCCCTCCATCTTGGATGTATAGCAGTCGGCCAGCTCCCCCGTGATCACAACCGCCACTGCTTCGGCCTCTCTCTGCTCATCTGCAAGGCGGGCTAAAGCCTCATCCAGGGGTGCATTCTTCCAGAGGGGAAGATAGACGCTCAGGCAGAACTGCCCATCGGAGGCCGCCGCCTTGGTGTTGGCCCCGCCGATATCCAGGCCTAGGATCATGGCAGCATCTCAGCCGGCTTGAACCATAAAAGCTTTTAGGCGGGAGAATCTTTAAACCTGCAACTTTCGGAGATCATGATCATGGCTGCCAAGGAGAAGTATGCTGAGCCCACTTACCTTGAAAGTGGATTCGGAGAGCTGGAGTACAAGGTTATAAAACCGGAGATCTGCTGCCGCTGCGGCACATGCGAGGCCTTCTGCCCCAGAATCGAGCATGTGGAGAACAGGCCCGCCCTCGTTAACTACGATCCCCTCTGCGGCCTGTGCTTCACCTACTGCCCCAGGACCTTCCTGGACATGGCTGAGATGGAGAGAAAGCTCTTCGGCAGGACCAGGAATGCCGATGAGGCTCTGGGAATCTACAGGAAGGCCGTGGCCGCCCAGGCCCAGCCGCGCCAGCCCGGGGCTCAGGACGGAGGCGTGGCAACAGCGCTGCTGGTAGAGGCCCTCCAGTCGGAAATGATCGACTGCGCCATAGTCACCGGCAGGGATGAGGAGTGGCGCTCTGCCGCCCGCGTGGCCACAACCGCAGACGAGATCCGCTCCGCAGCCGGGACAAAGTACACCATCACCAACAGCGTCCTTGCAGTCAAGGAGGCTCTGGAGAGCGGCTTTCAGAAGATCGGATTTGTGGGCACCCCATGCCAGATTCAGGGCCTGCGCAAGGTTCTGCTCCTGGATGAGCCCTACCAGTTCGGCCAGGACAGAATTGCCCTCCTCCTGGGCCTCTTCTGCATGGAGAACTTCAACTACGAGGCTCTCATGAGCGGCCTGGTCAGGGGCAGGTTTGGCCTCGATCCCGGAAATGTGGCCCGCTTCGAGATCAAGAAGGGCATGTTCCGGGCGATTGATAAAACCGGAGCCGCCCATGAGGTCAATATCGAAGAGACAGATCCATTCACCTTCTCCGGCTGCGGACCGTGCTTCGACTTTGCAAGCGAGCTGGCAGACATATCAGTGGGCAGCGTGGGCTCGCCTGATGGCTGGTCCACAGTTCTCGCGAGGACTGAGAAGGGCGAGAGGCTCTATGCCGCCACACTGGCAGCGGGAGCTGTGCAGGAGAAGGCTATCAGCGAGAAGGGCCTGGCCTTGGCCAAGAAGCTGGCTTCCTCCAAGGCAGCCCGCTTTGAGAAGAAGTGCGCAGAGATGAATGTCTCGTCCATCATCCGCTAGATGGGATAGAGAGGATCGCTGATCTCAATGCTCTCTGTGGGGCTGGCCGGAAAGCCCAACTCCGGCAAATCCACCTTTTTTAAGGCGGCGACTTTGGTCGATGTGGACATTGCGAGCTATCCGTTTACCACCATCGACGCCAACCACGGCGTCTCGTATGTGCGCGTCCCCTGCCCCTGCAAGGAGCTGGGGATCGCCGGGGGCTGCGGCCGGTGCACGGATGGCGAGCGCTTCATACCCATCGAGCTGATAGATGTAGCCGGCCTCGTGCCGGACGCCCACCTTGGAAAGGGCTTGGGCAATGAGTTTCTCGACGCCCTGCGCGTAGCAGAAGCGGTGATCCACGTGCTGGACGCCTCTGGAGGGACCGATGCAGAGGGCAACCCCGTAGGCCTGGGCAATCACGACCCTGTTTCGGACGTCAAGTTCCTGGAGCATGAGATCACCATGTGGCTCAACGGCATCCTCACCAGGAACTGGGAGAAGCTGATGAGAAACTACAAGGCCCTGGGAGGCAAGCCCGAGCAGATACTGATCGACCAGATGGCAGGAGCGGGCGTCTCAGAGAGCCACATCCGCCGCTCACTATCCGAGATCAAGAAGGATCCCGGAGCCTGGAAGGAGGAGGACATCCGCGAGTTTGCGTCCCTTCTGCGTGCCTACAGCAAGCCCATGATCATCGCGGCAAATAAGATAGACATCGCCTCTCCCGAGAACGTCAAGAGGCTGCTCTCCCTCAAGGACTGCCCCGTCATACCCGTCAGCGGAGCAGCAGAGATCGCCCTGCGGATGGCTGAGAAGGCTGGGCTGATCAAATACAAGCCCGGCGATCCAGACTTTGAGATCGTGGGGCAGCTCAGCCCTGCCCAGAAGGCGGGCCTTGAGAAGATCAGGCTGCTCATGAAACAGTACGGCGGCACGGGGGTGCAGCAGTGCATCAACCGTGCGGTCTTCGAGCTTCTGGACTACATTGTGCTCTATCCTGTGGAGGACGAGAACAAGTTCACTGACAGAAAGGGAGTGATACTGCCCGATGCCTTTCTTATGAAGCGGGGCAGCACTGCCCGCGACCTGGCCTTCCGGGTGCACTCGGACATAGGCAAGAGCTTCCTCTTTGCCATCGACGGCAAGACCAAGATGCGGCTTGGAGAGAAGCACGAGCTGAAGGACGGGGATGTGATAAAAATAGTGTCGACGAAATAAAAGACTTAAATTTCCAAATAAAGCCTGATGCTGTAGATCGTGGCCAGAGCCAGGATAACAGACAGCACCAGCGCAAGCAGCTCAAAGAGATACTCACCCATAATAACCCGCCCCCATCTCTCCTACCAAATTACGCTTATCAGATTCTCTATGTCTATCTATATATTTTTTTTGATCGGACAGATCCCTTCCTGGGCAAGGGGAGAGGAGCTGCGCCGACTGGACGCCGGCGACAATGGCCATGAGCCTGACTCTACATACAATGAAGGTCGATGAAAAGCTTATTAAGGAGAAGGTTAGACAGAAGGCTGTTGTAGGCAAATGACGAAAAGCCTATAGCCGAAGAGTGGAGGCATAGAATTGAGTACGAAAAACATGATTATTTCCTTGCTGCTTGTATTCCTTTGCGCCGGGCCGTCCCTGGGAGTGGTGGAAAACGCCACGGCAGAGGCAGAAAATGCAACCATTGTCGATGCGGCGGCCGCCTCAACTAATGAGAGTGCCGCCCAGATGGCGGAAAGCGCGATCAATCTCAGCTATATCTGGTCTGTTTCCAACATCGAGGCCGGTCCCATAACCATGGTCATCAACCAGGACGGCTCAGAGCTGCTGGGACAGGCCAAGTACGAGCCTGAATCCGGTGCGGCCTGGAACGGGGATGTCACCGGCTCCGTCTCCGGAAGCGATGTGGATCTGACGATGACAGCCCAGAAGGAGGGCGTGCTTTTCACCACGAAGATGACAGGCAAATACGCAAGCGACACCATAACCGGCAACTGGACCCAGTTCAGCGGAGGAAAGAAGGTGGGAAACGGCACATTCATGGCCATCTGGGTGAGCCCGGACACCGCGAGCTACACGCCTGCTGTAATTGCCGAGCCCAAAGCGGAGACGCCGGCACCTGCTGAGGAGAAGACTGTGGTCCAGACGGAGGAGAACAAATCAGAGACAACCGATTCCAAGTCCAGGTTCGTGGATGTCCATCAGTACAAGGACAAGATCGGGCCTGGCGGTGACCTGAGCGGCATTCCGCCGGGCATGGGCGGCAGCGGCCTGAACTAGATCCAATATTATTTTTTTACTTTTTCTGAGATTGGGTAGTCTACCGTTATTGAGTTGACTGGCCGTTGGCATATCGTGTGAATGAGATGATAGGAGATAGCTGCATTCGATTGCTCTCTCTCTTAAGCGCCATTTTGTCTGTGTGGTCTCATGATGGTGTTTTCTTGTTCAACAACTCATTATCGGTAGACCACCTGAGATTGAGCAAAAATTTATTTGCGGATCAGATCCAAATATGCAGTCTGCAGCATTATTCATCAGGAGCGGAAGAGATGGGTGATTACAGCATATACTACATAACCAGGGGGCCGGTTCGGGGATCCTGTGAGCACAGGCACAGGACCATCGGCTACGCATACCACTGTCTGAGGCACGACATCGAATCCGCGGAAAAGGAAGGCACTTTTTCCGACAGAAGGATCTACGCCGTGGCTAATGGACGGGAGAGAGAGCTGCTGGAGCATGAGATCTTAGAGCTTGATTCCGCGAGAAGGGATTCGCTGAATAGGGAAATACTCAAGCAGGACAAGAAAAGGCTAACCGGCAGCAATAAGCGATAAATGTGGAGGCGGAAGCGATGTATTCGGTAATACAGATCGTCGGAAAGGATTCAATGGGATGGGAGTATGCAGTCAAGAATGCGGTCGATGAAGCATCCGAAAACATAAGAGATCTGAGGATCGCAGAGGTAAAGGAGCTGGACGTAAAGATTGAGAACGGAAAGATATCCGAGTACAGGGCGAAGATAAATCTTTCATTCCGGGATGAGAAATAGGTGGAGAGCTTGCCGGCGCCGCAAAGCCAGAGAAAGCTATCATATGAGGGCTTCGATTAAGCGCCGATTTAGAGGGCTTTTGATTCTTGTGTTAATATTTTCAATGTTTATAGATATGCATGAGAATGCCAGGGCGTTTTGCCGTTAGATGTTTCAGCATGCGCTCCTCCAGCCCGGCCATCCCCCAGCGGCATCTTCCCAGCAGTTTCCCTGCTGCAGCTCCAGGAAGCCCGGGTCTTATCTCAATGCCGATCGCCGCCATCAAAATCGCCGGAGCTTTGGTGTAGCTGGCCCGCCGCCCGCTGACCCTAAATGCGCTCTGGCTGTAGATTTGCGAACGCTAAAATGCTGTCCGGCACTTTCAGCAAATATTAAATACCCTGCCGGCCATCTCAGCTCGATGCTCTTCTTCGCCCACCTGGGCCTGGCCCTGGCCTCCTCCCGGCTGCTGCCCCGCCCTGACCTGGCATTCCTGTCCGCACTGGCCATAGGATCCATGCTGCCCGACATCATAGACAAGCCGCTTGGCCTCATCATCTTCGGCAGCATGGGCATGGGCAGAACCTTCGCTCACACCCTTCTCTTTCTGGCCATCCTGGCCGCCCTCTCCCTGCGCCTGCGGGACAGGAGAGCCGCCGCCCTGACCTTGGGCGTCCTGGTGCACCTCCTGCTGGATGGCATGTGGGCCTCGCCCCAAACTCTCCTCTGGCCGCTGCTCGGCCCCTTTCCCGCCGCAGAGCTGATGGACACAACGAGCTACATCGAGATGCTCCTTTCCGGTCTCAGGGATCCCAGCATACTGCTTCCCGAGCTGGCCGGACTTGTCTATCTCATCTACCTCGTACGGGAGAGGGGTGATGAGCTCCGCGGCAAGATCAGCATTCTTTTAGAGGGGAGACGGATGAAGTCCCTTTGTGGCTCTGCCTCCCTCTGGCTTAATTCGATTTTCAATTAAAGTAAGATACATTTATATGGCGAGAAGATATTAGTAAAAATAACTAATTGCAAAAAATCATTTAGGAGGATTGAAAGTATCAGAACGCGCAGGAGCAAAGACCAGATCATATTCGAGATTCTGAGGATTTGCGCTGGCGGGGAGAACATCACAAAAATAGTCTACCAGACCAATACCAACTTCACCACGGTGAAGGGCTACCTCAGTCTTCTCATGAAAAACGGGCTCATAGAACGCGATTCATCCTCCCCCAGACTCTACAGGTCCACCAGCAAAGGCCTCGAGATGATGAACCGGATCAAAGAACTGCGCCGGGAGATGGAGTGGCTCGTGTTCTGAAAATACCTGCTCGTTGAAGGCGATTTGCGGCTCCTACCTGTTTTATGCGGGCGATCAGTGAAATCTCCCAGGCTTTGCGGTGGATGCTACCTCTCGTACCTCTTCAAATACGACTCTATGTATCTGTTCACCTTCTCGCCGCGGAAGATTCCGGCATGCCCCTCGCAGAGAACATCCGCCTTGAGTTCCAGCAGCCTGCCCATGGACGCCCGCCACTTGGATATGTCAGAGCCCCATGCTGGCGAGAACGGCCCGTGAATATCCTGCCCGAAGAGTATTCTCCCGTCGGGGCCGTCTATATAAATGCAGATGCTTCCGGGGGTGTGGCCTGGAGTATGCAGGAAATGAAAGTCAACGTCCCCCAGGCGAACAGTTCCCCCATCTCCGGAGAGCATCATATCCACCTTGACAGGCCGGTAGTCGACCCCGTACATGCCCGCCGCAGTGAGATCGGGCCTCTCGCCCTCTATCCCCGCCCGGTCCAGCTCATGGGCGATGATCCTGCACCCATACCTCTCCTTCCAGGCAAAGAGCCCCCCGATATGATCGATGTGGCAGTGGGTGGCTATGATATGCCAGACGGACTCCGGCTGCCCGCCGGTGGATCGAATGTTTTCCTCCATCCGGTTGATGCCGTGCCCCGCGCCGGCATCGATCAGCACCAGTGAGGTACTCGCATCCACCAGATAGGCGCAGGCATCCTCAGGGCTGGACAGCCCCGGCCCGCCCACTGCATAAACTCCGCTGCAGACCGCCTTTGCCCCGCTCATTTCCGCATCACCCTTATTCTTATCATTTCATCACCCTCTCCGGATCCTCAGCAAACCTCTTCAACCTTCTCGTGCTCAGATAGTACTGAACCAGCAGCATCGCCCCGGCCAGGCCCAGTATGGAGAAGATGATGGCCAGCGCCCGTGGAGCGCTCCTGCGATAGTAGTTCACCTCGATATAGGGAATGGCAGTCGTATTGTTCCAGGTGAGTGCAGTCCTGCCGGAGAGCTCCTCGAACTCGTCTGGCTCGGGACTGGCAATGCCCAGCGCCTTCTCACCAGTAGTGTAGCCCGGGGGCAGAACTATGCGCACCGGCACCTTCTCCCGGATGGGAAGTATGAACTGCTGTCCCGTGGAGGGGATGGTATAGATCAGCCTGCCGCGCACATGTCCCGCGAAGTCCAGGCTGTAAATATGATCCCCCCGCCAGTATCTGTAGCTGCTGTTGAACTCCACCTGCCTGCCGTCCCCGTCGAGCAGCGTCATATTCTGCGCCCTGTCGGAGAGGCTGAGGTTGAGTGTGGAGGCATTGACTGGCACTATGACCTGCACCTCACGCTCCCCCAGAATGTATGTGATGCCGTTGAAGGCGGCACCGTCCAGTGAGCTGCCGAAAATCGCGCTGGAGTTCGAAGACGCCGCTCCTGCTGTCAGGCAGACGGACGCCAGCACAGCGAGAAAGCATGCGCCCCACTTCATCAGACCGTTCATCTTTAAAGGCTTCTATTCTCTCCAGCCTTATCAAGTGAGCGCCTGCAAAAGTGGACTTGAGACATTGAAGCAGCGAGGCTATATCAGGCACAAAAGTTAATAAATTGTCTGGGCAATACCTACTGCATCGAAGAGCGCCGGGATAATTGCTATCTCCGGCTGTGGAGTGAGGAGGCTGATGATTTGATAAGATTTGATGCCATGCTGGAGATGGATATCTCCGGATATACAGGCGAGTTCTCCCGGCTTATAGGCGAAGCGCCGGCTCTTTACAGGCTGATGACCAGGCTGCTGGACGACAGGGCCCTTCCCAGAGCCATTTCGCCGCTGGTCATAGCTGCCATCGCCTATTTCATACTGCCTGAGGACATAATCCCCGAGGAGAAGTTCGGGCCGGCTGGATACGTGGATGATATCTATCTCTGCGCCTTTGTGGCAAGCGAGGTTGCCAGGGCCAGCGGCGGTCCGGAGATACTGGCCAGAAACTGGGATGGTGCGGTCCCCATCGAGTCCCTGGTAAAAGAGATCCTCGAGCGGGAAAAGGAGCTGATCGGCGGAAAGAAGCACCAGATAATGCAGTACATCGGCTACGACCAGCTCTCGCCTTCTGACAGCATCGATTGACCGGAGATAGGCAGCATTGCGAAAGATCAGGGCGCATGGTAGGGGCGCCTCACCTGGCTGCCGCAATGGAGACAGGTGGCGGTGAGCATTCCATCGCGAAGCCTCACCCGCACCGCAGATGCAGGCAGATAGCTGCCGCATCGCCTGCAAAAGAGGCTTTTCAGGTGGCGGGGCATTCTTACCCTGGTGCGGGTGCTGATCCTTCTGGCGATCTGTACATAGCGGTCGCTCCTCTCCGGATGGCACTCATGTTCCTCCTCCGCCAGCAAAAAGAGCCTTTCCATGCGCTGCACCGCCAGATCCCTGGCTTTGTGGCCGTCCTTTCTTCTTCTCACAGGCCGTACTCTGAAGGGCCACGGATATAAAACCTGTCTGCAGTACTCGGCATGCCGGCCCTTGAGGTTGGTATCCTCGTCGGGGGTGCCCTCAAAAGGCTTATGTTCTCGAAAAGAAGAAAGGACCTTCCATGAGATACAAGAGCGTAACTTGCATGGTGCTGATATCACTGCTGCTGATCTGCAGCGCCAGCTGCCAGCAGTCATCCGGGACAGCCAGCCCGGCCTACTCAGTTCCCAGGGAGAGTCTGCCGGAGGGCTTCAAGCTTCTGGCTGCTCTGCCTGAGAACGATCCAAGCGTGGATATGAGCCTTTACATAGATGACTTCCGCGGAAGCGGAAATGCCAGCGAAGATATCGGCCCGGCCAATGTCACCGTTGGCATATACAAGTGGAAGACTGGGGACGAGACATACGATCCGAGGGATGCCAAGATCACCCGCATTGAGCTGTCGGATGAGGAGCACGCTCTGACGGCCATATCCAACTTCAAATCCCAGTATGACGACCTCCTGAAGAGAGGACTGCCGTTATTCGCCAATGCCACCATAAACGGCCATCGGACTTTAGAGATCAAGGACATCATGGGAGATGGAAGCGTCAGGTTCCTGTACCTGTGGAATGTGGAGAATATTGTGCTCCTGGTTGAAGGAAATCAGGACAGAAGCCAGAGCATGGAGCTGGCCAGCGCCACTGGGCTGTGAAGTGAATCTAAAAAGATTGTATGTGTTTAGGTGCTTGAGAGTAGGTCGATAGATGCTGATTCAGTCCGGGCATGCTTAATATAAATTGACATGCATCTAATAAGCAAACGATCTCGGTAGACTATGCCCACAAAAAAGACTCTAAATGAGAAGGCAGCAGAGAATGGCACGAAATGGGCCGATAGATGCTGAATTCATGGACCTAAACACATACAAAAGATTAAAAGGGGATAGATGCGAAGGAACTAGGCCTCTGTCTCTGAGGAGTTCAGCCCGTCTTCCGCCGCCCCCCTGGTTTTTATTTGTATATACGTGGTAGCGTAGTTATTGGAGTTGTCGGGATCATTCTGCGAACCGTACACATATGCCGTATTGTAGATCCGGCCTGCCGGCACCTGCGATGGCGCTTTGACTGTAATCACCAGATTCGCACTGCCGTATTTGGCCAGCCCTCCCACATTCCAAAGCCCAGAAGCTTTATTGTATTTTCCCTGGCTGGCATCTTGGGTTACATACTTCAGCTCATCGGGCAGGAAATCCTCTACGGTGACTCCGGTAGCGCTATCAGGCCCTCTGTTGGTCAATGTGATCACGTAATTGAAGAGTCCACCTGCCGGGGCGGGGCTGGGCGAGGCGCTCATGGTTATAGCCAGGTTGGACTTTCTGAGCGGCTTTGGCGGCACCACAACAATCATTACGGACTCGGAATAGGATGATCCGAATCGATCCGTGGCCTTTGCCACCAGCCGATATACGCCGGGGGGCACATCGGTCCAATCGATGGAATAAGGCGACTCTGTCTGCAGGGCTTCTCCCAGGCTCCTTCCATTGGCAAAGAACTCCACGCTTTTTACCTCGCGGCTATCTTTGACATTTGCGGTGATGATGATGTCCGCCGGGGCGTTGAATATCTGGCCCGCCGAGGGGCCTGTGATCTCCACCTGTGGCTCTGCAGGATTTACGATAATTGCCACGTGGGGCGAGACACAGCAATTTTCAATTGAGTCTGCAGCACAGCAATTCTCAATTGAATCTGTGGCACAGCAATTTTCAATTGAGTCTGTGGCCACTGCTGTAAGGTAATGAAGGCCTGTTCTCAGAGCGGCGATGTAACTGACAGCGCAGTTGGCAGCCCTGCTCTCGCAGCTCCGAATACCGTCCAAAGGCGTAAGGCCGTCAAAGAGTTGAATTCCCGCAACGTCTCCTGTGGCTGTTGCACGTATGGGCACCATGGCTATCCCACCTGCATCGGCTGTGAATATCTCACCGTCCCTGGGGCTCCTAATCCTCACAGAGGGAGGATGATAGACAGAGACGATATCGATTGCAATGGTGATATTCTGCATCAGGCCGGTCTCGTTATAGACGCCGATGACAACCGAGTCGCCGCCCACATAGCCCTGATCCGGCTGATATGTGAATGCCGGACCGCTTCCGTTTATCCTCCCGTGCTCTGGCAGGCCGACAACATTGTAGCTCAGAAGAGTCATGTCGACATCGCTGGCCGCCAGATGGAACGTCTTCTCAGTATCGTTGACTGTGGCCACACTCTGCACCTGAGCAGAGGATGACTCATTTATGCAATTGAAGGCTATGGTTTCTGTGCTCGATGCATTGAGGTCGAAGGCAGGTCTGTCTTCCAGCATATCGAAGGTAAATATCGGGATAACGTCTATCTCCGCATCCGCCCCCATGCTCCAAACCTCTTCGCAGCTCTGATCGGCCTCATCGCACAGCTCCATGCCCGAGGCAGCAGCCAGAAACACGGCCGTCAGAAATGTCATACTTAAGATCGCCCGGCGAACTCCAGGCCTCAATTCAGCATCCATAATCATTCTCCATATTCTTCTTATGTAAAAAAATAATGTCGCCTGCTAATATAAATAACTTTTGCATCAATTTTATTTAATCGCCGTCAAGCCGCCAGTTGGTCTACCTTGATTGAGTTGATTGCTCTTTCGCAGATCGCATAGATGGCACAGAGGGAGGCCACTTTATTCGATTAGCGATCAAGTGGTGCCATCTGGCATTCTAAGTCTCTTGCTACTATTTTCTTTTCAAACAACTCAATATAGGTAGACTATC
>JAGPMN010000068.1 GCA_018052825.1 Methanothrix sp.
TCGGTAGCCACAGTCAGGGATTTGTCTGATATGAAAAATATTATATCTAATTCATGGGATAAGTTCTCTAATTCTCTGAGCTACGGGAGGGCATGGTTGGAAAAATTTTTGCTAAATAGAGGTTACGACTCGATTTGCTGAAGACTATAATTGATAACAGAAAGCTCCCGGAGGAAGATGGCAGCAGTTGCTGTATCTCCCAGGCCGACGGTGAATTTCGGCTCTCTTACAAGAAGGGAGGGCATGAGAGAAACCATCAGGTCCCCGGAGATGAGATACACCCCCCGCCCAGACTTTGTGGAGCCGTCCATCTGGCAGAGCATCTGCAGGGCCTGCCGGCCTGCGGAGCTGACCCTTGCGAATGGGTCCGCTATCTCCCCCGCTGGCGAGCCTGTAGCGGCCAGAGATGCGGCGGCATCGGTGCCGCTTTGCAGGGCAGACAGCTCCGCCAGGGGAGAGATCCGTCCCACCTTCATCACGCTCAGGATGAAGTCCCTCGTATGAACAGCCACCCTGAAAATGCCCAGCCGCCTGCGCAGCCCTTCGGCAGATCTCAGAAAGTGCGGCCATTCTGCCGGAAGAGCCGGGTCTTCTTGCTGAGCGACGGCTATCTCATCTTCATTCAGCCCCACGCTGTCCACCGGAATTCGGGATAAACGCATGAGAAGCGAATTCATTGTGGAGGCGCTGGAAATGCTGCCCATCTCGGCATGGATAAACAGTCCAGGATTTCTTTGTCTCCATGATGTGATCTGTGCAGCACTGCGGGCGAATGCATCCGCCCTCTGGCTCTCCGGACAGAGATGATAGCCGCTGACAAGGGCACCGGCAATTCTCTTGATGTTGTCCGTGCAGTAGGAGTCAAAATCCGGGCTGGTGAGAAGCCGGGAGTTGACAGGATCATATGTAGCTATGAAGCGGTTGGCTTGAGGCACAAGGAATTCTGCCTTTCCCGCGGCCACTGCTTCGCCCTCCTGGAACTGAAAGACAAAGTGGACCATCTCCTCCACCCGGTCAGCCCTCTTTGCCCAAGCTGCCCGGCAGGGATCGAGAAGAGAGCCATTCCAGGGCAGGCGAACTTGGGGATGAAGCAATCCGGCCAGGCTGGTGCTGAGGGCTGGGGCGTTCAGCACGGGCTCGGCTCCCAGTGCGGCCAGCACACTGGCCATGATGGCAGCATTTCCGCCCAGGCGGAAGCGCCATGAAAAGGCCTCATCACTTCCGATCTGCAAGGCAGCCCCTCTGTCTTCGATCAGGACCTCTGCGCCCGATCCCTGCTTCATGCAGTATAGCAGCGAGGATAGCAGGTCCTCACGGCTTTTTATCGACGGCTTCAGCTCGATTTTGAAATCCCGGCCTGCCGGTATCATTCTGGAGAGCATCTCTCCTGAGATGGTGCAGACGGCGTCGATATTGGCGGGGTAGGCGCAGATGATCTTCATTCTCCATGCAGCCATCGGCACTCATTCTATTTCTATTCTGGCCTTTTCCGGGCAGTGGGCCTCCAATTGGTTTCTATTAAATTGCTGTGATAATATTCTCAATGGTGGCATATATGAGGCGGTAGTATGCAAGGTAAAACACGATCTGTCGGGGTTTTGTGGGCTTGGAACGCTGCGCGCCGCCTGGTTTTCGCGCAGCGCAGGTGGGGAGGGCACCGGAGCCGGAGGGCGGGCTGCCCGTGCCCCTCTTTGCAGCCAATTAGGTGGCGTCGGCCGACAAAGAGATGCGAAAAGCGCATAAAGGGCTCACAGAGGAATAAAGTCACTAATTACCAGCACAAAACGGCGAAAAGCCTCGTTTTTTTATCAGCACGCAAGAACATGTCGCCAATAGCAAACTACTTAATATATAGACCACCATACATTAGCAGCAAAGCAGGTGCAAGAAAGACATGACTGAAGGACAACCAGTCAGGCTGAAGGTCTCTGAAGCCAATCAGGGCGATGTGGGAAAGGGCATCGTCCGGGTCGGCGAGGAGTTTTTGGAAAGAATTGGCGCCCGTCCACTGGATGTGGTGGAGCTGGTGGGCTCCCGGCCAACGGCAGCCCTGGCCGTCAGTGCCTACTCCCAGGATCAGGGCATCGACATGATCAGGATGGACGGCCTGATCAGATCCAACGCAGGAACGAGCATAGGTCAGTTCGTGGACGTCCGGCTCGCCTCATGGAGCGAGGCCAAGCACGTGACGCTGGCCCCAGTCACCCAGGGCATGCAGATCTTCGCCCCCGGCGACGTGCTCACCAAGGTCTTCAACGGCCGGCCGGTTATCCGGGGCGACCTCATATCCACCACAAGCGTTCGAAAGCCTCCCACCGACTCCATGGGCCGGGAGACCATGTTCGAGGAGATCTTCCGGGGCTTTCTCGGCGCTCAGGCCTTTGGCCTCGGCGAGATCAAGCTGCGCGTCGTCTCCACCAGTCCGGGCGGAATCGTCAAGATCACGGAAGGGACGGACATCGAACTATTGCCTCAGGCGGTGGAGACGCCGGAGAGGACGGTGCCCACTGTGGTCTACGAGGACATCGGCGGGCTCAAGCCGGTGATAACCAAGGTGCGGGAGATGATCGAGCTGCCCCTCAAGCACCCTGAGCTGTTCGACCGGCTGGGCATCGACCCGCCCAGGGGCGTGCTCCTGCACGGGCCTCCTGGAACCGGCAAGACCCTGCTCGCCAAGGCGGTGGCCAATGAGAGCGACGCGTACTTCATAAGCATCAACGGCCCGGAGATCATGTCCAAGTACTACGGAGAGAGCGAGAAGGCTCTGCGGGATCTCTTCGAGGAGGCGGAGAAGAACACCCCGGCCATCATCTTCCTGGATGAGCTGGACTCCATTGCCCCCAAGCGGGGGGATGTGACAGGCGAGGTGGAGCGGCGGGTGGTAGCCCAGCTCCTCTCCCTCATGGACGGGCTGCAGGAGAGAAAGAATGTCATTGTGATCGGCTCAACTAACAGGCCGGAGGCCCTGGACATGGCCCTGCGCCGGCCGGGCAGGTTCGATCGGGAGATTGAGCTCGGTGTTCCCGATATGGAAGGCAGGAAGGAGATCTTCCAGATCCATACCAGAGGCATGCCCCTCTCCGAGGACGTGGCGCTGGACGACTACGCAGCACGGACCTACGGCTTTGTTGGAGCGGACATATCCGCCGTAAGCCGGGAGGCGGCCATGAACGCCCTGCGCCGCATCCTTCCCGAGATCAACCTGGAGGAGCCGACCATCCCCAAGGAGATACTGGACAGGCTGGTGGTGCAGAAGGACGACTTCGAGATGGCTCTGCGGGAGATCTCGCCCTCCGCCATGCGGGAGATCCTCGTCGAGGTGCCGGACGTGAGCTGGGAGGACATCGGCGGCCTGGAGGCTGTCAAGCAGCTCCTGGTGGAGGCTGTGGAGTGGCCTCTCAGGAATGCCGAGAGCTTCCTGCGCCTGGGAATCGAAGCGCCCAAGGGCATACTGCTCTACGGGCCGCCGGGCACGGGCAAGACCATGCTCGCCAAGGCGGTGGCCAATGAGAGCGAGGCCAACTTCATCAGTGTGAAGGGCTCGGCGCTGCTCTCTAAGTGGTATGGTGAGAGCGAAAAGCGAGTGGAGGAGATCTTCAGGAAGGCAAGGCAGGTCTCCCCGGCCATCATCTTCTTAGACGAGCTGGATGCGCTGGTCCCCATCCGGGGCGGTGCCCAGGGAGAGCCCCATGCCACAGAGCGCATAGTAAATCAGCTTTTAAGCGAGATGGACGGCCTTGAGGAGCTGCGGGGAGTTGTGGTGATCGGGGCCACAAACAGGCCGGATATCATCGACCCGGCGCTGCTCCGGCCTGGGCGTTTTGATGAGCTGATCATGGTCCCCGTGCCGGACAGAGAGTCCCGGAGGAAGATATTCGAGGTGCACCTGAAGAAGTCGCCCCTGTCAGATGATCTCAACATCGATGAGCTTATCTCCCTCACCGAGCAGTACACGGGAGCCGATATCGCCGCCGTGGTCAGGAAGGCAGGCCGTCTGGCCCTGCGGGAGAATATGGCTGCAGAGAGGATAAGCCAGAAGGACTTCCTGGCCGCACTGCAGGAGATAGGGCCGTCGGTCACACCCGACACCATGAAGCATTATTCGTGGCTCAGCAGGGAGCTGAGGAAGAAGGCTTCAAGGGGGATCGAGCGCGGCGATATTTATGCCTGAAATAACGAAAAGATAAAAAGTTAAAGGAATGAAAGGAGCAACCTATGCCGCAGCTACCTTGTACTCCACCCTGACGTAGGCTGTGACCCTTGCCTTTCCTGCCGGTATGTAGTCCTCATTCAGGTCGTCGCTCAGGAATCCGTCCATCATGGGGAAGGAGTCGATCCACATCATGCGGCTGCCCAATCCCCTCCACATGTGGTGCATGCCCCAGGGATATCTCCACCCGTAGGACGGTCCCATCTCGATATCAGGATAGGCTGCATCCTCAATGTATACGGCCTCGCCGAGGCGGTATCCCAGCGCTGAGGCATAGTCCTCTGCTTTGGCTTTGGCGTTCTCAAGGGCCCTCTTCCTCGCCTGCTCGTATGCCTGGGATGAATCGTTTAAGGCATATCCTATGACGGAGGCATCCGCCCCAGATGATTCGGCTGCTGCCAGGGTCTTGTTGATCCTCTCCCTGTCTGTGGTCTTTAATTTAATGACCATCTGCTCTGTGGCGATATTGGTGATCACATCACGACAGGATGTGGTGTTGTTCACAGTGTTGCAGATCACCCTGTGATAAGCAGAGTATCCCTTCGTCCGGTCCTTCATTATCTCCTCTTCCTTGACGCCGGCGGCGATCAGGGATTTTTCTGCAGCGGCCAGCACTTGAGAGTTGGCCTGCTGGGCAATGGTGACATTGTCGCTGCTATTCTGAGCACTCACGGCGATAATGGTCGTGTCGGCATCGGTCAGAACTGAGCCGACGCCGGTTACTCGAAGCGAACTGTCCTGTGCCATGGCTCCAGCCGCGCATAAGGCAATCGCCATAAGCGCCATAAAGATCGACTTCAAGCTCATTTTTTCCGCCTCCATACACCTTTGATTATGATTCCCTCAAAGGAGATCATCATGCGGCTTATATGCTTAAATTATTTAAGATTTTCGCTAATAGTCGATATATTCCAGCTATACTATCACGGCTAACCGTTGATTGCAGAATATATTCGACTGTCTGACGTTCAATTCAACATAAAGAAACTGCCTAATTTTATATCCTGCATTCCGCACTTTGTGCTCATGATCTTTGAATTTCCACGTTTAATATCAGAAACATTTTTAAATAAATAGCTGACATGCTCTTCTTGAAGGGATGTAGCATGGATGTTGATGTCCAGT
>JAGPMN010000033.1 GCA_018052825.1 Methanothrix sp.
CTCTCAAGTTCTGCTATTACCGATATCTTGAATGCACGGTCGTAGCGCTGCCTCGTCCTTTTCATATATTTCCCTCCATGAGTTGAAGTTGCTTAACTCATTGTCCACTCGGAGGGGTTCACTCCAATCACAGGATTTGTGCACATAGATCAGCACAGGCTTGCTCTTCAGTGCGTCTATAACCCACGACGGATGACCGATGTCTTCGCCGGCTGCAGAGGACTGGTCCGGATATGTCGTCCACCAGTCATCATTTCCCGATCCTACTGGGTATTCGACACCCAATGCATTGAAGCTGAGTGCCAGAAGCACTACAGCAATTAATGAAGCTATACAAGCAGTTTTCTTGATTATCTCCATGATACACTCTCCTCTTTAATTCAAGTCATTCAATTCGGGTTACTATTTCGATATCTACAATCCACACTCATTCATGCAGCATCGGTATCTCGCGGATACTGTGATGAAGCCTGGACGTCGTATCGAAATTATTGGATATATGTCTTTCGACATGGAGGTCTAAGGAGTAATACATGTGCTGTGTTGAATAATGTTTAGTAATCCGACAGCATAGAGCCAACTCATACAAATCAAAATTTGGTAAGAATCGACAGCTATTGATCACAACGCCTAGAATTATTCAACACAGCATTATTACGGAAAATCTTATATATCGAAATTACTGGATATGAGTGATTGTAATATGAGTGCAAAATGCGATGTATGCGAAAAAGAAGCGAAATCCCTCTTCATAGTAAGCCACAAAGAGAGAGGACGAATCAGGATATGCGAGAGCTGTCTCAGGCGTGAAGAGAGCAGACTCATCGCTCAAAAGAGCTGCAGTTGCTGCTGAAAGGGATTGATAAATGGCATGTATTCCGGAAGAGGCTGTCAACAGGATGACGCGGCTGATTGGAGACGCCGATAAGGCCGAATGCAAGGTCGATAGGCTGCGTTCCATAACAGAAAAATTGGACGAAAAAGAAATCGAGTTGGAGGCAGAGATATTCAGGGCCATGGCAGATCCCTGCCGCCTCAAGATTCTTTCCCTTCTTCGTGAAGGCGAGCTATGCGTCTGCGAGATCATGGTCGGCTTGGGTCGGCCTCAATCCAGCACATCCCATCATCTTTCCATTCTCAAGGATGCCGGCCTCATAAAAGAGCGAAAAGACGGAAGATGGTCCAGATACAGGCTCTCCGAAGGAGCTGTGATTGAGATGCTCAATATGGCCAGGCTGATGAAGGAAGCCTGCATCAGCAAAATGAATGGTGCAGCTTCAAATGATAAGTCTTAATTTATTATGGAGGATCCAAATGTCAAACGGGGTCGGCAGGGGACTGGACTTCATATCCAGGTACCTCACAGTCTGGATATTTGCGGCCATGTTCCTGGGGATAGCAATAGGCTACTATGCACCGGGAATCACAGATTTCATATTGAGCCTGCAGATCGGCACGACATCGATACCCATCGCCATCGGCCTCATTTTGATGATGTACCCGCCCCTGGCCAAGGTAAAGTATGAAGAGCTGGGCAGGGTCTTTACTGACAGGAAGGTCCTGGGCCTCTCCCTTATTCAAAACTGGGTCGTGGGCCCCGCCCTGATGTTTGCACTGGCGGTGCTCTTTCTGCGAGACTACCCACATCTCATGTACGGCATAATCCTCATCGGCCTCGCCAGATGCATAGCCATGGTCATAGTCTGGAATGAGCTGGCCTGCGGATGCACAGAGTACTGCGCCGCCCTTGTGGGTCTCAACTCCGTATTCCAGGTCATCTTTTACTCTGTCTACGCCTATGTATTCATCACCGTTCTGCCTGCGGCCCTGGGTGTGGCTGAAGGGACCGCTGTCGCCGTCACCATGCCCCAGATTGCAGAGAGCGTTTTCATATATCTGGGCGTGCCGTTTCTGGCAGGCATCATCACCAGGTTTTCCCTGATCAGGGTTCGGGGGCGGAGCTGGTACGAGAGCAGGTTCATTCCCAAAATCTCGCCCCTCACCCTCCTGGCCCTGCTCTTCACCATCGTGGTCATGTTCTCACTCAAGGGAGACTACATAGTGCAGCTTCCCCAGGATGTGGTGCGTGTGGCTGTGCCCCTGCTCGTCTACTTCCTGCTCATGTTCTTTGCGAGCTTCTTCATGGCCTACAGGCTTGGAGTGAATTATGAAAACACGGCTGCCCTTTCATTTACCGCCGCCAGCAACAACTTCGAGCTGGCAATAGCGGTGGCGGTGGGCGTCTTCGGCATAGCCTCCCAGGAGGCCTTTGCTGCGGTGATAGGTCCGATCATCGAGGTTCCTGTGCTCGTTGCCCTGGTGAATGTCGCTTTAAAGCTGAAGGAGAAATACTACAAGTCGGGGAGTGTCTCATGTGACTTATAACGAGAAGGTGATAACAAGATGCCAGGATCGTCGGCTGACGTCAGGCTCGTAAGCAATGCCATGGCCAATGCTGCGAGAAGAAAGATCATGGCCATGCTGGTTGAAAAAGAGAGAACGAGAGAGGAGGTCGAAAAGGCCGCGGGAGGAGGCATGCTCGACTATCACCTGCAGATGCTCGAGCAGGCGGGCCTCGCAGAATTGAAGGGCGGAAATATAGCCATCACCGAGTTCGGCAGGAACTTCCTGCAGGCCAGGTCACAGGGCCCCTGCGAAGCGAAGAAGGAGCTGTCCGGCACGAGCCCTATAGATGTTGTGGAGGTGCGGCAGCTGCTTCCCTGCATTGCCGACAGCAGCAAGTTCAGGGTTATCGCCCGCCTGCAGCCGCCCCTGGGCGGGGCCCTCAAGCTGCTGGAGCCCATCTTTCCGAGAGCCAGGTACTCCGAGAGGATCGGGGCCCTCATAATCCAGAGGGGCAGCATCCTCATCACCATCTACTCCACAGGCAGTGTGACAATGACGATGATAGGCAGCGGTGAAGAGGCGCGCAGGCTTCTGGATGAGCTGAAGACGGCAATAAACCAGGCCATTGTCAGGGGAGTGACCCCGGCGGCCAGGGAGAAGGTCAAAGTGGACCATGCAGAGATCTACAAATATCTGCCCGGGACAGACTGCCGCATCTGCGGGGAGCAGAGCTGCTATGCCTTTGCAATCAGGCTGGTGGCAGGGGAGGCCTCTTTGAACAGGTGCTCTCCTCTGCTGGAGGCCAGGTATGCAGCGAGCCTGGAGCATCTCACAGCTCTGATGGAATACATTTGAAGGCGATTAGGCCATGCCGAGCGCCTCTGTGGTGGTGAACGAAATAAAGAGCATAACCATCATCCTCACGGACGGGCCTTATATCTCCGAGTATGCGGAGATGGCCTGCAAAATCGCATCCGAGGCCCTCAAGATATCTCATGTGAACATATTTCTCTACCTGGATGCGGTTCACATAGCCAGGCGGGGGCAGCAGCCCTCCCTCTTTGCAGAGGCAGGCAGGCTGTTTCAGGAGCTGGCAGAGAGAGGGGCCGTTATCAGGGCCTGTGCCAGATGCGCCGCCGCCAGGGGCTACCTGGCCGATGGAGAAGGCATCTGCCCGGATTATTACGAGGGGATAAAGATCAGCAGCCTTTACGATCTGGCAAGGATGATAGAGGAGAGCGACAGGGTGATCTCCTTATCGGGGTAAAGGGCATGAAATCCGTCTTCTATCTGCTTGAGAGCGCCCCCTACGGCAGCGAGAGGGCTTACGGCATACTCAATGCCGCTGCTGTGTGCGTAAAAATGGATGTGACAGTCGGCCTGTACGCCGACGGCGTCTACCTGGCCCTGGCCTGCCAGGACAGCCGGGCTCTGCAGGTGCCGAACCTCTATGACATAATTTATGCCTATCCGGAGATCACAGTTCTGGCGCACGAGCCCTCCTTGGCGGAGAGAGGCCTCTTGAGCATGGCTTTAATGGAACGGGTGGAACTGGTTGATGAAGAGCAATTCATAGAGCATATAAGGGCCGCAGAATGCCTCATATATATATAAAATATTTTGTTATGTGTGAGAGATCTGTCGGGGAGATGGCGAAGTATGGATAAAAGAGAGGTCTTCCTTTTGACCAGGCCCCCCAGCAGCAGCCGCACAAAGCTGTGCTTGCTCATGCTCCAGCATTCGGAAAAAGCCGTCCTCTACCTCGCAGGAGATGGCGTCTATAATTTGCTGAATGCCCTATCCGGCAGAGAGCTGCAAATCCGGGCCTGCAGGGAGGACATTGAGGCCAGGGGGCTTGATGCCGGATGCTATGCATCTGCGACAGATAATTTTTATGAGCTGCTAGCCCGGGAAATGATCTCGGAAGGCAGCAAAGTCTATTCCTTCTGAACGCATCATCCGATCATCTTCGACGATAGCTTTACATATTTTGGCGGTGCATCTCCTGCCGGTGGGGTTCATTAGAAAGTTAACAGTCATCTTCATATCTGCACTGCTGGCGAGCATCGCCCCCTGCCCGGCTCTGGTCAGTGATGTCACAGTCTCGGGGTCTTCTACTGTGATGCCTCTCGCAGAAGCCGCGGCTGAGCAGTTCAATCTCCAGCAGAGCGATTATGTTGTATCGGTATCCGCCGGCGGCACGGGGGCCGGCATTTTAGGCATAGCCGAGCGAAAGAACGATATAGCCATGGCCTCCCGCCAGGTCACAGCCGGGGAGATCGAGAGGTTCGGAGACTCCTTCAGGGAGTTTGAAGTGGGCTTTGACGGCATCAGCATTGGCGTGAGCCGGGCAATATACGAGGCGGGAGTGGTCAGCCTGAACCGCAGCCAGGTTCGGGATATCTATTCCGGAAACATCACCAACTGGATGCAGCTGGGCGGTCCGGATAAGGATATCTTTGTGATCTGCAGGGAGTACGGCTCTGGGACCAGGGACAGCTTCAATGAGAATGTCATGGGCAGCACGGATGCCGAAACTCCCGGAGTGGATACAGTGGCCATGAGCGGGGCCGAGGTCAAGACAGCCATCAATGGCAGCGACAAAGCCATCGGCTACCTTGGGTTTAACTATCTGGGCGGAGGCGTCAGCGGCATAGCCTATAACGGAGTGATGCCGACATACGAGAACATTAAGCTAGGTCTTTACGATCTGCACAGGCATCTGTACTTCTACACATATGGGGAGCCCTCTGCCGGCGCGCAGGCGTTCATCGACTTCGTGCAGGGGGAGGTGGGGCAGAGCATTGCCGCGGAGCAGGGGTTCGTGCCAATCCGGAGCATTTCGCCGTCCTCCGCAAACATCCCAGGCTCTGGCGGCAATAACCTTACATAATAGTATGCCGTTTATAGATATGATGAGCGGTAAAAGCAAGCTACTGATATTGCTGCTGGTTATTTTGCTGGCTGCAGCAGCAGGGGAGGGCAGGGAGACGAAGGTCTCTTTATCAGGATCTACCAATGTCATGCCCCTGGCCGAGCTGGCGGCGGAAGAGTACAATATTCTGCAGGACAGGTACGTCGTCACAGTCACATCTGGGGGAACGGGTGTGGGCATCACCGATGTGGCTGAGGGCCGGTCCGATATTGCGATGGCCTCGCGGGAGCTGAAGCTGGAGGAGCGGCAGAGGTATGAGACTCCAACAACCCGTTTTATGGTCCAGCCAGTGGGGTATGATGCCATCTGCCTGGTGGTGAGCCCTGATGTATACGACGGCGGCGTGACCTCTTTGACCCGTGATCAGGTAAAGCAGATCTATGCCGGAGACATCACCAACTGGGAGGATGTGGGCGGCCCGTATGCGGAGATATTCGTTATCGGCAGAAAGCCCGGATCCGGTACCAGGGATACCTTCCAGGAGGTCATCATGGGCAGCAGGGAGGCGGAGTCGCCCGGAGTGATCATCGAGGCTGCGGACAGCTCTGAGGTCAAGATGGCCATCCAGCGCAGCGACAACGCCATCGGCTACATGGGATACAGCTATGTCATGCGGGGGGACACCAGGGTGCTCTCTCTGGACGGGGTTTATCCGAGCATCGAAAATATCAAGAATGAGACATACCCTCTCGCCAGAAAGCTGTACTTTGTGACCCTCGGGCGGCCCTCCCCCGGAGCCCAGGCATTCATCGACTATGTGCTCAGCCCGGAGGGCCAGCAGATAGCCATTAAAAATGGATTCATACCGATATGAATAAATGATCCGAGAGCAGCCTGTGGTATTCAAGGCGCCCCCCCTGCTCTGGCCGGACGCGGACTATCAAAAAAACATAGTAGGAGGAGGCGCATTCTGCTATCGATGAGGATATATTCCAATGATGAGATATCTGTAATCTGGCGACCTGAGAAATGCATCCACGCCAGAGAGTGCGTAAAAGGACTGCCGGCCGTATTCAATAAGGACAGATCGCCATGGGTGAATATGCAGGGAGCAAGCTCAGAGAAGATCATAGAGGTTGTAGGCCGGTGCCCTTCCGGAGCGCTTACCTGCAAAAGGAGATCAGAGGATGAGCTGGAGGGGGAAGATATGGGCGCAAGCGAAGTTCATGGTACGGCTCAGATCAAGACGGCGAAGAACGGACCGCTGCTGGTGGAGGGAGATGTGGCCCTGCTGGACAGCGGAGGCAATGTGCTGGCCGGTGAAGGGACATATGCCCTATGCAGATGCGGCGGCTCGAAGAAGAAGCCCTTCTGCGATGGAACGCACCTTCAGATTGGATTTGATGACAGCAAATGATGTTAGCTAAAAGAAAGGAGAGATGCAGGATGCATTCATGCGCCCCACCTCTTCTCCCAGGTTTTCTCGCTTCAGCCTATTTCTTGGCGATGGGCGTTATGGCATCCAGAGCCACGGGATTGGCCACGGCTGATGTGTCTCCCAGGCCCTCTCCAAGTGCTCTGGCTTTGATGAGCGGCCTTACCGGCTTGCCTGCCTTGTCTCTGGGGATATCCGATACGAAGATCACATCGGATGGGATGGCTATGGGGCCCAGAGTCTTTCGGACGAAGTTCTTTATGTCCTTCTCGAGAGCCGCGTCGCCCTTTATCCCGGGCTTGAGCACTGCATAGACCACGATGCTCTCTCCCTTGACCCTGTCCGGCTTGCCAATGACTGCGGCTGCTGCCACGGAGGGGTGCTTTTCCGCTGAGGCCTCGACCTCGGCATTGGAGATCCTGTGGCCGGCCACCTTCAGGACATCGTCTCCCCTTCCTAAAGCCCAGATGTATCCGTCCTCATCGACGCGGGCTTTGTCTCCGGAGTGATACCTGCCAGGGAATGCGGACCAGTAGGTCTCGCTGTACCTGGCCGGATCCCTGTAGACCTCGCGAAGCATGGATGGCCAGGGCTCTGTGATTACGATGTTCCCTGTCATGCCGGCTGGGACTGGAAGGCCAGAGTCGTCGACCACCTGCACATTGTAGCCTGGCAGGGGGAAGCTGGGCGAGCCTGGCTTGAGCGGGGTGATGGGCAGGGGGGCTATCACCTGGGAGCCGGTCTCGCTCTGGAACCATGTGTCCATGATCGGGGCAAATCCGCCTCCCACGTACCTCCTCCACCATATGAAGGCATCGGGGTTCATGGCCTCGCCAACAGAGCCCATGAGCCGGACTGTGGAGAGATCGTACCTCTGGGGCCAGGATGGCCCTTCGTTCATGAACATCCTGATGGCGGTCGGCGCAGTGTAGATCACCGAGACTCCGTAGTCCTCAATGATCTTGAACCAGCGGCCGAAGTCCGGATAGTCGGGAGAGCCCTCGTACATGATGCTTGTAGCCCCCAGGCAGAGCGGGCCGTAGGCTATGTAGGAGTGGCCGGTGATCCATCCGATGTCTGCGGTGGACCAGTAGACATCTGTGTCCTTGATGTCGAAGACCCAGGAGGTTGTAAAGGCCGGCCCGACGCACATGCCGCCGTGGGTGTGCACTATGCCGCGTGGCTTGCCTGCCGCTCCTGCTGTGTAGAGGATGAACAGCGGATCGCTGCTGTCCATGGGAAGCGTCTCGCAGTCTGCAGCCTGTCCGGCCACGAAATCGTCCCACCAGACATCCCTGCCATCCTTCATGGCTGTCTCCTGGCCGTTCCTCTTTACCACAACGACCTTCTCAATGCAGTCCAGCCCGGCGATGGCCTCATCTGCCTGTGGCTTGGTGGCTATGGGCTTGCCACGCCGGTAAGAGCCGTCGCATGTGACGAGGAGCCTCGGCTGGCAGTCCTCCAGCCTGTCCCGGACGGCCACTGCGGAAAATCCGGAGAACACGACTACATGAACAGCTCCGATCTTGGCGCAGGCCAGCATGGCCACTGGCAGCTCCGGGATCATGGGCAGATATATGCCAACCCGGTCGCCTTTCTTGATGCCCTGGGCCTTGAGGGCGTTTGCAAATCGATTTACCTCCCGGGCCAGCTCGTAGTAGGTTATCTTGCGGACGTCGCCGACCGGCTCGCCCACGAAGATGTAGGCTAACTTGTTGCGCCGCCAGGATTTGGCGTGTCTGTCCACTGCATTGTAGGCAGCATTGATCTTGCCGCCAATGAACCACTTGGCGAAGGGCGCCTTCCACTGCAATGTCTGCTTGTAGGGCTCAAACCAGTCGGCATAGGTTTTGGCCATTTCGTCCCAGAACTGGACGTAATTGGCAGAGCACCACTGTCGCATCTCGCTCTCTGTCTTGAGGCCCTTCTGCTTCATCCAGGCCATGACATTGGAGTTCTCAACCAGATCGCGGGGTGGATAGTACAGACCCTGATTCGCAGTCTGTGCAGATTTATCCGATTTAGCTTCATCCATTTCAAATCGCCTTACATTATTTGAAACTTTAAAGGCATTCTTATTCAATTTTAATCCTTTTTTTAAGGTTAAAATTGATTGAGTTATTTAAATGCCTTTTAGACTGGTATTATTGGTTCTATTCTGTAGATATAAATCTATCTTACCTGAATTATAATTATATTGGTCGATCAAGCCTGATAAATTTTATTTGCCATGGAGAAGAACGGCTTTAGTGTGGGTATTTAGTTCGAAGATGCTTGAGAGGGACCTGCACTGCAAAGAGGACCCTGATCACATCTGCGCCGAAGAAAGGAACCCGCAAAAGAGAGCTATGAAGGACAATCCCCATGTAGATGGCCGTCAAAGGCTCGCGCTCTTGGTTGATGGCAGGGCCACCGGGAAGGCGTTCGAATTCGACCGGGTGCTGCTGATGCCAACTGCCGCCGGCTACCGGGCACTGGTGGAGCAGGCTGCACTTGAAATCAATCCCAGGATAATGAAGTATCTATGCCGGATATGGTCCCAGAGCACAATTGAGAATCTATCCTTCTTCGTCATGGCGGCGGCGGTCTATGCCCGCAGCGTCCTTGAGCCGCCAATCTGTATTGATGTGGGAGAGGTGCTGCTCAGGACCGCGGCAGCCTGCAATAAAAGGTGCGCCCACAGAAGAGAGGGCTGCGGAGGGTGCAGGGCGGCCAGGGAGCGGGGGCGGCATATACTGCCCAAGTGCATCAAGCTGCCCGGAGAGATCCTCATCACCTGGGGCTATTTGAAGAGGTATATCGCCACCGGGGCGGCTGCCTGCCCGCCAGGTGCTCTCGGAGTGCAGGAGGCCATGAGGGTTGAGGTGGCTCTGCCTGCGGACTTCTCCCCTGCGGCATCGTGCTAAGTATATGCCCTGGCCAGCGAGGTCGGCGCCGGATTCGCTGCCATGCGGTGCGGCGTCATATCCGGAACTACGGCGATGAGCCCTGTAAGAGATCTCGATTGCATCTATCAGAATCGCGGCTAAAACAGCCCCTCTATCTCTTTGAAGTCGATCCTCGCAGTCGAGTCCAGGCTGAGCGGCGTCAGTGAGATCTTCCTGTCCTGGTAGAGCGTCTGCACGTCAGTGCCCTCCTCATCGCAGCAGATCAGGTCCCCGTCGATCCAGTAGTATGCCCTGCCCCTGGGATCGAAGCGCTCCTCTACTGCTGTCTTGAATATCTTTCGGGCAAGCCTCGTCACCACGATCTCCGTATCCTCTGTGGCCGAGACCGGCACATTGAGGTTGAGAAGGTCGACGCCTTGAGGAAGCCCCTTTTCCAGGACCCTGGAGGCCACGCGGCGCAGGACAGTGGTGGCCACATCAAAGCTGTGCCTGGCCCCATGGTGCATATCGAACTTGTCACCCTGGTCTATAGCCTGAAGGGAGGCTGCGATGGCGGGAATGCCGTAGCTGGCAGCCTCAAGGGCCGCTCCAATGGTGCCGCTGGTGGTGACAGTATCTGTGCTGATGTTCTCCCCAACATTGATGCCGGATACCACCAGGTCCGGCATCTCTCCCTTCATGATGGCGAAGATGCCTATGACCACCGAGTCCACCGGAGTGCCTGTGACTGCATAAGCCCGAAATCCGTTCAAGTTGACATCGACGTAGCGCAGCGGCTCAAAGACCGAGACCGACCTTCCCACTCCGCTCTTCTGCCCGGAGGGAGCGGCCACCACTACCTGGCCCAGGCCCTGAACGCTCTTTGCAGCCGCCTGCAGCCCTGCGGCGTAAACGCCGTCATCGTTGCTCACAAGTATGCGAGGCATCGCACATGGCATAACTCATCACTGATATTTAAAGATGAACATCTCCAGGAGCCGGTCCACAACGCCGCTGAAGCTTCCCTCAGCTGGCGTCACGCTGTCCACGAAGGTTCTGCCGCTGTCGCCCAAGGCGCAGACTCTCGGGTCGATGGGAATCGCTCCAAGGAAGGGCACGTCCATCTCCTCAGCCATCCTCCGCCCTCCTCCCGAGCCGAAGATGCTGATATTCTCGCCGCAGTGCGGACAGGCCAGGCCAGACATGTTCTCGATGATGCCCAGCACTGGCAGCTTCATAGCCAGCACCATGTTCACAGCCTTCCTGCTGTCAAGCAGCGCTACCTCCTGGGGAGTGGTCACTATTATGGCCCCGGCCAGCTCGGGGATGAGCTGCACCACCGAGAGGGGCTCGTCGGATGTGCCCGGCGGCAGGTCGATGATCAGGAAGTCCAGATCCCCCCAGTCTATATCCTGGATGAACTGCTTGATGGCAGCCATCTTCATGGGGCCGCGCCAGACCACAGGCGAGTCGCGGCTGGAGAGGACAAAGGCCATTGAGACTGCCTTGATGCCTTCGGCAACAGGCGGCTTTATCCCATCCGGACCCTGAGAGAGCCTCGCGTCCTCGATTCCCAGCAGCTTGGGTATGTCCGGGCCGGTGATGTCGGCATCGAGAATTCCCACGCGCATTCCCCTCATCTGCAGGGCGCGGGCAAGGTTCACGGATACAGTGCTCTTGCCCACGCCACCCTTGCCGCTGGCGACGATGATCTTGTGCCTGACCCTTGCCATGCGATCGACATTGATTGTGCATTCCGATCCCTGCCGCACGTCCATCTCGCCCTTGCAGGAGCCCTTCTGGACGCACAAATCGCAGTTGTTGTTCTTCGAAGTCATGAGAGTCAAAGGGGCAAATGGCAGAACCTGTTTAAATAGGGTTTGTATAACAATGGTTACAACTTCATCCGGCCGAAAAACGGAGAGCTTGCTCACTGTACGCAGCAGAGAAGTACAGCCTTCCGCCGTGCGTTCTCCTGACGAGCAGCCCCTCATTCTCCATGATATTGCAGTACTTGATGGCATCTCTCTCATCGATACCGGCGATCTCGCCGATCTCCTGGAGCGTGCATGGCCGGCGGGAGAGCAGCTCCAGCAGGCGGCTGCGAATGCGGGGGGGAACGCTCCAGTCCCAGTCCGGAATCAGCTCGGCTCCGGGAAATATCTCCAGCATCCTTTCCATATCCCCCTCGCTCAGGGCAGAGACCGGATCTGCAGGGGGGCGCACCACAGTATTGAGCTGAATTCGGTCCGGACAGACTGCATCCGCCGCCCGAGCTATCAGCTCCGCCTCGCCATCATTGACGCCCTTGACGAGCATCACCTCAAGCCAGATCTCCCCGGAGAACTCCTTTCGAAGGTCCTTGAGCCCCTGGATCATATCCGAGGCCAAAATGCCAGGAGCCGGCCTGTTGACAGCGCCAAAGGCCCTCTCGCTGGCCGCATCAAGCGAGGGCAGAACCACATCGGCCTTCGCCACCTCTCTTCTGACTGCAGGGCTGCAGAGCAGGGTGCTGTTGGTGATTACTGCCACAGGGGCGGAGACGATCTCCCTCGCCCTGGCCAGCACCTCCCCCAGATCGAGGCTCAGGGTGGGCTCGCCTGAGCCGGCAAATGTGATGTGGTCAAAGGGCTCATCCCGCCTGGCCTCGATCTCAGATATGACCCCCTCCCGCGAGACGAACCTATCCCGGCGGGTCGTGAGGCATGCTGTCCTGCCCAGTTCGCAGTAAACGCAGTCCAGATTGCAGGTCTTGTATTTAAGCAGGTCCACGCCCATGGAGAGGCCCAGGCGGCGGGAGAGCACGGGCCCGAAGAGATATGCCATAATCTTTCCGTTCATACCTCAGCGCTACCATTTAACCTTAATTGCCTCGATAAAGCTTAAATTATGGCATGCCGAGCAATTATCATGGATACGGCTCGAGAACTTGTGGCACTGCTTGGCAAAAGCGATGACTACTTCGAGAGGCAGAAGGCGGCCTGGGCGCTGGTCAACCTGGGGGAGGCAGCAGTGGACGAGGTTGCCCGGGCACTGGAGGGCGGCGAATTCTCCGACATGAGATACAAATCTGCCTGGATTTTGGGAAAGATAGGCAGCCCCAGAGCAGTCGAGCCCCTCTGCCGGGCACTGCTCAACGATCCAGATCACGTCGTTCGCGAATGGTCCGCTGCCGCCCTGGAGGCCCTGGGACGGGAAGAAGCTATATCCTCTCTGGTGCTGGCCATGAAAAGGGACAGCACCAGGGACGTCCGGCTGCGGGCGGCGGTGGCTCTGCGCTCCCTGCAGGCCGCCGAGGCCCTGAGAGGCCTGCTAAGTTACTCCGAGCCAGAGGTTCGGGGAATGGCAGTCACGGGCCTTGCAAAGATCCGTCACACCGATTCCCTGCCAGATGTGGCACGGCTGCTGGAGGATGAGGATGTCGAGGTCAGGCGTAGGGCTGCCGCATTTATGGGAGAGACCTTCACAAGCGATACCAAAGGCATCGATACTGCAGAGGCCCTGGCCTGCCTGGAGAGGGCTCTGCATGACGGGGATAGCACAGTGCGGTGCGAGGCTGTCAGGTCTTTGGGCAGGATCAGGGGAGAGACGGCCTGCGACATGGCCATGCAGGCCCTCAGGGACGGAGAATGGAATGTGCGCTACGCAGCAGTCACCGCCCTGGGGGAGATCGGCCACAATAAGGCTATCGAGAGCCTGGTGGATGTCATGTTCGGAGACGACGATGAGGAGATCCGGGCCTGGGCGGCCTGGAGCCTGGGTGAGATCGGCGACGAGAGGGCTGTTGAGCCACTACAGAAGGCCTACAAAACCTGTCCCCTTGAGGTCATGAAGAAGGCGAGGGACTCACTGGAAGAGGTCTTCAAGTTGAAGGTCTAATCCAGCATCCTGCTTGATGCTGGAATCTTCAGAAAAGAAAGAGATACGCATGCTGGCAGAGTTTTATGCGAGATAGATGCAGGATAGAGGCTGAAATTTTAGCCCGAAACTAATTCATATTTAGTTATATTTTGAACGAATATTATCATAATAAGGGAGCATGAATGGATTACCATGAAAGCAACCCGATGAAGGAGGATGCTACAAGCCCATCCTCCATCTTGCTCTGATCTTTTTTGGATTGATTCGCCCGCATGCAAAGCATTAATATCACATTATTCGAGATGGTGTTCGAGGAGAGGTCATGAAGAGAAATATCAAGGTGGAACGCCTCAATCAAAGACCGTTGGAGCAGCAGGAGATAGAGCTCGTAGAGCGCAAAGGCATCGGGCACCCGGACAGCGTGGCTGACGGCCTCGCCGAGTCCATCAGCCGGGCCCTCTGTCAGGAGTACCTTGATAGATTCGGGGCGGTTCTGCACCACAACACAGACAAGACGCAGATCGTGGCAGGCAGGTCAAGGCCGGCCTTTGGAGGAGGAGAGGTCATCTGCCCGCTTTACATACTGCTCACCGGACGCGCCACTCGTGTCTTCAAGGGGGAGGAGATACCTGTGGACACCATTGCCATCAAGGCGGCTAGAAAGCTGCTGGGCGAGTCTCTCTCAAACCTGGACGTCAACAATCACGTCATTCTGGATGCCAAGATCGGCATGGGCTCCTCGGATCTGAGGGATGTCTTCGGCAGAAAGGTCCCGTCCGCCAATGATACATCCTTCGGCGTCGGCTACGCCCCTCTTTCGGAGACGGAGAATATCGTCTTTAATACCGAGCGGGAGCTGATGAGGCTCAAGAAGAGCATCCCTGCCATAGGCGAGGACATCAAGGTCATGGGCATGCGCCAGGGAGACGTGATCAACCTCACCATAGCCTGCGCCATGATCGATAAATACGTACCCAATATCAAGGAGTATGCCGACACCAAGAGGGACATTGTGGAGCACATTGTCGACTTTTCCAGTCAGTACACATCTCGCAAGGTCAGGGCACAGATGAATGTGGCCGACGACATAGAGCAGGGATCGGTATACCTCACAGTCACAGGCACGTCGGCCGAGATGGGTGACGACGGAGCTGTGGGCCGGGGCAACCGGGCCAATGGCATGATCACCCCCAACCGGCCAATGAGCCTGGAGGCCACCTGCGGAAAGAACCCCATCAACCACGTGGGCAAGATATACAACCTTCTCAGCACCGAAGCCGCCAAACAGATCGCAGCCGAGGTGCAGGGCATAGACGAGGTCTACATCAAGATGCTCTCCCAGATCGGCAAGCCCATCGACCAGCCTCATATCGCCAGCGTGCAGATCGTGCCCAAGGAGGGAGCGGACATGTTGAAGGTTGAGGCCGGGGCTACGGAGATCCTGGATGAGTGGCTGGCCAACATTCCCAAGCTGCAGCAGATGCTCTTCCGTGGAGAGCTGCCCACATACTGAGCCTCGAATGGATATAAATACCATCACGGAAAACGGCCTTTCCGTAGGTAAGGGTTAGGAATAGAACGAGGATACATGACGAATAAATATGCCATATTGGCTCTTGTCCTGCTCCTGGCGGGGTTGGCACTGATAGCAAGCCCGGGTGGAGTATGTCCCGTCTCGGCGGAGGGCAGCCCCTGCCTGGGGGGCAGCGGTGACGGCGAGAATTGCACAGGCACCCACTGCGCCCTGAACAACTCCAGCCAGAGCAATTGCAGCACCATCGGGTCGTGCCCTGTGAAGAAAGCTGGTAGCTAGAGCTGGTGCGGGGATTCGACCGCGCCGATGCCCCGGCTCAGTGCTTTCTTGCAGAGAGCTGGTCGATAGACTTTTATGGCCATCAGCATTCTGAATGGGGAAAGGTGATCCGGGTTGATGGGAATCAATGAGATGGGATTCGAGGTCTTCGAGGAGATGCTCGATTATGCCGATGAGCTGCAGATTGAGGTTCATGAACTTGAGAACGGCACAGTGGTCGCAGATGCAGGAGTGAAGGCCCGTGGAGGCTACGGAGCAGGCGTCTACCTTTCCCGGCTGTGCCTGGCCGACCTGGCCGAGATACAGCTTACCCCCTTCGACCTCAAAGGGGTCCTCCTGCCTGGCATCTCCGTGGCCACCGACTTTCCCGCTGTATCCTGCATGGCCTCCCAGTGCGCCATGTGGCAGATCAAGGCCGACAGGTACTTCGCCATGGGCAGCGGCCCGGCGCGCGCTCTGGCTAAAAAGACGCGCGAGCTGTACGACAGAATCGGCTTTGAGGAGTCATCCGATGTGGGCGTACTGGTTCTTGAATCCAACAGACTCCCAGACGAGAAGGTCTCCGCCCTCATCGCAGAGAGATGCAGCATCGACCCGGCGGACCTGCGCCTTGCCGTGGCCCCCACAGACTCCCTGGCCGGCCTTTTGCAGGTCTCGGCCCGCGTGGTCGAAACCGGCCTGCACAAGCTATTTTCCATGGGCTTTGACATCAACGCCATCAAAAGCGGCTGGGGCAGGGCACCCATCTCGCCCATCAGCGGAGATGCGACCATGTGCATGGGCTCCTCCAACGATGCCATAATCTACGGAGGAGAGACGTATTATACACTGAGGTACGAGAACCTGGATGAGCTGCAGCAGTACCTAAAAGGCATGCCCTCTCAGGCCTCGCGAGACTGGGGAGCGCCCTTTTACAAGACATTCAAAGCTGCCGGATTTGACTTCTTCAATGTGGACCATAATGTCTTCGCTCCCGCAAAGGTTGTCATGAACGAGATAATGTCGAGGCGGACGTTTGCATGCGGAAAGGTGAATCTGGATGCCCTGGCCGAGTCATTCAATATCCAGGTCATGGATGTATCCTGCTGACCAGGTAGGATCGAGATGAAATCAATTGAATGCGACCTGAAAGGCCACGGACCGTGCCGCGGCCCCATCTACCAGAGGGGCATGAGCCTCAACCACATGTGCGACCTGCACATCAGGCTCCAGGCCTACTGGACCGGGCACAATCCCGGAAAGAAGCTCAAAGACTGGCTGGACGGACTGCAGAGCATGGAGATGGAGGAGATCCTCTCCAAGAGCCCGCCGAGGGGCAAACACTGGCAGGAGGTGGATGTGAGGTCGGAGCCGGGCGACGAGTGATCCTCTCCCGAATACCTTCGCACTCTGCCCTTGCAAAAGGGAAACGGACTCGCTGGGACTCGAACCCAGGTCAGCGGGTGTCTTCGACTGCATTCTCCGGCGAAGCGCCGTCTCCGAAGCCCGCTAGGATGTCCTCTACCCTACGAGTCCATCCGTCAGGAGACGATCGCACTTCCAGCCTATTAAGCTTTACCGCACGCCAAAAAGCAAGGGATTATCAACCATCCGCCAGAAAATAACAAAAGGAAAAGATAACAAAAGGAAAAGAAGGAGGATGACAGCGATGTCCACAACTCGTTTCCTGAGCAACTGCCCGCGCTGCGGCTATGTGGCTGAGGCGTGGACGGAGGACGGAGTATCTGTAAATGTGCGCTGCGAGATGTGCGGCTACCAGGGCAGGCTGCCCCATCCCGACCTGAAGGACGGAGCTGGACGGGTGATATGAGAGCCAGCCGCGCCCTGCTCCTCAGGCTCTATCACGACCCGGCCTTCGACTTCGGCAAGGCCTGCATCGAGTACCTGGACAGGGGGGCACCAGGAGATAGGTCGAAGGTGATGGGAGCAGGCATCGCCAGCCTGCAGTCCGGCTGGATGGAGGTCGAGTCTGAGACCGGAATCAAGTTCATACCCTACCACCGCATCAGGCGCATCTCCTACCAGGGCAGTGTCATGTGGGAGAAGAATGAAGGGCCAAAAAACGCCCCAGGCCATATCTACCATTAGCCCGGCGGACATTGCGCTCGTTTCTATCCATCCTCAGGGCTTGAGCCTCTTGATCTCCAGGTATTTGACCGAGTCGCCTGAAAGGCCGGTCCCTGTCTCGGAGGAGTAAGCGAAGATCATCTGCTTTCGCACCGAATGGGCCAGACGCACCGCACGGGAGAGCACAGGCGGCAGAAAGACATGATCCGGTGCTATGGTATGCACCAGGTATTCGGAGTGCGGCGCCTTGCATGGGCCCCCCACCTGCTTGTAGACTCGAAAATGCGAGCCGAACTTAAATCCGGTCTTGACAACCAGCCTCCTCTCCCGCAGGTCCCGGTATACCGCGTACTTTCTGTCAAATTCGCTCTCGATAGCGCGGGCTTTTGCAGCAAAGCTCTCCATGTCAAGGGCCCTGCCGGAGCGGTCCACAATGGAGATCAGCCCCTTCTCCAGCAGGTAGGCGGACTCGACAAGGGAGAGCCCCAGCCTCTTGCCCACCGTCCGGCCGTAAAAGCCCTTCTCGTGCAGCAGGCGTGATGCCTCGGCATCCCACATCACCACTCGGTCCTCAAGAAGGGTGGCCATGCCGCCACCCTCCACCTGCCCCATCGATCCGGACATGGGCCTCTCCCGGGCCTCGTAGAAGGTGATGTCGCTCTCCTCATCCACTATGGCAAGCATCAGCTTCTTTCTCATCTGGCTGGCAAGCCTCGCCGGACTGACGATCTGCTGCAGAGGCAGGGGCATGCGCTCAGATATGACCAGCACATAAAACTCAGCCGGCCCCTTTCCAGGATGGCCGCCCCTGGGATAGACGCGAAAGTCGGGCCGCCCTGGCTGGACGTAGTAGCCGCGCTCCCGCAGGTCCTTGTAGACCACAAACCGGAACTCAAAGCCCTTCTCCAGGGAGGATGCAGCCTGAAAGAAGGATGGAAAGTCCATCTCACTCTCCCCGTCCAGCACCCAGATCCTGGAGCGGTCCAGCAGGTACGCCGCCTCCACCAGGGACAGCTCGAGGCCCGTGCCCTTTGGCCGGCCGAAGTAGCCCTGCTCATAGAGTTCGGCCAGGGCTTCAGGGCCGAGCCTCACCCTATCTCCGGACAGCCGACCTGCCAGCACTTCATTCATGTGATGGGATTTGCTCGAGTTTTTATCCCCTCAGCAGGAGAGCTTACTCGGCCAGATGCCGTGCATGACTCCCAGGGTCCTGTCCACGAGGCTGTGCACATCGGCTGCCGGATAGCCGGCGGAGAGCAGGTAGGACTCGACGTGGTTGGGAACGGCGATTGACATCTGCTCCACCATTGAGACGGTCTGCAGAATGGTGTAGCCGCCGAGCTTGAATGGTATGATGGCGTCGGATACGAGAAGCTCGAATATCTCAGGGCTGATGGGCCTCTCTACGCCTGAGAGGAAGGCCTCCAGTATCTCGCTCGTCCACTCGTGCTTCTTTCCCTCATCCTGGTAGGGCATGACCACGACCTCCCGGGTTTTGGCGAACTGCTCCACCAGCTGGGCGGGGCTTACCTCGCCTTTGAATAGCAGGTTGAGGAAGTTGGTGTGGGGGATGGTGGTGGGGACCTTGCTCGCCCTGATGGAGAAGTTGACCTCCTCGAAGACAGTTCCGGCGTCTGTGCCCTGGTGGCCGGCTCCCTTGCCGAACTGGATGGCGGAGGGCGAAGCCCTGACAACGGTGTGCGGGTCGCCGTGCCTCCTGTCGATGTTGCCCAGTACGGCAGTCAGGCCTAAAGGCCGTGCGGCCAGCGCCAGCCTGGACAGGCCGGTGGTGTTGCAGCTGGTGCACTGGACCACCCTGGGCCTGGCCCTGGCGAACATCTCGTAGTTCTCCAGTCCGAAGAAGAACTCGCGGGCAAAGTCCGCCTTCAGATCATCGGTGATCTCGACCTTTCCGCCTTCAGTGAGCCCCTTGAGCAGCTCAGGCCGGTCGGCTCCGCCCATGAGGGAGACGAAGCAGCCGTGCGCCAGGCCTGATTCGAGGTAGGGCAGCTCCTCGTCGCCGGGGACGCCCACCATCACGAAGTCGGATGCTGCAAAGAAGTCATCGTAGCCGCCCTCGATATCGACTCCCGCCTTCTCCCACTTATCCCTGTTCGCCGCATCGCTCACAAATGCCTTTACTCCGAAGAGTCGGTTGAACTTCGAGACCATGGAAAGCGCCCGGCCGTGCGGCTTTCTGAGGAGCACATTCAGGTCGCCCTCGATTCCTGCAGCCTTCTTGACCTGGGCAAGGGCCAGCAGAGTTCTCTTGTTCTCGGTGCCGTCAAAACCAACAAAACCAGCATTGCTCTTCAAGAATCTTCACTTCCTCAATGTTAGTCTAATTAACCATATTTTAATCTTTCCGGCAAACCGGAAGGCGGAGAAAGAGCAGTGGAGAGGGAAATGGGGCGCATTGCCTGTGTGGTTAATAGGGGGTCAAAATCGGATCGGCGCAAGGGGTCAAATTTGGACCGGCGAAAACATCATACCTCTTTATATAAACAGAGCGATGATAAGACATATCTGGTTGTTGTTCCGGATAAAAAGGAAGTGAAAAGAGGGACTGTGTTCAGCATTTTAAAGCAAGCAGGAATGAGCAGGGAGAAATTCCTTGAGCTTGTGAAAAAAATAAACCCAAAGTATCAATAATAATCCTGAACTGGAACGGGCAACGATGCCTGCAGATCACGCTGTACCGCCATGCGATCCCTGCCACCTGCACCTCTTCTCTCCCGGCGGTCCCGGCTGCCGGCAGCATCATCCGGCGCATCTCGCCGGGCGGGCCGCGGGCGCTGAATCGAGCCCCGGGCGGGGTGCTGTTATGAGCGCCACTGGCTGGCCCGGCTGCTAACGCCTCCTCCACCAAGGCACAAAGGCGCACAAAAAAAGGAGCAAGTTTTGATTCGTGATCGCTCAAAAAATGAAGCAAAGGCTCATTTATGAAATATCCTTTGTGAGTATTTGTGACTTTGTGCCTTTGTGGTGAAGTCCGCAGCCCGCCGGGCGCAGCCGGTATCCTCCGGCAAGGGACAGGACCGGGCTCGCAAAGCGTCTGGAGGGCGAGCTACCCGCGCTGGCGCACGACCGCACGCGGGCGGGAGGCTCTCTCGCACATGCAGGCGCGGGAGGGGGCTGATGGGGGAGGAGGAGGCGGTGGCGGAGAGCGACGGGGGATAGACTGGAGGGCGGAACGAATCGTTTTTTAATTCCTCAGTAAAATCGCAGGAGCACGGGTTCTATCTTTGGCTGAAGCCTGCAGCCCATCATCTGAATTGAATATGTGATAAGAGGGGATGGGCGGATAGCGTTAGCTTTAGACAGAGCTCAGCCCGATCCTTTTAATCTCTTATAGTCCAGCAGCAAATCCGCCAGTGCTTTGTCCTTGGATCGCAACCCGTGCCCTTTTTGAAACTCCAGCAGCACCTGATGTGACTCGTCAGGTATCATCACATTCACCCGCTTCAGCTCGGTCATGATGATTACTATATTGTTGTTATATATATAGCTTATTTTAAAGTTATAATAGTTAACTATATATACGTTAACGTCATGGTTTGGCACCGGTGTAACAGCATGACGGACGCCAGGACCGAAAATTTCAATAAAAAGGAGCTGATAAATCTCGTTGAGCAGGTGGATCTCGCCACAACGACGCTCAATAGCGTTCGCTATGGGCTGCTGCGCGGGCTGGAGCGGCTTGAGGACGGAGAAGGGATGCAGGCGCGATGAGGGCGGTTCATTAAAGCAGGGGTTGAAACAAATCAATAGAGTTGAGCTCATTCAGGGCAGCATTCTGGATCTGCTGTCCGGGCGTTTGCCGGGGCTGACAGGCTCTTTCACCAGACGGCCATTGCATCGGTGCAGAGGTCGGTGGACAGTTCCATCCACCTCCAGCGAGGCCAATGTGGAGGGCACACTTAGGGTAGCTTGTGGCCGCCAGAGCCTGCGGAATCTGGAAGGTGGTTTACGCATCGTCATCGTCGGTTTACGGAGACACTCCGACTCTGCCCAAGAGAGAGGAGAATAGATGGAGAGTTGTTTGCGGGAGATAGCAATGGCATCACCGTAAAGTTTTAGACTGAAGTGATATAAAACTAAACATAGAGGTGAAAAGATAAAAGATGACACAGTATGTAGAGATCACAGAAAACGGGTGTTTATCAATTCCAAAGCGAAGTGTAGAGAAGATGCGGTTGAGGCCAGGCATGCGGTTTAAATTGTTGGCTGACGAAGAGGATATTCTGGTTTTAAGGCTTGTGCGTGAAGAAGAGACAAAGACCCAGGTAGATGAGGGTTCTTTGCTGCTACAGCAACATGCACTGAAGAGTATTTGGGATAGCGAAGAGGAAGATGTCTACGAGCTATGATCGCGGCGATGTTGTCATCGTTCCGTTTCCGTTTGTAACTTCGGAAGGGACATCACAGAAAGCACGACCAACATTGATTATCTCAGACCATTCGATTGATAGGCGCTTTGATGATCTGATAATGGTTGGGATAACTTCTCGAATTGTAGAAGATCTGAAAGGGACTGAATACCGGGTTGTTGAGGGAACGGATGCTTTTAAGTCTTCAGGTTTGGTAAAGACTTCGACGGTGCGGTGCGAATATATCATGACTGTGCCGCGCAGACTCGTTGCAAGAAAGCTAGGACATTTACCTGATGAAACAATGAATGAAGTCGATAAAAGACTGAAGTTGAGTTTGGGAATAAAAGGCTGGTAGTCTGAGGAGCCCGGCTACCACCCGCAGGCCATCTTCGGGCGATCAACGACAGTATGCCCAGGCACGTGGCAGAGGGCGCAATCAAGGAGCTGAACAGGGCAGGAAAGGTGATCGCGGACTCGAAGGTCCTCATCATGGGGCTGAGATACAAGGAGAGCGTGCCGGACAGCCTAGAGAGCCCCCCGGGAAGATGGTCCGCGAGGAGTTTGATATCGATGTGTATGGCTACGGCCTGCTTCTTGAGTCAGCAGAGATAGAGCGCTTCGGTACGAGGCCGGTCGCATCTTTAGAGGGGCCGGTGGACTGCATAATCGTCAACTCGCCGCACGAGGCTTTTGCGGGGCTGACGCTTGATGCTGTGGTTTCGATCTGCAATGGAATGCCGATAATCGTGGATGTGACGGGGATGCTCCGGAGTACTCTGTGAGAAGTCATGAGAGGGGATAGGAGCATAGCCGCCAAGGATGTCGTTCATACCGAGTTTGGCCTTGTGCAATGCCAAAGAGGTTATGACTGGGCCTCGTGCTAACGCATCCACCACAAAGGCACAAAGACACAAAGGCGCACAAAGAAAGGAGCAAATTTTGGTTCGTGATTGCTTAAAAAGGGTGCAAAGACTTATTTATGAATAATTCTTTGTGTTTTTGTGGTGAAGTCCGCAGCCGATATCCCCCGGTCAGGGACAGGACCGGCCTTGCAGAGCGCGCGGGCAGGTGGACTGCTTCTTCGCTGTCAAGGGCGCTCTGAAGGTCTGCGCCTACGATGATGAGAGCCGGGAGCTGGACGAGATCGTATCCAGCGGAGAGGGGCCGCAGGTGATCAGAATTCCGGGTCACTACTGGCATGGATTCGGAGTTGTCGGAGATGAGAGTGCAACTCTGATATACTTCGTGAACAGGCTCTACGATTACGGCAGCCCTGATGAGGTGCGCAGGCCCTGGAACGATCCGGCAATCGTTCCGGAGTCGATCAACGGCAGGAGAGGGGACCCGAGGTGCGGGAAGGCGTGGGACTGGTTCTATCCGCCGCACAGGTGAGCGCCAGCTGGATGGTGCTAACGCAGCCACCGCAAGGGCACAAATGAGAGGGGTATCAATTTGCATGAATCCGGGAGAGAATACTGGCAATAGAAAGAGTTGATCTTTTTAAAGCATGCCCTCGAGCGGATGGAAAAGAGAGGATTAACTGAGGAGCTTATTATAGATATATTGAATAAGCCGGACAGTATTTGTTTGAATAATGGACTGCACCCCTGATAGTAGACAAATAGTTAAGCAACAGTATTTAAAGCAACCTCCATTTCGAACTTCTCCGGAGATCTATAGCCAAGAGCTGAATGCAGCCTCTTCTTGTTGTACACCTTCT
>JAGPMN010000034.1 GCA_018052825.1 Methanothrix sp.
AACTACTGCCGAAAGCATCGCGCTCTAAAATATAAAAATGAGATGGGCATAACGGAGTTCAATAGTCCCGCGAAGCAAGCTGGCTTAATCGATCATGTCTGGAGCTTGCAGGAACTCTTGACTTTTCGTATGTGTTTAGGTGCTTGAGAGTAGGTCGGCAGATGCTGATTCAGTCCGGGCGTGATTAATATAAATTAGCATGCATCTAATAAGCAAACGATATCGTTAGACTATGCTCACCAAAAAGGCTCTAAATGAAAAGGCAACAGAGAATAGCACGAAATGGGCCGATAGATGCTGAATTCATGGACCTAAACACATACGACTTTTCCATATTACAAAACTCAAACCTATTAGAGGGTCACGACCCAGCTCTGAGCTGCTCGATAAACTCTTCTTCTTGCATACTCCCATCAAATCATTATTGCCAAAATAATATATAATTCTTGCGGTCGAATGGATGTTGATCGGATCACATTATTGAGTTAAGAGCTAAACACATACGATATATCCTTGTGGGAAAAACCTTTCACAAGCTATGCCGGTGGATACGTTCTTTATAAATATGAAAGCGTCCCGACCGGGATTCGAACCCGGGTTGAAGGCTTGCTGCGCAACAGCTCCGCAGGCCTCCGGGATGTCCGCTACCCCATCGGGACAAAACACCCGTGATGGCATGCTTCATGTAGTTAAGCCTGTTGGCCGCGTGCCCTCTTCTGGGCTGTCCTAATGGCGCGCAGGAAATCGATCTTGCGAAACTCCGGCCAGTAGGGGGCGCAGAAGTATGCGGCACATTCATTGCCGTTGGCCTGCCAGGGCAGGAAGTTGGATGTGCGGCACTCTCCTCCCGTGCGGATGATCAGGTCAACCTTGGGCACTGGCATCCCGTCCTGTGGGTAGAGGTGCCGGGCGATGAGCTGCTCGTCCACCTGATCGGCGTGAATGAGCCCCTCCTTTACCTGCCGGGCAAGGCAGCGCGCCGCATCCACCAGCTCCCGCTGCCCTCCGTAGGCCAGGGCGATATTGAGAAACATGCTGTCGTACTCTCGAGTGGCCTCCTCAGTTCGCTTTATCTCCTCCTGCAACTCGGCAGGCAGCATCTCCACCCGGCCGATGGCACGCACGCGAACCCTGTTGTCGTGAATCTTGCGGGAGCTGTAGAGTTCCCTGAATTTGTCACGTATCAGATCGAAGAGATACCTCTTCTCCTCTTCATTTCGCGAGAAGTTCTCTGTGGAGAAGGCATAGAGTGTGAGGTGCTTGACGCCCATCTCCACACACCAGTCGGTGACCCTCTCAGATGTCTCCGCTCCCAGGCTGTGCCCCAAAAAAGTGGAAAGCCCCCTCTGCATAGCATATCTGCGGTTTCCATCCTGGATTATGGCCACATGCTCCACCGGATCTCCTGCGAGGATCTTTGACTTAATATGCCACTCATAAAAGGTATAGGCTGGGTTTCTCACTCTGAAACTCATTCATTTTATTAGCTTCGCGAATTAGTATTTAAATAATTCCGCCCGGCAGCCTCTATACCCCTCCTGCTGGGGTTTGAGGGCGTGATGGGACCCGGTCAGTCGGTCTGCCTCAAGGGCAAGATACTAATATCAGATGCCCAAGTTGCTTACCTTCGAGGGCCTGTGGTCTAGCTGGTTATGACATCGCCTTCACACGGCGGGGATCACGCGTTCGAATCGCGTCGGGCCCATTTGCATTTTGCCCGACACAAGGTTTAACTATTTAAGAGTGGTTTTCAGGGCTAGGGCACGAGTAAAGACGCTATGGCTCCGGCAGGCCATTGTCGTTATTATTATTTGAGGTGATAAGCTGTATAACAGAGGTCAAGGCAGGGAAGAAGAAGGAGCTGTAATAACCAGAGTCCGGCTTCCCCGCAAACAGGACAGGGAGATATTCGGGCATGTGGAAAGCCTGCTCGGATCCAACCGCATAAAGGTAAGAGGCATTGACGGCGTAACCAGGATGGCCCGCATTCCGGGCAAGATGAAGAAGAGAATCTGGATCAGAGAGGGCGACGTGGTTATAATCATCCCCTGGGAGTTCCAGAACGAGAAAGCAGATGTGGTCTGGCGGTACACCGGACCCCAGGTGGACTGGCTGCAGCGCAAGGGATTTCTTAAAGGGACCTCTTAAAGATATATGAGCAGACGCAGCCGGGATGAGTATTTCGATGCCCGGATCGATATTCTTCGCACCAGGATAAAGGATTCTGATGACCTTAATGTCCAGGAGGCTGTATTCGACAGGCGCACCCTCATGGACCTCTACAGCCTGGCAAGCAGGGGCGTGATCGATGCCTTGGGCGGTCCAATCTGCACCGGAAAGGAGGCCAATATCTTCCGGGCCATTGTCGGAGAGAAAGAGCTGGCCTTGAAGATCTACCGGATATCAACCAGCAATTTCAATAACATGCAGGACTATCTGCACGGAGATCCCAGGTTTGGGAGCGTCAGGGGCACAAAGAGGGGTGTGGTCTGCGCCTGGACCCGCAAGGAGTTTCGAAACCTGACCAGGGCCGAGGAATCGGGAGTAGCCGTACCTCATCCCGTTGCCATGAAGGAGAACATACTGGTCATGGATCTGGTGGGCGAAGGTGATGATGTAGCCCCACCGCTAAAATATGTTGAGCTGGAAGGCGAAGATGCAAGGCGCATTTATGAGAGGATCGCCAAATATATCTCCCTGCTCTATAACCGTGCCGGTCTGGTTCATGCCGATCTCAGCGAGTTCAATATACTCTATAGCCATGGCGAGCCGGTGATAATCGATATGGGACAGTCTGTCACCCTGGACCATCCCATGTCCCGCAGATTTCTGGAGCGCGACATCTCCAATATAGCCCGCTACTTTAAAAAGAAATACGACATAGGCACGGCTGAGGAGATCTGGGAGGAGCTGCGCCTGGGCAGGGAAGTGGCCAAATTGAGGAAAGGGCATGACATGAGGGACCAGGTGGAGAGGAAAGAGACGGGCTGGAATGAGATAAGGACGGATTGATCGAATTGGATATTAAGATTCCTGAGGAGCGAATTGGCGTGCTGGTTGGGCCAGGCGGGTCCATGAAGCGCCTCATTGAAGAGAAGACAAAGACCACTCTTGAGATCGACAGCGAGACAGGCACCATATCCATTGCGTCGCCAGAGGATCCCCTTCAGGGATTGAGAGTGCTCGACCTGGTCAAAGCCATCGGCAGGGGCTTTTCACCGGAGAGGGCTCTCTGTATTCTTGATGACGAAATGCTGATGCTGGATATCCTGGACCTATCCAAGATACTGGGCACCAAAAGCGACATGGCCAGGGTCAAAGGCCGCATCATAGGCAAGGACGGCCGGTCTCGAGTGATAATGGAGAGGCTCTCAGGGGCAAAGGTATCTGTCTACGGCAAGACGGTGGCCCTTTTAGGCTATCCGCAGCAGATAAGGGTGGCCCGGGCTGCCATAGAGATGCTGCTTGATGGCGCGCCCCATGGAAATGTCTATAGCTTCCTCGAGAAGAAGCATCAGGAGCTGGCCAAAGAGGAGCTGAAAGAGCAGGGCATCCTCTGAGAGGCTATATATAGATCGATAATCTGCAAAAACCGCGTGGAGAGATAAATGAATCTGCCTGTGCAGCTTGGGCTGGCCGATAACATCCTCATAGCTCTGGCTTTAATCGGCCTCTACTCTATAATCTTGAGGCCTCTGCAAAACAGCGAGACGTGGAAGAGGCGGGGGATAACTGCGGGCGGTTTTCAGGGCTTTCCACTCTTCCTATTCATGCGAACACAGAGGGGCCTTTCACTGCTGGACAGGCTCTCCCGCCCCAGGAGATTCTGGAGAGCTGTGGCCTCGGCGGGTGTGCCGATGGTGGTGCTCAGCATGTGCTACTTCCTACTGCTGGTACTGCTCATGACCTACATCATGATCAGAGAGCCTCCACAGCCCAGCAGCTACAATGCCCCGCGAAACATACTGCTTATCCCCGGCCTCAATGAGTATATCCCCTTTGTCTGGGGCTGGATTGCCCTCTTTGTGACCATGGTGGTCCACGAGTTCGCCCACGGCATATTGAGCCGGGTGGAGGGTGTGCGTGTCAAGTCCATGGGCATCGTCACATTCATGATAGCACCCATAGCCGCCTTTGTTGAGCCCGATGAGGAGGAGCTCTTCGGGGGAAGAGACAGGCCGCCACTCGTGAGCAAGGGGGCCAGGATAAGAATTCTCTCCGCAGGCGTGATCTCCAACTTCGTTGTGGCGGCAGTGGCCATGGCCCTATTCTTCGGCCCGGTCCTCGGATCGATTGATCCCGTAGAGCGGGTGGTGGTGGTGGATGTTGCAGAGGGCTCGCCAGCCGAATGGGCAGGATTTGAAAGCGGTATGGTGGTGCTGCAGGTCGATGGGAGGGATGTGGGCAGTTTGCAGCAGCTCGTCTCAGATCAGAGCGGCCCGGATGCTGATATCCAGATTCTGCATGACGGCAGAGAGCAGGTATTGCGGCTCACAGGCGAGCCTGAGCAGGGCATACTGGTGGCGTCTGTATTCGAGGGATCGCCTGCAGAGAGGTCGGGCCTGCCGGCAAAGAGCGTGATCACGAAGATCGACGGGATGAAGACCCCTGATCTGAAATCCTTCCGGGAGAGGATGAACAGCACCCGTCCCGGCCAGGCCATCACCATAACCACCAGTCTGGGTGATGAGTACAGGGTCAATCTCACCTCCAAGGAGAGCATAGGAGAGTATGATGCCGACGGTGGAGCTGGATTCATAGGCATCGGCATCTCAGGGGACGCCCTCTATTGGGGCGGCGCTATCTTCCAGGAGCCTTCGGCCAGGCAGTTTCTACAGGTTTTAAAAGAGATACCCAGCAGGGGTCTTGCTGGATTTCATCTGCTGCTCAGCCTGCCTTTCTCCGGAATTACCGGATTTGCCGAGAAGGGCTTTCCTGGTTTCTCCGGGTGGCTGACGGCCGTCTTTGAGCCGACCGGGTGGGCTGAGCCTCTGGGAAGCAGGTTCTTCTGGATTGCCAACCTGCTGCTCTGGATAGGCTGGATCAACCTATATGCCGGGCTCTTCAACTGCCTTCCCTCCGGGCCGCTGGACGGAGGGCACATATTCAGGGACCTTCTTCAGGTTGGATTTGAGAGGGTGGTGGCACCGGCGGAGGCAGAGAGGCTGAGCCGCACGGCTGCGGCGCTGTTTACCTGGCTGGTGCTGACTTCGCTGCTCATAACCCTGATAGCCCCATTCACAAACTGGTTTTCCATCTGAATGGGAGTGCAGAGGGGCGTAAGACCCCGGTCTTCAGGCCGGGGATGGAAAGCCCCTCGCCCACCGATACCCATATATCCGTTCATGATAATCCCCTCTTAGTTCCCCGGAACATTCCGGGCAACAGATCCACGCCTTCTTCGGAAGGTAGGGCACTGCAAGATATGCTTGCAGAAAGACGGTGAACGTGGATCAATCGTTTCAAGGTGTATAACCGTGGCAACACGGTGAGATGTAGGGTATTCCTTGTGCCCTGTAATGGCGTTAAGCTCCCGCCTTGAAACAGGCCGCCGAGGTAGACAAGCATCGAATGAAACCTCCAAACTTCGCCAGTTGGTGTCAACCGGCCTAACGTAGCGCGCTAATCGATAGCTACAAGCCATGCCCTTCAGGGTATGGTAGTTGACAGATTAGCAAACATCTGGAGGGAGCTGAATTCAATATAAATCTGCAGCAATTTTCTGCGCTCTGGCGGTGCCTGTTCTTATCATAGCGGCCGCATTGGGAGAGGACGGGAACAGCACAATGAATGCTACCGCCATAACCGGCCTCAACAACACCAGCCCCGGCAATGCCACAATCACTGCAGTTCAATCTGTATCCGCTGAAAATTCGGAGACGCGGCCGGCAGAATCCATATCGCAAACGAATTCCGTGCGCAGGGAAAGAGTCCTGCGGGCCGGATTTGAGAAGGTCTGGGCGGTGACGGATCTGGATGTATACGGAAATAAGTCCGTCCATGTCCTTGGAGGCACTCACGCGGAGGCATTCAATATCAGCCAGAGAGGAGGGAATATATCCCATATGACATACAGCACCGAATATAAACCGGTTTACAGCATAGATGAGTATTCGAGGGCCAGGGCGGTCTACCAGCCTCCACCCAACCTGTCCAGCAGGGCCGTCTACAGCATCTCAGGCCTCCAGGCAAGCAGCATCCCATAAAGTGCCTGAATAGTAAAGAAAAGCTCCTCTGGCATCAGAGGAATTTGCTTATCTTTGCGACCAGCGCTGGCTTGGGATAAGCGCCTATAATCCTGTCTACGAGCTTGCCGTCCTTGAAGACCATGATGGTGGGGATGGCGGAGATCCTGTATTTGTTGGCGGTCTGCATATTCTCGTCGACATTGAGCTTGCCGAAGACCGCCTTTCCCTTCATCTCACCTGCCAGCTGCTCTATGACCGGCGCGATCATGCGGCAGGGTCCGCACCACTCCGCCCAGCAGTCCAGAATGAAAAGCGGATACTGTGATACGGCTGCATCTATTGTGGCGTCGCTGACCACCACCGGCTTTGCCGGCAGCTCAACTGATGGCTGCGCCGGCCTGTTCATCTCGCTCATCATCTTCTCCATCTTCCTCTTCCGAATTTCATCCAGTTCGTCCAAACTCAATCCTCCAGGCTTTCTTTGGCTCTGACAATTAGAGACTTGAAGTGGCCCCCGTCCACGGGCATGATCTCAAATGGCAGATTGGTGAAGTCGAAGAATGCCAACAGCTCCTCCTCGCGCTGGGCGGCGTCCTTCAATGTGTCCAGATAGATAGAGCCCTTAAAGGCGCCCATCTGCATCCTGGCCTCCTCCTGACCCCAGTTCAGGCGGCGGAATATCTCCCGCCAGGCATCCAGCCAGCCGGGAGAGAGGTAGAAGAAGAGCCCCTCTTTTGCCTTATCCTCCATACCCTTCCTGGTGATGAAGGCGTCAACGCAGTTCTGGCAGTCGATGAGAGCGGCATGATAGGGCTTGAGTATATCGCCGATCCTGGGGTGGCACTGGCCGTATGCTACTATTATCCCTTCGCAGCCTTCATCCCTGCAGAGGGCTAGCTCTGCCTCCAGGGCGCCCTTCAGGTCGTCAAAGTCCACATGCAGCCCCGCCTCCAGGTAATGGGCCTGGAATGAAAAGCCCATCTGCTCGCGCAGGGCTTCGATCTCCTTTTCAAATATGCCGCAGGAAATGATTGCATACATAGCTGAAGGAGCCTTTCGCGGCAATAGGATATATCTGTGATCCTTGAGGGCTCGCGCAGAAGGATGGGGCTTTTGGGAGTAGAAGAGGGAGGATGAGCTATCCCGGGAGGGCATGAAAGCCGTTCCCGGGATCTCTGATGAAGCAATCCACTGGATGCGTCATCCGATTTAGTAGAGTGCCGACTTCAGGCCACGCTCAGGACAACGGCGGCGATGACGGCCAGGACGGCAAATGCCATGAATAGCTCTGGAGCCTCCGGCAACATATGAACCTGCTTTTCCTTTCCCGGTATCCACTTGGGATTGTGTTCCGTAACCCATTCGATCCATTTCTCGTGCTGCAGCATTGCATCAGATTTCTGTACTCCGGCCATATCGTATCATCTCCTTTCTATAGCCCTTGCTGAAAGCGTCAACTCCCCGCAGGGATATGGAGTTACGATACCCCTGTCATTATAAATCCTGCGGCATAAAAGTCAGTAATCTGCACAAAATAATCAATTAAACAAAAACAATTTATCAATAAAACGTATATTTGAGAAAAATCCGTTCCAACTTTCTGGCATATCTGGTAGTCTACCGATGATGAGTTGTTGAACAAGAAAACACCATCATGAGACCTCGCAGACAAAATGGCGCTTAAGAGAGAGCAATCGAATGCAGCCATCTCCTATCGTCTCATTCACACGATATGCCAACGGCCAGTCAACTCAATAACGGTAGACTACCGCATATCTCCTTGATGGCAAAAAGGGAAAATAACGACAATATGAAAAAAGCAGCGAACAAATCTCATGACAAAAAAAATATATATCTTAAGTGCAGACCTGTTAAGCGGTGTGATCTGGGCTGTGTATAGACAAGGCTAAATCCCTTCAAAATTCTGCCCTTGTCACCCATTCACCCCTTTTTCCAGATTTCATTCCAGCCGCCCGTCAGTCCTTCAGACCTTCCATGGTCACAGAGAAGACCGCCTCCCCGTCCGGCAGATTGGGAGAGTCCACCAGCCGGGCTATGCGCTTCTCCCCCTTGGACTTTCTCAGGTACAGTCTGAATGTGGCTGTATGGCCTAAAACGTGCCCTCCAACAGGCTTCGTGGGGTCTCCGAAGAATGTATCCGGCTTGGCCATCACCTGATTGGTGACCAGTATCAGGGCGTTGTTGAGATCGCCGAAGCGCATCAGATCGTGCAGGTGCTTGTTGAGCTTCTGCTGCCGGTCTGCGAGGGTGCCGCGTCCGACGTACTCGGCGCGGAAGTGGGCCGTAACCGAATCGACTATGAGCAGTCTCACGGGCCTATCCGACTCCTTGACCTTCTCTGCCAGGTCCATGGCGCTTTCCGCCAGCAGTATCTGGTGATTGGAGTTGAAGGCCCGGGCCACGCTGATGTTCTTCAGGAACTCATCAGGCTCCCAGGCCCGTCCGTCCGGAGCGGGGGGCAGGCCCCTGACCATCTGGGCGATCCTCTCCGGGCGGAAGGTGTTCTCAGTGTCGATTATCACCACAGAGCCGTTCAGGCCGCCCATATCCCGGGGCAGTTGCACATTGACGGCTATCTGATGGGCTACCTGAGTCTTGCCAGAGCCGAACTCTCCGTAGAGCTCCACAATGGACTGGGTCTCCATCCCCCCGCCCAGAAGTTCGTCAAAGCTTTTGCTGCCTGTGGTGACCTTTCCCACCTGCTTTCGCCTCTCCAGGATCCTGTCGCCAGTCTCAAAGCCGCCAACATCAGCAGCCTCCCTGGCTCCGGCGATTATCTTGGCTGCCGTCGCCTCGCCCACCTCTGCAGCCGCCACCAGCTCGCCGGGCGAAGCTACGGCTATAGCCTCCACCGATCCGAAGCCTGCCTCGCGCAGCTTCTCAGCCGTGGCCGGTCCCACGCCCGGCAGGTCCTCCAGCAATTTCGTCGCCATCGTTCACTATCCTCTGATTTGATGCTGCCTCTATGGCTTAACAGCTTTACCCGGGCGGGGCGAAAGTAATCAGCGTCTTCCACCCGCATGAGAGTTCGAGCCCCTCATTCCATCCCTCCTTGACCTGGGCATCGCTGATCTCCGCCAGGTATCCTATATCCAGCCCCTGAAGCTTATCGGCATGCTCTCCCCACAGAGCCACTCTGATCCTGCCAGTATCATCGGATACGTATATGCTGGCCACCTTGCCAGTCCGGCCGTCCTCTCTTTGAAACTCGCGGACCTCCCCTATGCCTGTCACATATCCCCGAATGCTGCTGATGCTGCCTGCCGCGAGCTCGGCTATTGGGGTGATCCTCTCGGAGTAGCTTATCTTCTTGCTGCTCTTTCGCACAGTGCTGTAGCCTCCCGTGGATAGCTCTAAGGATCCATACCTCTCCCGGCAGGAGGCGTTGATCACCTCCAGCGTCTCGCCCATGTCCAGGGCCATATCCGCCTGCTCGTTCCAGAGGGTGAGCCTTATCTTGCCGGTCTCGTCTCCCAGTAGGACTGTTCGCACCCTTCCACGCCCGCCGTCCTTGCGGTCGAACTCCCTGGCCTGGCCCGGGTCCACCACCACTGCCAGCAGCTGCACACCGCCCATATCCCTCTTCAGTTCGGAGATCCTGTACGGCTCGCTTCTGGGCACTATGTCCAGGTCCACCTCTTCGAGGCCTCCCCCCCGGCTGAGGCTCACCTCAGTGCCGGTGTAGCCCTCCCTGGCCACACCCCGCACCTTAAGGCACTGGTCGACCCTGAGCTCTCCGGAGCGGACGAGATCCGCAGTCTCATCCCAGAGGGCAACCCGCACAGATCCGGTCTCGTCTGCCAGGACCATGTTGGCGACCCTTCCGGTGGAGCCGTCCGACCTCGGAAACTCGCGGACGGCTGATATGGAGACGACCCTTCCCTGGAAGATGACATTTCCCATCTCCGGCCGGATGCTTCCGATCTTTGTCAGGACCTCGGCAGTGCCAAGGTCCCTGGCCACAAGCATGGCAGCCGTCCTGCTGTCGCACAGCCCGGCCATGAGGGCCACCTTCTCCTCCACCCGGAGCATGAATTCTTCGGGCGAGATCCGGTCCGCCACCTGGCGGTAAACCTCCTCAACCTGCTCGTCCATCTACAATCATCCGATAGCTGCACATCTCTCTTCCACGTATCTGAGGTACGGAGCATTGCAGGAGGCCAGAAAGGCATTGCAGACATCATCGGGGCTGCCGTCCGCCAGTATGGCCCCGTTTTCCATGAGTATGGCCCGGTGGGAGACCTCCTTCACAAAATCTACATGGTGGCTGACCAGCAGGATTGTGGTGCCCAGATCCGCATTGATCCTCTTTATGGCATTGGAAACCTCACGCAGGGTTATGGGGTCGATGTCTCCGAAGGGCTCGTCCAGTATCATGATGCTGGGGCGGGCGGCAAGAAGTATGGCCAGAGAGGCCCTGACCCTCTCCCCGCCGGAGAGCTGTTCAGGCAGCTTCCAGAGCACCTGGGGGTCGAGGGAGAGGAGCTTGAGTATGGGCTGCGCGAACCTCTGGGCCTCGGTGGCGGGAAATCTGGGGAACAGCTCTTTGAATATCTCCCGGGTCAGGCCGAGGGCCTCCAGTGCGGCCTTGGCGTCCTCCTCAGACATATCTGTCATTGTGTAGATGGCATCCAGCACCTTGTCGGATATCCCCATCTCCTCGGCTATGGCCCTGGCATGCTCTATGACATGAGTTCCCTTCACGCCCAGTTGATAGGCGATCTGGTCTATTATCGTTTCACCTGCGAAAAGGGCAAACTCCTGATACATGACACCCAGGGTTCGCCGCACATTCATCCTCTCAGGGGAGTAGCTCAGCATATCCACCCATTTGCCATCATGCCGGTAGGAGACGCTTCCATTATCCGGCAGCCTCACACCCTGCATTATCTTGAGCAGCGTGGTCTTTCCTCCGCCGCTGTTTCCTATAATGGATGTTATCTCTCCTTCATTGATGTCCAGATTTAGGTTCTTCATAGCGAGGACGTTGAGAACCTCTCCTGTGCTGACCAGGCAGCACCTCTTAGAGAGGTCTCTCACCCGTATGAGCGGTTCGGCATGGGGCCGGGCTGCCAGGGGTGCAAGCTCTCCTATGCCGGCCATGAACTTCTCCAGCACCTGCTCGGGCTTACCATCGGCCACAATCTCTCCATTCTCAAGCCAGATCAGCCTGTCTGCCAGATACCTGTGGATCTCAGGCAGGTGAGAGACCACCACGATGGTCAGGTTCAATTCCCTTCTCACATTCTTGATGGCGTCCAGCACCTCCTGCTTGGTGGCAGGGCAGGCCATGGTGGCAGGCTCATCCAGCAGCAGAATCTTTGGCTTTTTGGCGAGCTGCCTCGCAATGATCAGCCTCTGTTTCTCCCCGCCGCTCAGGATGGTGGCCAGATGATTGGCCTTTTTCTCCAGCCCCACCAGGCGCAGGTAGTACATGGCCTCATCATACATCTGGTTATAATCGGGATCTTCGGGAATGGGAAGCACCTCATAGCCAGTTTTGCGGGAGTAGACCCTCCGCACCACATTCATGAGTGCGCTCTCCGTCCAGAGGGCAAAGTCCCTCTGCAGGTGTATGGCTGTCAGGGCCATCTGCGCCCGCTTCACCTCCGGGCTGCAGCTGGGGGTGATGGCGATCCCGTCCATGACGATCCTGCCGGAGTCGAAGTCCTCCATCCCCCTCAGGATCTTCATGAGGGTGCTCTTGCCCCCTCCGCTCTTTCCCACCACCCCCAAGATCTCGCCGGGCCTTGTGGAAAAGCTGATGCCCTTCAGGGCAGATATCTCCCTGTCTTTGAGCCTGTACGATTTTGAAAGGTTCTCAATCTGCAGCAATGCCATATCCTCCTATCTCACCTTAGCTCCCGTCTCGACTGGCGTGTCCGGCCTGAGCAGAACCGCGGCTCCTGCGACATCTGCCGCCAGGAGCATGGCCTGTGACTCTATGCCGAAGAGCCTGGCAGGCTTGAGGTTGGCCAGGACCACAACCTGCGTTCCCACCAGCTTCTCCGGCTGGTAGGAGCCGGCGATTCCCGCCACTACCTGGCGCGTCTCTCCCCCTATGTCGACCATCAGCTTTAACAGCTTATTCGAGCCCTTGATGCATCTCGCCTCCTTTATCTCACCGATGCGGATATCCAGGGCTTCGAAGTGCTCGTAGGGTATCTCTGCCTTCCTCGCCGGGGCCTTGCCCCCTGCTGCCGCCTTCTTTATCCTCTCCTGGAATATGCCGTCCAGTTCCCTGACGGATGCATCCTCCAGCCTGGAGAAGAGTATCTCCGGCTTGCCCAGTGGCGCGCCTTCGCTCAGGGGCACGCTCGTCTCCAAAAATCGCATATCAGCCACATCGCCCGGCATGCCCAGCTGCCTCCAAGCGCTCTGCATCTTGGAGGGCATGAACGGCTGCATGAAGAGAACCAGAGCCTTGGCGATCTGCAGGCAGCTTCTCAGTACTGCTCCCGCGGATGCGGTGTCGCCCTTGATCAGCTTCCATGGCTCGTGGCTCTGGAAGTAGATGTTTCCGTAGTCAGCGAGGCTCATGATGCTGTCTGCAGCCTTCTTGAACTCATACTCCTCAAGGCTTGCTTCAACCACATGCTGCGTCTGCTCGATCCTGGCCGTGACAGCCGGATCGATCTCGCCCTGGGGGACCTTTCCAGAGAAGTTCTTGACAGAGAATGTGAGGGCGCGGTTGAGGAAGTTGCCGAAGGCACCGACAAGCTCAGTGTTCACCTTGTCTGCGAATATCCTCCAGGAGAAGTTGACCTCCTTGTTGTGGGCGGTATAGCTGGCCAGATAGTAGCGCAGCAGGTCGGGATGCAGCCCTCTCTCCAGGTAGTCGTCCTTGACCCAGATGACATTGCCCCTGGACTTGGAGAACTTCTTGTCATCGATCTTGAGCATTCCCGAGGCCACCACGGCAGATGGCAGTGTGTAGCCCGCCCCCTTGAGCATGGCCGGCCAGAATATGCAGTGGTGGTATACTATGTCCCCGCCTATGAAATGAATTATCCTGGCCCCGTCCATCCAGTAGCTCCTCCAGTCGCGGCCGTTTTTGGCGCACCACTCCTCTGTGAAGGCGATGTAGCCTATGGGGGCGTCCACCCAGACATAGACCACCAGCTCTTCATGCCCCGGGAACTTTACCCCCCAGGCCATGTTGCGGGTGATGCACCAGTCCTTCAGCTCCTGGCGAACCCACTGTTCGGCATAATTGCGGGCTGAGGCTGTGCCCCCAAGCCCCTCAAGATATTCCAGCAGAAAGTCCTTGAACGCAGAGAGCTTGAAGAAGTAATGGACCTGCTTTCTGTACTCCGCCCGTCCTCCGCAGACCTTGCAGACGGCGTTCTTGATCTCGCCCGGCTCCAGGTGGCGGCCGCAGCCCATGTCGCACTCGTCGCCACGTGCGGGCTTTCCGCAGTAGGGGCATTCCCCCTCGACATATCTGTCCGGCAGGAAGCGCTCGCACCTGGGGCAGTAGGCAAGCTCAATCTCCCTGGGATAGACATAGCCGCCCTGCATGAGGGCCTTTACAATCTCCTGTGTGCGGTGGTGGCATTCCGGATCGTCAGTATCCCCGAAGAAGTCGAAGTCAATGCCCATTCCCCTGAAGACCTGGTCGAAGTGCTGGTGGTACATGTCTACGAGGGCCCTGGGAGAGAGGCCCTGAGCCTCGGCATTGACCACAATGGGGGTGCCGTGGGCATCTGATCCGCAGACGAAGAGCACGTCTTCTCCCATTTTTTTCAATCCTCGCACAAATATATCCGCTGGTACGTATGTTCTCAGGTGGCCTAGGTGACAGGGCCCGTTGGCATAGGGCAGGCCGCAGGTTACAAGGATGGGCGACGACAATGAAAACACCTTCTGCGCTTATGATGCAACAGGCAGATATAGCTTTCCGGCGGTGGCGGCCTGCCCAGGACAGTTCCTGGATAAAGTGTATATAACTGAATGATTAGTATTAAATTCAACAGTCATGTCCCGGACGGTAGAGATCCGGAGCTAAAGAATGAAACGGGGGTATCAAATGAGATTAATTGTCATGGCGCTTCTTTTTGCCCTGGTCACTGGCGTATGCCAGGCCAGCGTCTTGCAAGGAGGAGACGAAAACGCAACATTGGTGCTCATCGGAGCCCATAGAATGCCAAACCTGGCAGACGAGAACGGCACAACTGAGATCCTGAAGGTGGATGTCGGCCTGATGGGGGCGGACAACGCCACATACCAGCTGCTGGATGCGGATAACAACTGGATGGAGCCCTACAAATACATCCAGTTATCATCCGGAAGGCAGGACATTTTCTTCCTCATTCCTTCGGACAGCCTATTCAAGCTGATCAATGTGACACCCGCTGGCGGCAAGCCCATTTACTTAAACTGGTGGGCGACCCCCAAGGGCAGCAGCAATAAGGTGATAGTGAGGTACTATGGCATCACCGACTGGCAGATGAGTGACTATGAGCAGGGGATAGTGGTTCAGGTGCGTGTGCAGAACAACGGCACTGAGAGTATAACTGTGACTCCGGAGAACTTCACTTTGTTTGATCAGTGGGGCTGGCCTTACTATCCCACAGCTGGATTCGATTCGGAGGTTGTGGCCCCAGGTGAAGCTCAAAGCGGCAGGGTGCTGGTAGGATTTACCGGTGTCTCTCTCCAGAGCAGGCCTGCTGCCCTGGCCTACGACTACAACACCCCTGATCAGGTCGTCATCGACTTTGAAAGGGATTTTGTGCCTCTCTCAGATGAGCTGGTATACGGATCTGCTGCCACCAATGCCACCGCTGCCGCAGCTCCTCCGGCGGCAGCCGAAGAGCCAGCAAGTAGCAGCCTCTCCATCAAAGACCAGCTGGCAGAGAGCCGGGAGCGGCTCAATGCCACAAAGCAGAATCTGGCTTCCCAGACGTCTGAGAGCACCAGCGTCCCATCCTCCAGGGATGACATCTGAAGATACAGCAGGAGGTATGCTATAGATGAGATGGCTGGCTTTGGCTCTGCTCGTGCTCCTGGCAGCGGGAGCGTCCCAGGCGTATCCGCTTTACGGGGGCAATGGTGCCGTTAACTGCACAGTCTTCGGCATATTCAAAGACCCCTCCTCAGGAGAGTCAAAAACGATCCTGACAGTTGATCTGAGCCTGATCAGAGTCAATGCCAGCAATTCGGTACCTGTAGCCGCCAGCTTCCAGCTCACAGATGGAAACGACCGGGTCTTCGATATCGCTCAGGCTTACTGCCGCGATCTGGATCGGGAAAGGCGTCTGATTGCCTTTCTCGTGCCCAAAGAGACCATCGCCCGCATTTTGACTGTGAGCCCGTCCCCGGGCCAGTCGGCGGGAGATCAGTTCTCCATCCGCTTTCCGGAGCTGCTCAACATCAGCAATGAGAATGTGACCCTTCTCTACTATGGAATGCAGCGCTCGATAGTCAATTCAAATAAAAAGACAGTGGAGCTGGATGTCTCCCTGACCAACAACGGCTCTGAGAAGCTCTCAATTGATGCTGGAAACTTCACATTGAAGGATCAGTGGGGCTGGATTTATAAGAGCAGCGAGTATGACAGCTTCGGCAGAAAGGGCCTGTCTGCCGCGGTCCTGCAGCCCAACGAGACTGTCAGGTCCGGCCTGATCTTCGCCTCCCTCTCCCCCATGAGCCGTCCGGCTGAGCTGGTTTACAGATACACCGATGGCACCACTTATTCGCTGAACATAGATGAAGAGGCAGGCATCAACGCCGGCCTTCTCCAGCCCAGAGAATGCATCGATTGCAACAAGCCGCAGGAGGAAGAGTCCGACTCCAGCCTGGCCGGCTCCATCAAGGCCACAAAGGCCCGGCTGGCAAAGGTCAAAAAATCCAACAGCAGTGAGGAAAAAACAGAGCCCAAAGGGAGGGATGAGCTGTGAGCGGGAAAGAAGCGACCGGGAAGGATGGAGGAAAAGAGGATGCCGATGAAAAGGAGCAGCTGATCCAGGAAGAGGATGAGTACGGCTGCCTGCTCGTCTACCCGGCGTGGTCCAAAAAGAATGCGCCTGCCGAAAAGAAGAGCAAGTGGGAGGTGCCGGTATACCTCTAGATCCTTTTCGTCAACTACCACGGCCTGAAGGCCGTAGCTTGTAGCTAGTGATCAGCTCGCTACGATTGGCTGGTTGACAGACAGCCTGCTACGATCAGATCTGCTGAAGGTAGCGATAAATGATAATTTTTCATCTGCGCCGGGCAGGCGGAAATCGCATTCCCATTTTCTCTATCATAAGTTTCAATTCGGCGGGCAGCTTTGATTTTGGGGTGTATGATTTATATATCAAGAGACGTGGAGGAATAAAACTTCCTCATAAAAGGTCGCATCCGATCCTTCATGAGCTGGCTACGGCAAGGAGTGTGAAAGAGGAGACTCCCCTGGTTTATATGTCGTGAGGTCGCGAAATTGACAGCGTCTGCATCCAGAAGCATGGCCGAGAAGGCAAAGGAGCTGCTTTCCGTTCAAGGCAACGGCCAGCCGCGCAGCGGGATGGACGAAAAGGATAAAAAGAACGGGGGCGGGGCTTTCTGGTGGAAGTGGGAGCCGGGATTTCATCTGACCGACCTTCCTGCCTCCCCCATCCCTCTGGAGCATGAAAAGACTCTGGAGAAGCCCAAGATCACCGTCATAGATTACGATGAGCGGCATTATCACGAGGCAGAGGTCAAAGATGTCGAGGAGTGCTTCCGCTTCAAAAATCAGCCTTCTGTGACCTGGATCAATATCGACGGCCTGCACCAGATGGACGTGCTGGAGAAGCTGGGCTCATGCTACGGAATTCATCCCCTTGTCTTAGAGGACATTCTCACAGACCAGCGCCCCAAGATCGAGGACTATGATGACTACATATTCATAGTCCTCAAGATGCTATATTATGATGAGAATAAGGATAATAAAATAGACGAACAGGATGAATACGATCTGGGAGACACGAATCTGGATATGGACCAGGTGAGCATGATCCTGGGTCCAAATTTCATAATTTCATTTAAGGAGAAGGAGGTCGACGTATTCAATCCCCTGCGGGACCGGCTGCGCACCGCCAAGGGGCGGATCAGAAGGCAGGGGGCGGATTATCTGGCCTATTCCATGATCGACTCCATCGTCGATCACTACTTCCTGATCATGGAGAAGCTGGGAGACCGCTTCGAGGAGCTCGAAGATGTAGTGGTCTCCAACCCCCAGCCGGATGTCCTGCCGGTCATATACAATCTCAAGCGCGACATGCTCTTTCTCCGAAAGTCTGTCTGGCCCCTGCGGGAGGCCATCAGCAAGATGCAGAGGACTGACTCTCACCTGGTCTCGGAGACAACCAAGATCTACCTGCGCGATGTCTACGACCACACCATCCAGGTGATAGAGAACATCGAGACCTTCCGGGATATGTCCGCCTCACTGCTGGAGACGTATCTCTCCAGCCTCAGCAACAAGCTTAACGAGGTCATCAAGCTGCTCACCATCATCTCCACCATATTCATGCCCCTGACATTCGTGGCCGGGGTCTACGGCATGAACTTCAGGTTCATGCCTGAGCTGGAGTCGCCCTGGGGATACCCGGCCGTTCTCATTCTCATGCTGCTGGTGGTGGTGGTGATGCTGGGCTACTTCCACAGGAAGGAATGGATTTAGGATGGAGATGTCTGGCTATCAGCCGCCCAGTATCTTCTCGCAGCGCTGCACAACTCTCTCCAGAATATCCATGTCATAGGGCTGGTGCACCGGCACCAGGATATCCGCCTCCATTCCTGAGGAGTCGGGGGCAGCAGTGAGGCCGCCCTCCTGCACAGTGATGTGCAGGTCGCGGGCCAGTTCCTCGATCATGGGGGTGAGGGGCCGGACAGGGCGGGCTGATGCTGCCCTCTGCCGAAAATTCATCAAAAGCGAATCGATCTCCGCAGCCAGAGGCTCGACGTCCCCGGCGCCGGCCGTCCGGCAGATCACCTCAGCGCTCTCCTTGAGCTGGGAGAGGGTGCGCACTCCCGCCTCCATCATCCGGCCGCTGTAATTCTCCTTCACCCTCTCCGCATATCCCGGGGCCAGGATGAGCAGGTCGATCTCCTTCAGGCGGGCGATGTCCTCCTCAGAGGGGCGGTAGGGGTTGACCACAATGTAGTCCAGCGCCAGCCGCCGGGCCAGGCTCTCGTACATGGGGGAGACTCCTATCAGAATTCTGTCCTGCAGGAGGGCTTTCCTGATGGACTGAGGATCGCCGGAGACTATGCCGAAGTAGTCGGCAAAGCCGGGGGTGGTGGTGAGCAGCTTTGTGTGACCGGCCTTCTCGGCACTTATCAGCCCCCTCTTCTCCAGCTCCCTTACGTGCTCATAGCTCTTGTTGCCGCGGATTTTGACCAGCTCGCTCTGCTTGATGGGCTGCTTGTAGGCTATGATGGCGAGGGTGCGGATGAGTGGAGCCTCGATCTCTTTGGGAGCGCAGGAGACGACCTGCCCGGCCAGCCGCGGGACAACCTGCATAAAGTAGCCCTCTCCTATGCTCTTGATCTCTATGCCTGAGCCGCGGGCGGCGTATTCGGCTGCCAGGTCGCCGGCCATGGCCCGCGCCCGCTCCACAGACAGCCCGGAGAGGTCGGCCAGCTCCCTCAGGCTTAGGGTCTTTCCTGAGGCAAAGAGGGCGGCTTCGATCACAGCTTTGGCCTGGGAATCGGAGGTGAGAATCATTTGTGAGTGCAGTCGTCTTCAAAGGGATTTAAGTTTGCGCTTGCGTATTCTCCTGTCCTCATCAGCATGCATCATTTCTGGGCATAATTTTTATCTTCCCTGCTGGCATCAGAGTGTCTCCGATGGATTCAGGCGGAATATTGAATGATGTGGCAGAGAGTGAGGAGAGAAAGGCTGCCGGCTTCGGCGGGAGGGTGGCCGGCCAGGCAGGCGCTGAGCGGATTGTTGCGCTGCCGGCAGCGGTCGCATCGCTGGTGGCTGTGGCCATAGGTGTGATATTTCTCATATTCGCCCTGCCATCTCTTGGCGGGCGGGGGGCATTCGACTACTTCTTCTCCCAGGGTGCGGGAGGTCTGCTCATAGTCCTGCTGGGGCTCGCAGGAGGGCTGGGGGCGGCGCTGGCAGCTGAGAGCCCGCGGCTGGAGTATGCCATGGCAGCTCTGCTGGCCGCAGCCGGCCTGGCCGTTCTGGTCGTCCTGGCTGCCTTCAGGGAGTGGCCGGCATGCCTCGCCGCCCTGGCTATCATATCGGCTGCTGCCTTCAGCCTCTCAATGCAGCGCAGAAGGCTCGCGGCTGGGGCAGGGCATAAAGAGCGGGGCAGTCATGCCGCATCCTTTCTGATTCTCTTCGCCGGCCTGACGGGCTTTCCCCTCTGCCAGGCGGCCATCACACTGCTGCCATACGGCTGGAAGGCCTGGTCCATATGCGGAGTGCTTTTCATCTTCAGCGGCCTGTATTTTGCCGCCCCAGGCGTCTTCTCCGGGCTGCCGCTCCTCTCCCAGCCGGAGGGGAAGAGCAGGAGAGGTGTCCACGCCCTCTATGCCCTGCTCAGCCTGGCAGCCATCATCATCTCAGTGGCTGCGCTCGGCCATCTCCCCCAGCAGGCCGGACCCCTGTCACCTGCACCGGCAGTGGGAAATGCGGCTGAATTTCAGGAGAGGGCAGCCGATCCACAGGATTCGGACTGCGGCTGCAAAAACAGCTCATCCTCCGGAAAGGCCGGGCTGCTTGCTGCGATCTTAGAGGAGAGGACGGATCCAGCTGGCTGGCAGGAACGGAGATCAGAAGGCGGACGGAATGGCAGCCTGCTGCGGCAGCAAGCGGAGATCCTCTCACCCGGGGATGCGCGCACATTTCCCCATGGCGAGCCGGTGCTCTTTCAGGCAGGCGGCAGCCCTGCCGCCGCAGGCGAGTCCAGGCAGTACATCTGGCAGTCCAGCCGCGACGGGATCATCGGCAGGAACGAGTCTTTTACAAGGGAGGACCTCAGCTTAGGCTGGCACAATATCACGCTGACTGTGATCCACACAAACTCCAGCGCATCCACCACTGCCTATGTGCAGATTGGCATTGCTGCGCCCTGGGTATGCGGAAATGTCAGCCCGCGGCCCAAATACTATCCTATGGACACTCCATGCAAAGACATCTGGCCCAATGGCACTGCCGAGTGCCAGGAGGTGGAGGTCTGCCATCCCGACCTGGACTGGATCATCGATGAGGCTGTGGACTGCTGTGACGGCACCGCCCTGCCCGGCTCCGCCTGTGCAAAAGCCTGCGCTGGAGCGGATGGCGACAGGAAGAGGTGCCGGGGGCTGTACATCATCAACTCCCTGGGGCCGGATGCCGTTTATATGCAGGGGTACGCCCTTTTCAAGGCCTGCTGCTCTGGTTTTCCTGAGTGCTCCAGGATGTGCCTGGAAAACCTCAGTGGAGAGTGCGTATTCCGGGAGGGCTACAACAAAAACGTCTCCGGCCTCTCCTGCTGGCCTGGGAAGGAGGGAGTCAAAGCCTGGCAGTCGGACACGAACATGAGCGAGAACAGCGCTGTGATGGGGCTCTATCCCGCCCACGCCACAATCAACATACTGCAGACGGGGGTGTGCAACGACTACTCAGCCGCCCTGACCACGCTTCTGCGCAAGGCCGGGTACAATGAGGGCGAGGTCTTCAGCACCTCCAGCACGGGATACGATCTGCCCCTCGTCGGATATCACCCAGGCCATGCCTACAACCTGGTGCGGCTGCCTGGCGACAGCCAGTACCACGTGGTGGACACGACAGGAAACGGAGCGGGCATCAACCTGGACGGCCTGCCCGGCTACTTCCGCTTCACAGGGTGCTTCATGGGCCAGCCGGTGCAGCTCAGGGTGCTGGACTGGTGGATAGGCTACTGCAGCAAGCTCTCCGCCCACAGCTTCAACGATGCCGGATACTTCCACACGCCTGATCAGGAGAGCATCTGCGGCTGCCCTGAGAAGACGAGGAGGTACTATTGAGGCATCCTTGCAGAACTCTACAACTTCCCCTTTGCAGGAAATGAGCAATAGGCTGATTTGCGGGAGCTGCAGCCTCTATTCATCCGGTCTTTAAATCGCCTTCAATTGCCCGTCTATTCTCTTAATCTCATTGGCGCACTCCGCCAGCCTCTCCAGCAGCAAAGAGCGCTGCTTTTTCAGCTCCTCTCTGCAGAGAGTGATAGTATAATTGCATCCCTCTGTCATGGTATGTCAACTTCCCTTCATTTATTGTATTCTATGCTCGCATCGGCCGGGGCAAACTCTGCAGCCTCTTCGCGGATGCGGCCGCCATCCGGTCAAGAATCCAGCTCTAGAAGCCCGATCTGGCAAGGATCACCACCAGGCATAGGCCGATTGCCGCTCCCAGCGCAAGCATCGCTTCCACCATCAATGCCTGCAAGTTCGCATGACCATATCCTTTTTTGACCAGGCTGCTGGAAGAGCTCCTCGCTATCCTGTCACCTGTCAAAAGGCAGTCTGCATCTAATGTTTCGAATTCGTTATCTATTGATTTCCTTGCTACCATTTTCCTGTTTCCTTAAATTGGCCGCCCATAGAGGCGATATGTATGACCGACCCTGCTGCAAAGAGAATGAACAACGACACCCAACCCAAGCAAAACGCAGGATTGGGCCTTACAGGCCGGATCTCTTTATAGATGCATCTAAGGATGCACCAGTGCCGTGCTCCAGATAAAAAGTGAACTCTATGAGCTTCGACATGATATTAACCTTCCCGCGCATTGTATATTAATTTTGCTGTTCAGGACTCTACAGTTCAGGCCTATACACAATTTAAATAGCCGCATCTTCAATGCCATCCCTGTGATCGCCCAGCCAGATTTCGCCAGGAACGTCCTTCCCCACCTCTCCAGCCTGGAGGGGGATGAGGCAGGAGCCGATCCAGCCGAGGTATCGAGAAGGTACGGCATCCCTGTGGAGAGGATAGTGGTCCTGAGCCGCAACGAAAACCCCTACGGACCCACTCCTCAAGTCCGGCAGGCCCTTCTGGATGTGCCCCTCAACCGCTATCCGGACAGCAGGCCATTCATCAAGGCCCTCTCCAGGTACACCGGCTCTCCAGCGGAGAGCATCGTCACCGGCGCGGGCATGGATGAGATCATCACAACAGCCTGCCGCATATTCCTCGGGCCATCGGATAAGGCGGCCATCCCATACCCCACATACAGCCTCTATGCCCTGGCGGCGCAGCTCTGCGGGGCGGCTCCGCTATACTACCCCAGAAGGGATGACTTCTCTGTAGATGAGATCCCCTGCGGGGCGAAGATGGCCTTCATCTGCTCTCCCAATAACCCCACGGCAAACGCCCTCTCAGAGGAGAGCGTCCGGGCCATGCTGGAGAGCACTGATGCAGTTGTATTTCTGGACGAGGCCTATGCCGAGTTCGCAGGGAAAAGCCTGGAGGGGCTTGTGCGGGAGTACGACAACCTGATCGTAGGCCGCACACTCTCCAAGGCCTTCGGCCTCGCAGGCCTGCGCCTCGGCTATGCCCTGGCCCCGCCCTGGATTGCAGAGCTGTACAGGCGCGTGGCACCCCTATTTTCCGTCACCAGCCTCTCTCTGGCAGCGGGCGTCGCTGCCCTGCAGGACCTCGAATGGATGCATGGCTGCGTGCAGAGGATCGCTGCTGAGAGGGAGAGGATGCGCCGCCGCCTGCCCGGAGCCTATCCCTCCCAGGCCAACTTCCTCTATGTCCGCACAGAGGGTGGCTCGAAGGATGTGGCAGAGCAGCTGCTCGAAAACGGCATTATCGTGCGTGACTGCAGCTCCTTTTCCGGCTGCGGGGAGCACTGCCTGCGGGTCACTGTGGGGCTAGAGCAGGAGAACGACAGGCTTCTCGAGGAGATGGAGAGGGCGGCTGGAGGAGACGTGTGAGCCGGGAGCCATGGCAAGAAGTCCAGAAGCGCTTTGCCGAATATGCAATGGCTGGTGACGTTTTCGCGACAGAGAGCACAGAGACAAGCTTCATTCTACTG
>JAGPMN010000003.1 GCA_018052825.1 Methanothrix sp.
AAATCTCGCAACATGAGGAATCCTTCCATGTCCAGCATCCACACAACCCCTGAGTTTTGATCTCAGGGATTGGCAGCTGGTCAATTTTATACCGCCACTATTGAGCATTTTTAGACCGCCAGTGACATCTGTCCTTGCACCCGTTTTTGTCCAGGTAAGCTATGAGTCTGACATCGCCAAAGCGATGCAGATTATGACAGAGGCTGCAAGAAACCATCCAGATTGTATGCCAGCCGGAGACCTTCCCAATGCAGTTGTTATGGAGTTGCAGGATTCAGGAATTTTGCTGCGGCTCCTTTCCAGGGCAAAAGACCAGTCCACGGCGTTCAGCATGATTAGGGATCTATTGTTAAATATAAAAATTGAGTTCGACAAAGAAGGCATCGAAATTCCTTATCCCAGGCGGCAGATAGTATTGGGAAGAGAGCTTTCCGATAGGCTTTCCAGGCTGGAAGAGGCGTGGCGCAGCCCCTCAATGAACTGATGAATCGATGTACTCGGAGAGCCTGGTCTGCGCCGACAGGCACTTCTCCCCGGGGATCTCGACTGGATATAGGCCGGTCAGGCAGCCCATGCAAAGGTTCTCCCGGCGTATGCCCACTGCATCCACGAGGCCCTCGTGGCTGACATAGCCCAGCGAGTCGGCGTTTATCACAGCCTCGACGCCTGCCACGGTCTTGAAGGCGGCAATCAGCTCCTCCCTGCTGGCCATGTCGATTCCGAGATAGCACGGTGCCATTATGGGGGGACTGCCGATCCTCACATGCACCTCTTTGGCACCGGCGCTTCTGACCATGTTCACAATCCTGCGGCTGGTGGTCCCGCGCACGATGGAGTCGTCGACCAGCACCAGCTTGTGCCCCTCGATATTGGGGCGGATGGTGTTCATCTTCAGGCGCACAGCCGTCTCCCTCATGCTCTGATCGGGCATGATGAACGTCCTGCCGATGTAGCGGTTCTTCATCAGGCACTCTCTGTATCTGATGCCGGAGCGCTGGTGATATCCCACGGCCAAGGTGATCCCTGAATCGGGGATGGGCGTGACCGTATCTGCATTGGCAGGATGCTCGCCCGCCAGGTTTGCACCGATGTTCACCCGCACCTCATATATCAGCCGCCCGTCCATGATGCTGTCCGGCCGGGCGAAGTAGATGTACTCGAATACGCAGTGGGCAGTATTGGGCAGGCTCGCCAGCTGATGGCACTGCATCTGTCCGTTGCGCATGACCACCAGCTCGCCGGGCTTTACATCACGGATCAGCCTTCCGTTCAGTGTATCGATGGCCGCGCTCTCCGAGGCCACCATCAGGCCGCAGTCGAGCTGACCGATGCACAGGGGCTTGATTCCCAGTGGATCGCGCACTGCGAGGACAGTGTCCCCCCATAGAAATACCAGGGAATAGGAGCCCACGATCTTTCTCATGAGCGACCGCACAGCCTCCTGCAGGTCGAAGCGAAGCAGCTCCTTGACGAAGATATGTGCTATGACCTCTGTATCGGAGGTGGAATAGAATATGTCCCCCCCAGCCTCCATTTGCTCCCGGAGCTGGGAGGAATTGACCAGATTGCCGTTATGCGCTACGGAAATGGCCCCATCCTTGAACTTGACCAGAAGCGGCTGGCTGTTTTCTATGCAGGAGCGGCCCGATGTTGGATAGCGCACATGCCCGATGCCCACACTCCCGCGCAGGAGTGCGACCTGGGCATCATCGAAGACCTCTGAGACCAGCCCCATGCCCCGATGAGTGCGAATGGCCTTGCCGTCATGCACCGAGATGCCCGCAGCCTCCTGTCCGCGATGCTGCAGGGCATAGAGCGCATAGTAGATGGACTTGGCCACGTTATTGCCCGTCTCATCAAAGGAGATCCCGACAACGCCGCAGGCATCGTGCAAATTTTTGCGCCTCTCGTATTAGCTGAGTAATGCTAGTACTGCCAATCCCCCTAGTAGTCTGCCTTTCTCATCCACTTGTGGCTGCGCATCCTGGCAGATATGCCGAACCCGCACTGAACACAAACCTTTCTCTTGAAGTTAAATGATATGCTACCACAGCGCCTGCACCGAATATGCGATCTCTTTTGGCGCTTGCCCATAGAAGGAGTACCTTTAGTCATCTAGAACACCTCAGGGTGAAATATACACAACATTGTCTCCTCGCACGATCACAGTTCCCATCTTGCGTGTGACCGCCCCTTCTGCCACTTCCTCAGTTTTTTCGAGCACCAGGTTCATGTGTATATCGTAACCTTGCAGCTCTCCCCGAAAGACCCTTCCATCCTTTAGCTTGACTATGACGGGGCCGTTCAGTGATTCATTCAGAATATCAAGCGGTCTCTGACCCATTAAACCTCTCTCCAGCATTGATAACGCAAAAGGCTTCAAAAAGGAGACGTGCTCGTTGCATATTTAAACCTATCGGGATATCTCTTTCGCATGAAGATAAAATCCAGGCACCACCTCAAGGGCAGCGAGGCCAGGAGGATCATTGCCAGGATTGAGTCCTACTTAGAGGACTCATCTCGCCTGAACAAATCGTCTCTGGAGATGGCTGTAAGCGACGAGGGAGCGGACCTCATATTCGTGGACGGTCTGCCCTTGCTTATGATGGTAGACGACCAGCCCTTCTTCACAGTGCGGGGGGCCATTGAGCTCGCACCCAAAAAGAGGCTGGTGGTGGTAGATGCCGGTGCAGTGCGCTTCGTTGTGAACGGCGCAGACATCATGAAGCCTGGCATAGTATCAGCGGATCCCGAGATTGCCGCTGGCGACCTGGTGATAGTGGTTGAGGAGAGGCATAAAAAGCCTCTGGCAGTGGGCCGGGCACTGGTGCCGGGCACGGAGATGGGGGGAGAGACGAGGATGGGAGAAGGGATCTCAGTGGAAAAGTGCGAGGGGAAGGCCGTAAAATCGCTGCACCATGTGGGGGATGCGATCTGGAACGGCATGGAGGGGTGAGATGATGGAGGATATTGGCGAGCTGCTCCGCCGGGGCTTCTCCGTCTGGAAGGGCAACCTCATACTATGCCTGCCATTTCTGCTCAGCACCGTCATCTCCATGCTGATACTCCTGGCCTTCATGATGGGCATCTTTCTGATCCTCATGCCACAGGGAGCTCTTAGCTCTATGGCATTTGAGGATGCAAAGAATGTGACAGTCATGCAGGGCCAGATGGAGGAGCTTCTCAAAGGCCTCGGCGCCGACCAGCTTGCCCTGGCAGTTCTATTCTTTATAGGCATCATGCTGCTCATATTAATGGTCGACGCCTTCTTCTCAGCCGGGGCCATAGGCATGGCCAGGCAGGCCCTGGAGACGGGAAAGGCTGACACCTCCGCCATGTGGTCTTCGGGAAGGAGGCATTTCTGGAATTTGTTTCTGGCTACTCTGCTTACATGGCTTATCACCCTGGCGGGATTGATCTTCCTCCTGCCGGCACTGGCCATATCGCCCGATCCTCTGGCTGCAGATGCCGGGGTGGTGGGCATTTTAGCAGCTGGCCTTTTGCTGTTTCTCCTTTACGCCCTGGCTGTGTCAATAGCACTGATAGCAATGCCCTATGCCCTGGTAACAGAGGATCTGGGGCCGTTCTCCGCCCTGCAGTCAGCCCTGAAGTTCTTCAGGTACAACAAGTTCGATGTGGCTGTGCTCTGGCTGATTGCCGTTGCCCTCTCGGCCGCCCTGCAGATGGCGGGGGGAGCAGCCGGGGATGGGGCAGGGGGCCAGCCCCTTTCCCTTATCGCAAGCCTCGCCAATCTGGTGGTTCTGGCACCGCTCTCCTGCATCTGGTGGACAAGGCTATATATGAATAGAAACGGGATGCTAAACGTCGATGAGGTGAAGGACCCGTGGTAGATTTGGCTAGATCATATGCCGAGATCATGATGCGCTTTCGGCAGTATACACTGATGCAGCAGGCGGCCATAGCCGGAGTTCTGGTGCTCCTGATATCCATTCCATACTCCTATTTTCTGCTGAGGATGAACATAGTGGCCTCCATAAGCATGGCAGCTTATTCGACTGTTCTCTTTGTGGCTGTCTACTATTTAACATCACGATTCATCACCAAGAAGAGCCAGCAGGCTGCCAGGCAGTCCGCCGGGCCGAAGAAGGGATTGCGACATAAATAATAAGGGAGATGGAGGTTATGCCAGAGATAGAGATTAAAGTCGTGGAGATGAGGACTCCTGAGGGCGCAAATTTGGTTTTGGGACAGAGCCATTTCATAAAGACCGCAGAGGATATATACGAGGTCATGGCCGGAGCGGTTCCCGGGGCTAAGTTTGCAGTGGCCTTCTCAGAGGCCAGCGGCGACTGCCTGGTGCGAACGGAGGGAAACGACCAGGAGCTGATCGAAGCCGCCAGGGAGAACTCCCTGGCTCTGGCCTGCGGCCATACCTTTGTGCTGTTCATGAAAGGGGCGTTTCCGATCAATGTCCTCAATGCCCTCAAGGCTGTGCAGGAGGTCTGCGGCATATTCTGTGCCACAGCCAATCCACTGCAGGTGATTGTGGCTGAGACAGATCTTGGCAGGGGCATCATGGGAGTTGTAGACGGGCTGCCGCCCAGGGGGGCAGAGGGGCCTGAGCAGGTGGCAGAGAGGAGGAGCCTGCTGAGGAGGTTTGGATATAAATTATGACCTGGTTATAAAGAGCGGCCGGGTCTTCACTCCCCACGGCCTGCAGAGCATAGATATATGGGTGCGGGATGGCAGGATCGGGGCACTGGGCGGATGGCACCATGCTGAGGAGAGAATTGATGCTTCCGGGATGCTGGTGCTGCCGGGGGCAGTCGACGCCCATGTGCACTTCCGGGATCCCGGCCCCAATTACAAGGAGGACTGGGCGAGCGGTTCTGCCTCTGCTGCCGCTGGAGGTGTGACCACAGTCATAGACCAGCCCAACACCGATCCGCGCACGCTGGACGCCCGCTCATTCGACCTCAAGCTGGACATCGCACGGCACAGGTCCATAGTCGACTTCTGTTTGAACGGCGGTCCTGGCGACATCGGGGCCCTGGCGGCCTGCGGGGCAGCCGCCATCGGCGAGATATTCTCCTACGAGCACAGCGACGGGGAGATGAGGAGGATTTTAGCGGAGACTGATCGGCTGGGCCTTCTCGCCTGCCTGCATGCCGAGGACGGGCAGGTCATCCGGGACAGCTCTACGCCGCTTCTGGCCAGCCAGGAGCCGGAGGCCTATTCTCAGGCGCGGCCTGCGCAGGCAGAGGAGGCTGCCATAGAAAAGGCCCTGGAGGGCCTGGGCAGAGCCAGGCTGCACATCTGCCATCTCAGCTCTTCCCAGGGCCTCGATCGCGTCTTGCAGGCGAAGGAGGAGGGCCGGCCTGTGACATGCGAGGTTACGCCCCACCATCTGCTCTTCACAGTCAGAGACTACCGCGATCAGGGCTCGTTTCTCAAGATGAATCCGCCACTGCGGTCCCGGGCGGACTGCGATGCCCTCTGGCAGGCATTGAGAGGCGGCCCCTCTGGCATCGACATACTGGCCTCGGATCATGCCCCTCACCTGCCCGAGGAGAAAAGGGATGAGATCTGGCAGGCCCCTCCCGGCGTTCCCGGCGTTGAGACTATGCTGCCACTCATGCTAATGGCTGTGAAGAGGAATATGCTCTCCCTCGAGCGGCTGGTGGATGCAGTTGCGGCAAGGCCGGCGGAGATCTTCGGCCTCTCCTGCAAGGGCGGGATAGAGCCTGGAAGGGATGCGGACCTCGTGATAGTGGACAGCAGAGCCATCAGCCGGATCGAAGCTGACAGGCTGCACAGCCGGGCTGAGTGGACGCCTTACCAGGGAAAGGAGGCGATATTTCCCAGGATGACGCTCCTGCGGGGGACGGTGGTCTACGACGGAGAGGTCGAGGGGCGTCCGGGCTACGGACGGTTCATAAAGCCGGATAGGGCAGCAGGGCAAAAGGTTTTATGATGAGAGGAACAATATACCGGCTATGAAATCAGATTCTTCAGGCACCAGCGATCTGGAGCGCGTCATAGGAAAGGCGGCGGTCGAGGCTGCCAGGATGTCCAGCCAGGCCAGCCAGGCGGCCAAGAAGATCCTGGGCGATGTCACCAGCGAGCTCTCAGAGGTGCGAAGCTACGATTTGGCGGCGGTGGATCTCATGGAGACGGAGGAGGAGCTGATTGCCCTCGTCGCCCTGCCCGGCGCCGACAAGGAGAGCATAGACCTGAGGGTGACCGAAGACAGCCTCTACATCGACGCCAAGGCCCCGGTCCGGGAAGGAAAGTACCTGCGGCGGGAGATGAGCACCCTATCCCGCAGGAGAGAGATAAAGCTGCCCATGGAGATCAAGCCCGAGCAGGTGAAGGCCAGCTTCAAGGACGGCATACTGGAGGTGCACCTCCCCAAGCTGGTGGTGGTCAGCGCCAAGAGGGTTGCGGTGGAGTAATTTTAGTATTTGTCACCCAGGCCCTCCATGCTGGTCACCTGGAAGGTGTAGCTGATGGCCGTCTTCTGGCGGGGCAGAAGGTCCAGATCCCACTTCAGGCTGGTGGCAAGGCTCTCCGAAGGCTGGGGTGATGCAGAGACTATCACAGCCTCCCGGGGCAGAGTCTCCCTGACCTCCAAACTGGCCTCTCTGTCCAGGTTGCTCTTTATGTTCAGGCTGTAGCTCCAGGTTTCGACAGTCTCCCTGACGCTGTGGTTCCCGGACTGCGATACTTTGATGCTCTCGGAGATGTTGTAGTCGAGCAGCTTCTTTTCCACCTTCAGATCGGCTGACGGGCCCAGTGCGATGGAGGCGTTGGTGCCTGATGCCGTATAGGGCATGTCTATTGCGGATATGTACTCGCCATTTCGGTAGAGCAGCGCCTCTCCGGCGGGCCAGGGGCTGGTCAGGGTGTTGTTGGCCCGGATCTCCTCCATGACGGGGCCCTCAGCCGAGCTGGCAGCATCCCATGTGTAGACCCTGACCAGGGGCGCATCCTGCTCGAAGAGGGGAAATCCGATCTCCTTTCCTGCCGGCAGATCGACCCTGTCCTCCAGCTCGAATATGTAGAGGGCCTCAAGCTCGCCTGATGCGGAAGCAGATCCGTCCGCGGTATAGGCCGCATACTTTTCCCCAGCCGCCTCGGGGGCCGCAGCACTGGGAGCGGCTCTGGCGTAGCTGGATGCGGCGGACGGCAGCCCTGCCACAAGCTTGAGACGCACATTCTCCATGTCCTCTCCGGCCCAATTGGTGACCACCGCTTGGGCCCTGACGGAGGCAGTCTCGTCCGTCAGCTGCAGATCATAGACCGGCTTCCAGGTTGCGGCAGAGCGCATGAGATAGGAGAGGTCAAACCTCTGCAGTCCAGGAGAGGTGACATTGAGGGTGAATATGGGATTGGCCTCGTAGACCACCCTCTCAGAGGTGGCATTGCTCACGGACAGCAGCACTGATCTCTTATCAGCCTTCTCAGGAACATTGATCACGAAGCTGTGCACTCCCTCAGTCAGCTCCAGGCCTCCCGTGCGCTTGACGGCCATAAGCCCGTCCGGGTAGACGGTAACATAGTCCACGGGCAGGGTGACGGCTGTGGTGGCCTCAGCCGAATGGCTGCTGCCGCCTGACGCCGAAGCGGCTGGCAGGCAGAGCGATAGTATTAAAACAGCAATTATGAATTTCAAATATATCCCTCAATTCCAATTGTGCTGTGAGGGTATAAATTTTATGTGAATTCTACGCAACGCTTATATTGCTCCTTTCGATTCAGGACTAAGATACCTATTTACACTGGAGTTGCCATGTTTCTTGATTTTCTGAGCGAGGTCGAGGGGCTTCTCGGAAAAGCCCTCGATCGCTGTGGCTTTGCGGTAGAGAATGGTGTAAACAGCCTGGGGCTTGATGTCAGCCCCCATGCCGACCTGGCCTGTTCCGTGGCCTTCCGGCTGGCCCCCGTCCTCAAGAAGAGCCCGGCGGCCATTGCGATGGAGATCCACCAGGCCCTGCCTCATGACTTGCATTATGTGGAGCGGGTGGAGCTGTCCGGCCCCTACATCAACTTTTTTGCCGGCAAAAGGTTCCTGGGCCGGGTGCTGGAGCAGGCACTGGCCGACAACGCCTGGAGGGGCAGGATGAGGGATAAGGTCATAGTGGAGCACACATCCGCCAATCCGGACGGGCCGCTGCACGTGGGCCATATCAGAAACTCTGTTATAGGCGATACGCTTGTCAGAATTCTTCGCCGGGCGGGCTGCACTGTGGATGCGCAGTATTACGTAAACGATATGGGCCGCCAGGAGGCCATGGTGGTCGTGGGGCTCGATCACTTCCAGCTCGACGGCAGCAAGCCGGATCACGCAATCGCGAGGGTCTACATCGCCGCCAACCGGCTCATGGAGACCAGCCCCGAGATCAGGGATGAGGCCGACTCGGTCATACAGCGCTACGAGGCTGGGGACGGCGAGATCGTGGCCAAAATCCACAGTGCCGTCAAGTACGCCATATCCGGAATTGAGCAGACGCTATCCCGCATGAACATCTGCCACGACTCCTACCACTGGGAGTCGGAGTTCGTGCGCAGTGGCGACGTAGACGAGATCGTATCCCTCCTGGAGAAGACCGGGCTCATGGAGCTGGAGGACGGAGCCTTTCAGCTCGACCTAACGGAGTTTGGCTTTGAGAAGAAGATGGTCCTGAAGAGGGCCAACGGCACATCCCTCTACATCACCCGCGACCTGGCCTACCACCGCTGGAAGAGCCAGAACTCCGACCGCTCAGTGGATATCCTGGGTGCTGACCACAAGCTGGTCTCTGCGCAACTGAGGACGGCGCTGAGGCTTTTGGGGGTTCGCGAGCCTGAGGTGGTCATATTCGAGTTCGTCTCCCTTCCCACCGGCTCCATGAGCACCAGGAAGGGCAAGTTCATCTCAGCAGACGAGCTGCTCGATGAGGTGGAAAAGCAGGCCTATGAGGAGGTCAGGCTGAGACGGCCGGATGAGAGCGAGGCCTTCCTCAAAGAGGTCGCAGCCCATGTGGCCGCAGGTGCCGTGCGCTACGATGTGGTCCGGGTATCAGCCGACAAGGCCACCACATTCGACTGGAAGCAGGCCCTGGACTTCGAGAAGCTCTCTGCGCCCTTCATCCAGTACTCTCACGCCCGTGCCTGCAGCATCCTGAGAAAGGCAGAGGGCATGCTGCAGCCGCAAGATTTGCAGCCGATCTCCTCATCCGCCACCCAGCATGCCGAACTGCTCACAGGCGACTATGAGATCGCCCTGATCAAGAAGATCGCCGAGTTCGACCTGGTCATAGACCGCGCGGCAAGAGAGCTCAAGCCCCACCATCTGGCCACATATGCGCGGGAGCTTGCAGAGAGCTTCAACCTCTTCTACCGCTACAGCCCAGTCCTGGATGCCGAGCCCGATCTGCGCCGGGCCAGGATCGCTCTGGCGGTGGCGGCGAGAAACGCCCTGCGGACGACGCTGGAGACCCTGGGAATTGTAGCCCTGGAGACGATGTGATTTTGGATGTCTCCCCCCGCACTGCTGATCAAACTCGGGCCTTCGCTCCGCCCGAGCCGTTGGATCTGCCCTTGCTGGCCATCATGAAGGCAAAGTCTGCGCGGGTGTCCGTCCTGTGCCCGTCGGGCAGCCGCCCGTATGTGAAGTCGGTGTGAGACATGTCGCTTTGCATGGGAGTCTTGTCCATCTCCACGCCCTCGGCATTGTAGAGGAAGATGGTTCCATTGCCGGTGGTAACCCACGTATCCTGGCCGTCAAAGGCCGCGAATCCCCGTGCATCGATGCTGCCCCTCAGGGGAATGAGGCCCTGCCAGGCATCGTCAACGATGTTGACCGTCCAGCCTGTCAGATTCACAGCCCCGTCCCCTGTATTGTACAGCTCCACCCAGACTGTGCCGTTGTCGGGCGGGCTCAGCTCGAACTCATTGATCACCACGTCGCCCATAACCAGCCCGCAGAGGACAAAGAGCCCCATGAAGGCGGCAAATGCCCTGCTTCCGATCGATTTCATCTTTCACACTCCTCAATTTTTGTCGGTATTATGTCCCCTTCGATATTGATGCCTGATTTTACTCAGATTGCATTGGACGAGCCCTTGCTGCCGGCGGAGAGGCCCCAGTCCCCGTCTGAGTTGGTGTCGTAGCCATCGGGATTCCTGCCGTATGTGAAGTCGTTGTTCATGGTATCCACACGGCTGGCGCTCCTGTCGACCTCCTCTCCGGAGGCGCTGTAGAGCACGGCATATCCGCCGTCATTGTGGTTCCAGGAGGGCTCGCCGTTGAAGACGTAAAACCCCCGGCAGGCCAGTACGGTCCCATTGGGCACAGCCTTGAAACTGCCGATCCAGCTGCCGTCAACGATCTCCGCAGTCCAGCCGCTGATGTCCACGCTCTCGTTATCGGGATTATAGATCTCCACCCAGTTTACACCGCCCTCCGGGGGATTGACCTCTACCTCATTGAGTACAACCGATGCTGCAGCGCACAGGGATAACGCCAGCAGCGCCGCTGCAAAATAAAAAGCCTTGTATGCCATTTTCACAGCTAAATCCTCCTCTCATGTGCTAATGCCAGATTTGCCAAGTGGCCAGCTGCTCTGCAAGTATTTATTGGAGACACTATATAAGATCATGCCCACAGCCATCGCCAGCGGAGATGCTCCTGGAAACGGCTAAATAGTTTGAGGGTTATAAACCGGGATGAATATATTGAATATCAGAATCTGAAAAGGGAGAAAAACAGCAATGAGGTGGATTGAATGAATATCAAGAGATCAACTGCCTTGGGCAAGCTGCTTCTGGCTTCCTGCCTGATGCTGGCATTGACGGCTGCATTTGTTACTGCCGCCGAGGAGAAGTATGTTTGCACTGGAGCAGAAATGAAGGAGTACGCCAACATGGTGTTCTGCCTTCCTGAAGATGTAGCAATCGAGCCGGAAAGCATCGTCGAGGCCAATTATACGGGTGGAAAGGAGATTGCAGCCTCTCTGCTGCTGAATGGTGACCGGGTCGGCCTTCATCTCATCTACCCCTGCCAGTCCCCGGACAAAAAGCTGAACCGTGAGGAATTGAAAGGCTTCATGGAGTCTTACAATCCCATACTGGCAGAGACAAAGTACAACGACACATTCCCGGAGCCAGCCATATGGGGACAGGTTGGAGATCAGATGCTGGTCGCCTATCAGCCCAGCAACCAGACAGTAGCCCTGGTTTTAATGGACATCAATATGAGCGATACCATGAAAGCCGATTTCATCGACAACCTGAGCATATCCATTAACGAAGGGATGACACCGCTTACCCCAGGCTCCTGCCCGGACACAACCACCGGGGATGGGGCTGTTGAGGGAGCCGCAGCCGCAGAGCAAACTGTCGCTACCGGGGCTGAGACAGAGAGCACGGCCGCAGCAGCGGTGAGTACCGAGGCCAAACCCGCCACCGGCAAAGAGAAGATGAGTACAGATATCGACGCCGCCAGAAAGAGAATTGAGGAGTTGAGAAAGGGAAGATAAAGATATATTTTACGCCTCAGGCCGGGCACTGGATGCAGCCTTTTTCCTGCCGCCCGCCTTTTGGGTTTTTTTTCTTTGTGGCCTTCCCCCTCCCAAAACCTTTTTACGTGGATATACATAGTAAGCAGGTTACCTAATAACTCAACCAACGACAGGAGGTGTATTTGATGCCATACGAGAGCATAAGCGAGCTGCCCAGGAGCGTGCGAAACCTGCCCAGCCGCGCCAAGGCCATCTACCTGAAGGCCTTCAATAGCTGCTGGGAGGATCTGGATAGTGCTGAAGACGCAGTTCGCGAGAGGGCATCTCACGAAGCTGCCTGGTCGGCCGTAAAGGAGCAGTACGAGAAGGACGACGAGACGGGTGAGTGGGTGAAGAGCGACGATTTGATGGAAAGACGCTCGCGCCACGTCATGAGGCACCGCAAGAGCAGGCCGGCTGGCTCTGCCATGCAGGCCAAGGCACATGCATGATGCCCGTAATTCGATGCTGATGAGCTAGTTAAGGTATCTCTATGAGGCTGCTCATCAGCCATCACATAATAATCCATTCTGTAAACATTTATATTCTAAAGCCGCAAACCATTTTCCAAACAGACGCAAAACCGCAAAAGGAGAGGATAGCATGTCCAAGGATATTTTGGAAAAGGGCGCTATAGTGCAGAGGGACAAAGAGACCTTTGCCATAGCTCCGCATATTCCCGGCGGCATAATCGATCCCGCCGGCCTGAGAAGGATTGCAGATGTGGCTGAGAAGTACCATGCCAAGGCTCTCAAGATCACATCCGCCCAGAGAATCGCCATCGTAGGCATCGATCCAAAGGATATAGACGATGCCTGGAAGGACCTGGGGATGAAGGCCGGCGCCGCCATCGGCCTGTGCGTTCGCAGCGTCAAGATTTGTCCCGGCACCACATTCTGCAAGCGCGGCCAGCAGGATTCGGTCGGCGTCGGGCTGAAGCTGGATGAGAAATATCACGGCATGCCTCTTCCCTGGAAGTTCAAGATTGGTGTCTCAGGATGCGCCAACTCCTGTGCCGAGCCGGCGGTAAAGGACATCGGCCTCATAGGCACCGCCAAAGGATGGAGGCTTCTGGTAGGGGGAAGCAGCGGAGTCCGTCCGAGGCTTGGCCAGTTGCTGGCTGAGAATCTGTCCGATGATGAGGTTTTCGCCCTGATAGACAAGATTGTCAATTACTACAGGGATCACGCCAAGAAGCAGCGCCTGGGCGAGTTCATAGACGAGATCGGCTTTGACACCTTCAAGAAAGAGATACTTGGCTAGAGAGAAAGAGTGGAGAAGGGGTAGGACTGATATATCCTTCTCCGTCCAATTTTTTATGGATATCCATATGCAGGGTAGCCGGTGCCGATGTTCGAGTATGAATAGTAATAGTAGGGATAATAGTAGGGATAATAGTAGGGATAATAGTAGGGATAGTAAGAGTATGGATAGTAATATCCTGTATCTCCATAAAGGAAGCGGTAGGCTTCGGCCATCCAGGCAGCCTGCTCGTAGTATCCCTCCCCCGGACAGGTTCCGTTGTAGAAGGATAGAAGCTCACAGTAGCCTCCGTCCGGAAAATAGCAGTATCCTTCACGGGGACAGCCTCCGTGCGCAATGCAATAAGCCTCAATGTCGTTCCTGGGTTGGCATGAGCCAGATCCCGAGAGGCCTGTGCCGGTGGCGGGCGCCATTAGCATTGCTACAGTAAGGGCCATTATCCAGATCCTTGCATCCATGATAGCATACACCCCCATTTGCTCAATGGCTTCCCAGATATGAAAGATTTTCGGTTAAGGGCTGCTTTAAGCACCAACTATTTGGCTATAAGAAAAACGGAAGAGGAGCCTTTAACCCAGCCCCTCGATCTCAAATCTCAGATCGTGGCATTGATATCGACAGCTGTAGTGTTGTTCTCGGCTACGGCAGGTGCGGGGGACGCAGGCAGGAGCTGATTTGCGAAGAGCAGATCTGTCCTGGATGCATCGGTGATGGTCACTGCCAGCCTTCCGTCCGCGGGTGCAACTGCAGCCCAGCCCTCAGCCAGCACCTCAGATACGATGTATTCGCCTGCTGCAAGCCCTGCGAAGGCGAACCTGCCGTCCGCTGCGGTGGTGGTGGTATTGACGATGGCTCCAGCCTGCTCCAGATTCACTGTCCAGCCGGCAAGGCCTGCCTCATCGGCATCCATGGTAGAGTTGGCATTGGTGTCATTGAAGACCACGCCTTCGATAGAGAACGCGGGAGCGGCGACCTCAGGAGCTACTATCTCTTCTGCCGCGGGCTGTTCAGCTACAGCCTCTTCTGCGGCGGGCTTTGCCTCCTGCTTATTCATGCTGCCCAGCAGTGCGGCCTCCTCCTCGGTCTTGCCTCCCAAGGCTACTGCATTTTCTGCACTTTCAACCTTTACTGTGTATGGCTGGACCTGGCCCTCCTTGAAGCTGCCGGCCACCCTGGTGCTCTGAACACCGGAAGACTGGAAAGAGTATGGATAGGAAACCGTTTCTGCCGTCAGATTGTGGGCCGGGACGTCCGTGGTAAAGCTGTAAGCTAGTTTTTCTCCTGATTTTATCGAATATGACTGATTCCCCGCTGCCTGATTAGTGTACCCCAGAGCAGGCATTATGATAATAGCCGCCATCATGAGGGCCACAGTAATAGCCAGAACATTCCTCATATTGAATACCTCCTATTCCCTTAGCGCATAGCATTTATGACTGTAGATTGAACATTCTCCCCTTTGAGAAGAATTGTCGTTAAGTCTACTTATTCTTCATATAAATAGACTTTCATGGACCGGCCACGGAATTAGGTGCAGGCATCGCATTTATGAGATGGGTCCCGTCGCATTTTATCCCAGGCGGAGGAGCAGTTCCCTCCCGGCAGGATGAAAATGTTGCTCCCTCCCTCTCAGCCGCCGCCTTCACCCGCTCCATGAGGCCGCGCCTCAAATCTGCTGGGAGATAGAGGCTTGCACAGATCCGTTCTCCCCTTGCGAAGAGATCCTGCAGTGATGTAGCGGCCTCGGGAAAGGCGGAGGCGATGCGGCTTAAGCTGCCCGGCCGGGCCTTGAATGTGGATGATGTTATGTGGGCAGCTCCGGCACGGCAGACGGCGAAAACCAGATCGTCAATCTCACAGTCGTTGATTGCTGGGATGATGGGATCGATGCGGGCCGAGACTGGAATCCCTCGCTCTGCCAGCCTGCTCATGGCGGCGAGGCGCAGCCTGGGCGGGGGTGCTCCCGGCTCCAGCCGGAGGGAGGTATCCTCGTTGAGGCTTGTCACAGTGATGGCAGCGCAGGCGTTCATCTCCGCAAGTATATCCGCGTCCTCTGCCACCAGGTGGGATTTGGTCACCACCTGCAGGGAAAGGCCCCTGGCACCCAGTATCTGCAGGCAGCCTCGAGTGAGGCCGAGCCTCTCTTCCAGGGGCGGATAGGGATCTGAGCTGCTGGAGAGAGCGACAAGGGCTCCAGGAGGAAGCCTCCTTGCCTCCCCCTCCACCCCGCTGAGCAGATGTGCCTTGGGGCGGCAGTGGGAGAAGCGGGGGATGTAGGAGGAGGCATAGCAGTAGAGGCAGCCGTGGGGGCAGCCTGTATATGGATTGAGGCTGTACTTGGGAGGGCAGGTGCAGAGGGGGCTCTTCCACGGATCGAAGGGTCTTATGATCATCTGATGATGCAGTCTCCACGCCCTGCCTCGCCCGGCAGATACAGTCCATGTGGCTGCCGCACCTGCAATGCCTTTCCACCCGCCTTCCTGATCTCCGGGAGAAGGCCGGCAGCATCGCCGCCTGCCGTCTGCTCTTCCACGGGAGAGATACCGGAGAAGGGAATGGATCTGGGCGAGCCCAGCAATGCGATCAGGCTCTTTCGCCTCTCCAGGTAGGGCAGGCTGCAGAGGCTCTCTCCATTCAGGTAGAGAATGTCATAGGCCAGTAGGGAGACAGAGAGGCTGCTCTTCCTTGTGAGGCGGCGGCGGTTGATGTACCCGAGAATCTCCCTGTGGCTGCATATGCGGCTGCTCTCAAAGCCGGCCTCGGCCCTTTGAAAGCCCGTCAGATAGGCATCCAGGATAAAGTCGGCATCGATATCTTCAAAACTGCGGAAGGCAGATCCGATGGGCCTCAATCGAGATGTGAATATGGATACATCGCGATTTGATTTGTGGACCTGAACCCTCAATCCCGGATAGACTGGCAGAAGGGCAGGCCCATTCATAGCGGATGTGTTTGAAGAGAGCCCTGGAGCGTCCTCCTCCCTGCACCTGCCAAATATCATGAACCCGACGGGAATGGACGGCCGCATGGCAATTTTCTCAAGTTCCCCCTTTCCGGCTGCCTCTGCCACCAGCCCCATGTCCGGAAGAAGTCCGAACGCTTGCGATATCTCAGAGGGCTTATGTCCCAGGGCCATGGCCAGTGCAGAGATCATGGTCCTCCGGCCGATGCCAGCCTTCATGCTGCGCAGAGCAGTGCGGGCGATGAACCTGCCCTCGAGGGGAGAGGCTTGCAAAAAGAGGCCCCGCAGGAGTGAGGACTTCCTCTGCTCTGACTCCCGGCCGCTCTGCCGGGAGACCTGCCGAAGGACGTCATAAACCGATCGGGCATGCAGGGGCTCGGAGGAGAGAGAGTTCTGGCCCTTCTGGAAGAGAGCCATCTGGGCCACAATCCCCATGTCCTTCTCGCCTTCGCGCAGCCCTGCCATCTCCTTCATGGAGAGGCGGCTCACCTCAGCCAGGGCGGCAGCCACAGCCTCCGGCCCGATGCCCATCTCCCACTCCTCCCAGCGCGGCCACAGCTCTCCCAATAGAAGGCGCACCACAGGACAGAACATATCCGGGGAGGCTTCTCTCAGAAGGCAGGCGGCGATTTGCGCCTTTTTGGCCGGAGTTGACTGTGATATGGCCTGCAGGCTTTCGGCAATTCTGCTGTAGAGCATCTACCTCGCTATCTTGATCTTCTTGAGATCCTCTGCCCTTTTCGCCAGATTCTCAATCATGCCCTCCAGCTCCTGCAAAAATTCAGCCGTCTGCTCGGTGGTGACGGCTCCCGGAGCCGAGGCTTTGATCAGACCCTCCTGCTCCAGCACCCGCAGGGAATAGCGCACCTTGTGGCTGGGTATATTGGTCTCCTCCGCCAGCTTGAGGATACCGATGGGCTCGTTCTCGACCACCTGCTTGAGGATGATCAGGTGTCGCTCCAGCATCTCAAGCTCACCGCTCACCTTCTCGGTAAGAATTATATCACATCCGCTCGATAACTAATCGAGCTGCTGACTTATAATTATATCGATTGACATGGCACATACTAGCACATGCAATCAGAGGATTGAAGGATAGCCGGGAAAGGGGCTCAATAGCGAGCCCGGCGGGGCAGGAAATCTATTCCATGCCGGCATGTCACCCGGCGGGACTGCTCCTTTCCCAGGATCTGGGGGGAGGATACGCCTGTCACTACCAGCATGGTGCGGATGGTGTGCTCGAGATTGGGATCTATCTGCGCCCCCCAGATTATGCGGGCATCGGGATTTATCTTCTGGTAGACCTCGTCCACCACAGTCTCGGCATCTGTAATGGTCATGTCCGGACCGCCCACCACATTGACCAGTGCGGATGTGGCTCCGGAGACATCCACGTCCAGGAGGGGGCTTCTCAGCGCCTTCATAACAGAATCACCGGCCTTTTGCTCTCCGTCCGCCTCGCCCATGCCGATCATAGCCACGCCTCCGTTGGTCATGACAGTCCTCACATCTGCGAAGTCCAGGTTGATCAGGCCGGGGTGGGTGATCAACTCGGTGATTCCCTTGACAGAGCGCATCAGAACCTCATCTGCCACCTTGAATGCAGCCTGCAGCGGGAGGTTGGGCACAACATCGAGGAGCCTGTCATTGGGCACCACGATAACCGTATCAGAGACCTCCCGCAGCCTCTTCAGCCCGGCTTCGGCATTCTGCATCCTTATGGAGCCTTCGGCGCTGAAGGGAATTGTGACGATGGAGATGGTGAGGGCTCCTGCCTCGCGGGCTGCTTCTGCCACCACAGGCGACGCGCCCGTGCCTGTTCCGCCGCCGAGGCCGCAGGTGACAAAGATCATATCAGCGCCGGCCACGGCAGCTTTGATCTCGTCAATGTCCTCCTCAGCCGCCTCTTCGCCGATGGCGGGAAGGCTTCCTGCGCCCAGGCCCCTGGTGGTGCGCCGGCCGATGAGAAATCTCCGGTCGGCGTTGATATGCAGCAGATGCTGGGCATCGGTGTTTATAGCAAAGAGCTCCGCGCCCTGGATGCCGCACTCCGCCAGGCGGTCGATTGTGTTCGAGCCGCCTCCACCGCATCCGATCACTCTGATAACTGTGGTCAGCTCCTCCAGAACCGACACCAGCTCTTCATCGCTCTGGATCATGCTCGTGGGCTTGATCCTGCTCTCCGCCTCGGATCTGCCCAGGGCTTCGTCGATGATGTACTTCAACTCCATCCCCCTCTAGATTCCTGCAGTATTCTACTATCGTATTAGTATAATAGTTTTTTGCATAGAGACGATATATATTTTTCAATGGAAACGAATTTAAAAAAATAATTGGAATTCGAAGATTTATGATTAATCTTAATATTATTTTAATTAGATTTCAGGGATTTGAGCTTTTCTATCTGTCTCATTATTCTCTCGGATTCCTTAGACTTTTCCTGCTCCAGGTACTCCACAATCTCTGGAAGGCTTTTGTTGAGCTTGTATATGCGATAAGGACGGCCCTTTCCCGGATTCTTCTCATCCCTCTCTACAATCCAGTCGAGCTTTCTGATCTCCCTCATGGCGATGCTCACCTCAGGCTGGCGGAGATCCGACCCGATCTCTATTTCGCGGGAGGTTGCCTCTGCCACCCCTGCCAGATATGTCAGGACCTTGGCCACGTTTCTCTTAAGGCCGACCTTCATGAGCATGGAGGCAAATTCATCGCGTTCGACTTTGAGGCCTGTGCCGGCTATTGTATCCAATACGGTCACCAGCGGCATAACTAATGATAACATATATATAAGTTTCGTCGAAAATAATTCTCTTGAAATAGATCGATGATAGATTTAAAATTATTTTTTAAAACTGATTTAGACTGAAAATAATGCAGCTACGGGCAGGGCAGTGTCAGCACTGAGGCATTGCCAGTCTCGAGGGACATCCTCATGTTGGTGTACCCGGAATAGGTGCCGCTCATGGAATAGATGGGCACTGCTCTGGCGCTCTTCTGCACCCGTGCCCCCACATGAGCGGTGCCTTCCACCTCGGTATGAATGTTATAGACCGAGGTTTGATTATCCTGCAGCACAGTGGTATCCTTGACCAGGTCGCTGATCTGGGAGTAGCTCTCCGAGAAGACGGAGCCCACTTCGTAGTTCTTGGCGCACAGGGCGTTCTTCAGCTCGGATGCTGTGATAGGAGCGCTGTAGCGGGAGGGCTTGTTCTGGTAGACGCCCCATTCGTTGGCCATTATCTCATTGTAGCCATCCCCAAAGCCTCCGTAGACCTGTACATTGATGGTGCGGGAGACTGTGCCTGTGCCGCTGGTTCCAGTGACCATCTTCTGGCCGTTGTAACCCGCCTCAGACTGGTAGATGCGCATGTCGTTCATGATCCCCTGGCTGTAGATCCAGGAGTGCTCTGTGAGATTTTGGGGAACAGCAGCCGCAGGATTGAATGCCCCTGCCAAGGCCGATGCCATCAGAAATCCGAGCACAATGAAAATGCGCACCCCTTTCATCAGGATAACCCTCCTCACTGCATTGAATATAAATTTGATCCTTCCAGCCTATGCCCGTCGGGGCGTCTTTTGCCTGATCTCTCTCAAGCGGGCCTGGAGGGATGCGGCCAGATCTGGCGAGAGTCCGGCCGAGCCGGCGTCCAGCCGGGCGGCTATGGCCAGCTTGGCCGCCAGAGCCCTTGCGGCCTTGCCCCGCAGCCTGCGGGCTGATCCGCTCACAGCGGGATGGCGGTAAATGATGCCGTGCTTGGGCGAGGGAGCGTGGCCGCTCAGATGCTTGAAGAGGGACTTCTCAGCGCCCATCACCTGAATGCGGCTTGCCGGCATGCGGGCCAGGTTATGGAGACCTCCCGCCCTGGAGATTATCCGGGCAGCCAGCACCGGCCCGGCCAGGATGGAGAGATTGGGGGCCAGGGCCTGCACCGCGACCACCACCTCAGCCTCTAGGCTCTTTCTATATGACCTCAAGCTCAGGGCCGCACTGGCAAGGGTGCCCATCTTCTCGTCATCCGCAAGCTCCTCCGCAAGCTCCCGGCCGTGGGCTATCTTCTGGCGGTGCAGCCGGGACCACTCGTAGAGCCTCTCCTCCAGGAGGTTGAGGGCCTCGGCCATGCCGTCCAGAGCCTGCACTGCGAAGAGCAGGTCCTGCTCGGCAGTGACTGAGGCTGATAGCCTGCCCTGCACCAGGGAGAGGGCCGCCTCCCTGAGGCATGCATTGTACTCAGCGTCTCCTGCAAAAAGGCCGCCTTTTAAAGCCAGGGCGCGCAGGTCGGGCTGGGGAACGGGAAATGCCCTGGAGGCGGACTCCAGGGAGACCGCCCCATCCTCAGCCGGACCGCCCCCTGTGAGCAGCGCTCCAGTCTCCAGGTCGACTCTCCCAAACCAGGCATGAATCTGCATCCGGTCATCTTCTGTCACACGCAGGGATAGATCACTTTCGCCCCGCACAGCTCGAGTTTAAATATTTCGAATGGCCACTTATTACTACCTCTCAATAAAAGTTAGGGGGCGGATTGTGAATGAAAGAACTGGTTGATCAGATTAAAGCCCGTCTCGGGGAGCATAGGGTCGACGTCCCTGAGGAAGAGATTGCCACTCGCCTAAAGAAGCTCATCGTTGATTTTCGCGTGCCTGAAGCCGAGGCGAGGAGATCTGTCATCAATTACTTCCTAAAAGAGCACGGCATAACTCCACAGGCCAGGACTGGCTCGGAAAAGGTCAGGATCGCAGATATAAAAGAGGCGGGCAAATGGGCGGATGTGGAGGTCAAGGTGCTGGACCTCTGGGAGCCGGCCTCACCGACCATCTCTCAGACCGGCCTGGTGGGGGACGGCACAGGCTCCCTCAAATTTGTGAAATGGAGCAAATCGGATCTTCCCGATATGGAGCTCGGCAAGAGCTATTTGTTGAGGAATACGATCACAGATGAGTACCAGGGCAGATTCTCCCTGAAGCTGAACCGCACCAGCCAGATCGAGCCTCTGGAGGCTGAGGTGGATGCAAAGCCGGCCAGCCGGACGGCGCGGGAGATGAAAGTGGTGGAGATCAATGAGCCCGGAGTGTGGGTGGACCTGAGGGTCAAGGTGGCGCAGATCTGGGAGCCGACTGCCGAGGCCATCTCCCAGTCCGGGCTGGTGGGAGATGAGACTGGGACCATTCGCTTTGTGAAATGGGCCAAGGCGGAGCTTCCCGACCTGGTTGAGGGAAAAAGCTACCTCCTCAAAAACCTGGTCACGGACGAATTTTCCGGCCGCTTCTCAGTGAAGATGAACCGCACCAGCCAGATCGAACCCCTCGATACCGATATCGAGATAGGCTCAGTGGCTGCGGAGTTCTCCGGAGCCCTGGTGGATGTGCAGAAAGGGTCGGGGCTGATCAAGCGCTGCCCATCCTGCAAGCGCTCCCTGGTCAAAGGGGTATGCAGCGAGCACGGCAAGGTGGAGGGCAGCTACGACCTGCGCATCAAGGCTGTGCTTGACGACGGGCGGAGGGTGCAGGATGTGCTGCTCAACAGGGAGATGACTGAGAGGCTGGTGGGCATCACACTGGATGAGGCCAAGCAGATGGCCATGGAGGCTCTGGACCATGAGGTTGTGCGGACGCTTATCGATGGAAAGCTGGTAGGAAAGTACTACACCATAACCGGACCCAGAGTCGACAGATACCTGCTGGTTGAAACCATCAATGAATTGCCCCCTGTGACGCCCTCGCAGGTGGAAGAGCTGATTGCCGCCGCGGAGGCGATTTAAATGGCGGGATTCTCTCGTGAGGTGGCCAAGAGGGTCTTTGCCGAGGAGCTGAAGAGCTCCAACTGCTCCTTCAGGGATGGAGAGGAGCAGAACCAGTACGCGCCATCATACCTTCTCACCCCCACAGGGGCAAAATGCAATCGCGTCTTTGTGGTGGGGACTCTGACAGAGAAGGATGACATCGGCACGGATACGGAGTACTGGCGTGGGCGGGTTGTGGACCCCACGGGCAGCATCTTCATATACGCCGGACAGTACCAGCCGGAGGCGGCTCAGACGCTTGCGGGGTTGGAGCCGCCAGAGTTCGTGGCAGTTGTGGGCAAGCCCAACCTCTACCAGACAGAGGAGGGAAAAATCATCATCACCATCCGCGCCGAATCCATCCAGAAGGTGGACAGGACCACCAAGAACCAGTGGGTACTGGACACGGCAGCGAGGACTCTTGAGAGGCTGGCCGAGTTAAAGAGCGTCATGCCCGCCCAGATTTCGGGCGACTTTTCCACAGCCGACGCCATACCGGCTGCGCCCCGGGACGGACAGAGGGCTATGGATCATTATCACACCGACATAGAGCACTACAGGCAGATGGTACTTCGCGCCCTCGTATCCCTGGCGGACGATCTCGGCCAGGCGGCAGCGCCTTCCGGCATGCCTGACATCATTTCAGGCAGCCCCGTGGGCGTGCCCTCCGGAAATGGCGAAGCCTCAGGCGGAAAGTCGGAGACGGGCGGCACTGCATCCGCGGTCGCGCCGGCTTTAGATGAGAAGCCTGCCGCAGCCTCTCGAAGGCCCAGGCAGAAGAAAGACGAGCCCCTCAGGTCCTGGTCCGATCTGGTGGGCGAGGAAGATGTCGAGACATTTGACTTCGGCAAGAAAAGCTGAAAAGTCTTATATAATGTGCAGAATGTGTATAGGATAGGTGAGACATAATGGTAATCGGAGTAACGATGGTAAAGGTGGTGCCGGGGCAGGAGAAGACCGTCTACAATGCCCTGCAGGACATTGACGGTATCAAGGATGTCTACCATGTCTTCGGCGAGTTCGACTTCGTGGTCATCATCGAGGTTGAGGGGCTGAGCATGCTCAATAAGCTCGTGGATGTAATTCGCGAGATAGACAACGTCACCGCCACTCAAACCGTAGTCGGGGCTGAACTTTAGCCCTCTTTATTTTTATGGAGATTGCTGAGGAGCTGGCCCGGCAGCAAAAGGCCATATCCGTCGCAGAATTTTTTGAGAAGAACCGCCAGATACTGGGGTTCGACTCTGCTCCGCGGGCTCTTATCACCTGCGTCAAAGAGGCGGTGGACAACTCCCTGGACGCCTGCGAGGACGCGGGAATACTGCCGGACATCTTCGTCCAGATCAAAAAGAGCGGAGAGTATTATCAGGTAATCGTAGAGGACAACGGCCCGGGCATTGTGCCCCAGGAGATACCGCGCGTCTTCGCAAAACTGCTGTACGGATCGCGCTTTCACACCCTGCGGCAAAGCCGCGGCCAGCAGGGCATAGGCATATCAGCAGCAGTGCTCTACTCTCAGCTCACATCTGGAAAGCCCACCAAAGTGATATCCAAGATCGCCCCGGACAGGCCTGCACACAGCTGCGAGCTTCTCATCAACACCGCAAAAAATGAGCCTGAGATACTTCGCTCAGAGGAGACCGACTGGGAGAGGCCGCGCGGGACAAGGGTCGAGATGGAGATGGAGGGCACATATGTCAGGGGCCGCCGCCAGTCGGTCTACGGCTCTCTGAAGAGCACGGCCATCGTCAATCCCCATGCCAGGATCACCCTGGTAGAGCCGGAGGGCAACATGGAGGTCTTTGAAAGGGCCACTGAGAGCCTGCCCAAGAAGGCCTATGCCATCTCCCCCCACCCGGCCGGAATAGAATTGGGCGAGCTGATCAAGCTGCTGCGCTACACTGACAAGAAGAAGCTGCGCGTCTTTTTGAAGGATACATTCTCCTCCATCGGAGCCATCTCAGCCCAGGAGCTTTGCAGCCGGGCGGGTCTGGACACTGAGGTCCCTCCGGCAAGCCTCGACCACGAGCAGGCCAAGAGGCTGCATGGCGCCTTCAAGGCCATCAAGGTCAAGTCCCCTCCAGCGGACTGCCTCTCTCCCATAGGCGAGGAGCTGATCAAGGCGGGCCTCGAGAAGGAGTACCGTCTGGACTACATCGCCACCACAGTCCGTCCTGTCTCAGTCTACTCCGGCAACCCCTTCCTGGTGGAGGTGGGGCTGGGATACGGTGGCGAGCTGGAGAGGGAGAGCCGGGTGGAGATCCTCCGCTTTGCCAACCGCGTGCCTTTAGTCTACCAGCAGGGGGCCTGCGCCATAACCCATGCAGTGGAGTGCGTCTCCTGGAAGAACTACTCCCTCGGCCAGCCCACAGGAAGCGGAGTTCCTGTCGGCCCGGCTGTCCTGCTGGTCCATATCGCCTCCACGAACATACCGTTCACATCCGAGAGCAAGGATGCCGTGGCAGATGTGCCTGAGATCCTGGCGGAGGTTGACCTGGGCCTGAAAGAGGTGGCCAGGAAGCTGCGCCGCTACCTGAGCAGGCAGAGCATTTTATCGGATAGGCGGGAGAAGGAGGAGATCATCAGAAAGATACTGCCCCGCATAGCCAAAAAACTCTCTGACGTACTTGAGAAGGATGAGCCGGACATCGGGCCGGTTGTGGCCAAGATCATGGGCAATCTGCTCGTCTCCAGGAGGGTGGAGAGGGAGGACGGCCAGCTCTCTGTGAAGATACTGGTCGAAAATCACGGCGACCTGGCGCGCTCATTCAAGCTGCACGAGCTGCTGGCGGAGAAGGCGGAGACCACTGCGCCTGAGGCCAGGGTGATCCCCATAGGCGACGGATACGACCATCACTGGAAGCTCTCCTTAGCCCCGGGGCAAAAGGCCACACTCAACTACAGGATTGCTGCAGCCGGTCTCAGCGGCATCCTCTCACTGAAGGAGCCTGTGGTGGAGGGCCTCGATGCAGAGATTGTGAGGGGGGCCAGGGTGATCTGAAATGGCTGAGGATGAAATGGACAGGACCCGGGCTGCCCAGGAGAAGCTGATGGATCTGGCCTTCCATCTTTACAATCAGTTCGAGCAGGGGATTGTGCCTCATATATCCCTGCCCTCCAGAACCAAGGGAAATATAGAGTTCTCCAGCAAGGACGAGGTCTGGATCTACGGAGACCAGGAGACGACCAGGAGCGTCAAAACAGTACGTGGGGCCAGGACCCTTCTCAAGACGGTGCACCTCGCTGAGCTTCTCATCAAAGAGCACCTTAGGAACAACCGCGGCTCGACTTTGAGGGAGATCTATTACATCTCAGAGAACTGGGATATAGCCAAGTTCCACGAGCAGGCGGAGAGCGACCGGCTCATCGAAGACCTGGAGATAGTCACAGCCATGCACAGAGAGGACTTTCACGTCCGGCCGGAGGAGGACGGAGCAGCCGTCTTCGGGCCGCTGCGGCTCTTAGAGAAGACGCGCCGGGGCGAGAAGAAGCTGCACTGCCAGGATGACGTGGGCGAGGCAGGCTATCAGATTCCATTCAATGTGGACAACATAGAATTTCTGAGCCACGATGCCAAGATGGTCATGGCCATCGAGACGGGCGGAATGTATGCGAGGCTGATTGAAAACGGCTTCGATGAGGAGTTTAGCGCCATACTGGTCCACATCAAAGGCCAGCCCGCCCGCTCCACCCGGCGCCTCATAAAGCGCCTCAACACAGAGCTGGGACTGCCGGTGGTGGTATTCACAGATGGCGATCCCTGGTCCTACCGCATATTCGCCAGCATCGCCTACGGTGCCATCAAGAGCGCCCACCTCTCAGAGCACCTTGTCACGCCGGCGGCACGCTTTCTGGGGGTGCAGCCGAGCGACATAGTGGACTACAACCTCTCCACTGATAAGCTGACCGACCAGGACATGCAGGCACTGAGAAGCGAGCTGACAGATCCCCGCTTTGCCTCTCCCTACTGGGACAGGCAGATCAGGCTGCAGATGGACCTCAAGAGGAAGGCTGAGCAGCAGGCCTTTGCCGGCAAGGGGCTGGACTATGTGACCAGGACCTACCTGCCGGAGAGGCTCGCAGAGATGGGGATAATCTGAACATCGGAGATGGCCGAGATTGATCATCGACATTCATACCCACATCTACCCGCAGCCGGTGGCAGCCAAGATCCTGCAGGCGGCCAAGAGGAAGTTGAATGTGACTGCACCGGGCAAGGGCGTGCCGGCGGACCTGCTGGAGATGATGAAGGCCGGAGGAGTAGCCAGATCGGTGCTGCTGCCGGTGGCCAGGGGGCGTGAGGATGTCTCTCGCCTCAACGACTGGGTTTTATCCGTCTCAAATGAGAATGCCAGGCTTACTGCATTTGGAGCAGTGCATCCCCTCATGCCCGACCTGCAGGCAGAGCTGGACAGGCTCAGGGCAGCAGATGTCAGGGGCGTGAAGATAGTACCACTTACGCAGCAGGTGTATCCGGATGATTCCCGCTGCGCCCAACTCTATGAAGGCCTCATAGAGAGGGATATGATGCTGATCGCCCACGCTGGGAGCGATCCTCTGAGCAGGCCGGAGGTCTTCGGCACGCCGGAGCGCTTTGCAGCCGTGGCGGAGAGCTATCCAGATCTGAGGATGATCCTGGCCCACCTCGGGGGGTTGCGAATGTGGGACGATGTGAGGCGCTGCCTTCTGCCAGCGGCGAAAAATGTCTACTTCGATACGGCCTACGTCTCATTCTACATGAGCCGGGAGAAGATGCATGAGCTGATTTCGGATACCGGCCCGCAGAAGGTGCTATTTGGAAGCGACTATCCCTGGGAGGAGCCGGGCAGGGCAGCGCAGATCATATCCGGCCTGCCCCTGGAGGCAGAGGAGAGGGAGGCAGTCCTATGGAAGAATGCGGCGCGCCTGCTGGGGCTGCCTGCGGGCGATCCAAATGTTTATACTTCTTCAGATTAAATGCCCGGATCATGAAACGCGATCTGATGGACATTTTGGCCTGCCCCCTATGCAAGGGAGACCTGACACTGGAGGTCTTCGAGGAGAACGAGAAGGAGATTGTGACTGGCAGGCTCTGCTGCGCCTCCTGCAATGAGTGCTATCCCATTGAGGACGGCATACCAAATATGCTCCCCCCCGACCTGAGGGAGTAGGCCTGCCCGGATGGGATCTGGCCCTTTATCTTTAAAAATCATATCACTTATACCGGCGAAATATTTATAAAATATTATGATCTATATCATGCAGGGAGCAGGCAATGGATCATGCTGTTCACATCAATGGCGGAGATGACGGAAGCCGGGCGGCGAAGCCCATCGTCCTGCGCCTCATGCCCGGCGAAGAGACCGTATTCAACCTCAAGGTGGTCAATCACGGCGAGCCGTCCAATATATCTCTGCAGGCCAGCGGCCCCATTTCTAAGGCTGTGCGGCTCCGAAAGCCGGATCGCTACGTGGTCATGGAGGAGGTCGTACCCGTTATGGCCAGGATGCCGGCAGGCGAGAGGCGGCTGGATGGGGCGATCCTCCTCTCCGGCCCGGCAGGGCAGAGCCGGGTGCCCATCACTCTTTTTGGGGATCCGGAGGACAGCGAGTTCGATGAGGCCGATGCCGTCGAGGAGAGGGCCAGAGATGAGGAGGGCGAAGGAGAACAGGCTGATGATGACGGGGATGAGGAGGACTGGGATGGCGCCTTGCGCGAAAGAAGGGAGGGCGCGGAGGACGAAGATGATGAGGGCTCGGAGTCCCAGCGCATAACCTTCTCTAAAGACCGGGATCTGCAGCGCTACAGGTCTGCCAGCCGGAGAAAAACGGCATCAAATGGAGCAAAAGCCGGTGACCCCTCCCTCCAGGAGAGTCGGGTCCGCTCGGCAGGAGAGGCGGACGATGTGCCGGATGATCGAAGCATCAGCAGCAAGCCACAGCGGTTCGCCACCCGCATTGACGACAGCTTTGTGGACAAGAGTGCCGGCGATCTGCGCCCCTGGCAGAGAGAGCCCGATGAGCCTAAATATGGCGGCTTTTTTCAGGAGGGGGACAGGGAGAGCCGGGAGAGATTCGAGTCTGCAGAGAGGGAGGATCTGGCGGCTGGATTTCAGGACCTGCCCGGGCACGACGGCGATTTCGGACAAAATCGATCTGGGGGGGAGAGGACGCAGGATTCGCATAATGAGATTGCAGGCGCAGACGAATACGAGGGTGAAGGCGAGGATGCACTGCTGGAGCGGCTGGAGGGCTTCTCCCTGGAGTCGCTGCAGATCGTTCCTGCAGCCATATTTCTGGCCCTGGTGGCTATCCTGATTTTGACGTTCATCATGGAGGCCGTTCCCGAGTTCGCCGGGGCTCTGGCCTCATCCATACTGATCGTTACCCTTATCATATACGGGGCGGCAACTCTGCTCAAGGCATGAGCGTGATGTGATTTATGAGGTATATAGTGGTCACAGGGGGGGTGATGAGCGGCCTTGGTAAGGGCATCACAGCGGCTTCCATCGGCAGGCTGCTCATGAACAGGGGCTACAGGGTCACAGCTATCAAGATCGATCCGTACATCAATATCGATGCCGGGCTGATGAGCCCCTTTCAGCACGGCGAGGTCTATGTCCTAAAGGATGGGAGCGAGGTGGACCTGGACCTGGGCAATTACGAGCGTTTTCTGGATGTGGAGCTGACAGGCGACCACAACATCACCACCGGCAAGGTTTACAGCACCGTCATCGAAAAGGAGCGGCGGGGCGAGTATCTGGGAAAGACGGTGCAGATCATCCCCCATATCACTGAGGAGATCAAGAGGCGCATCCGCCAGGTTTCGAGGGACGGAGGCTGCGAGATCTGCATGGTGGAGGTGGGGGGCACTGTGGGAGACATCGAGTCCATGCCCTTCTTGGAGGCCATGCGGCAGCTCAAGTATGAGGAGTCGGGCAACATATTTTTCGTTCATGTGACGCTCGCCCCATCCACAGTGGACGGCGAGCAGAAGACAAAGCCCACACAGCACAGCGTCAAGGAGATGCGCCAGCTCGGCCTACAGCCGGATATGATCGTCGTCAGGTGCGAGAGGCCGCTCTTGGAGGAGACAAAGCGCAAGATCTCCCACTTCTGCGACGTGCCCGTGGAGGCGGTCATATCCGCACACAATGCCGACGACATCTACCGCGTGCCACTGCAGATGGAGGCGGAGGGCCTGGCCAGGTACATCATGAAGGCCATGCGGCTCTTTCCACTGGAGGAGAGGAAGGACTGGGATGAGTTCGTGGCCAGGATGGACGCGACTGAGGGCTCGGTCAGGGTTGCCATCGTGGGCAAGTACACAGTGGGCAGCCAGTGCGCCGATCCGATGGAGGACGCCTACCTTTCCATCCGCGAGGCGCTCAAGCACGCCGGAATTGAGGCAGGGGTGAAGATCGACGTTCAGTGGATCGACGCAGAGGAGCTCGAGCGCGGCTCCGCAGACCTGATCCTACGTGAGGCGGACGGCATACTCGTGCCTGGTGGCTTCGGCTCGAGGGGCACTGAGGGAAAGATGAAGGCCGTGCAGTACGCCCGGGAGATGAAGGTTCCGTACCTTGGGATTTGCTTTGGCATGCAGCTAGCAGTGATCGAGTACGCGCGGAACGTCTGCTGCCTGGATGGGGCGAGCAGCACTGAGTTCGGGGCCACGCCGCATCCGGTGATTGCACTTCTGCCAGAGCAGGAGAAGATCCGCCAGATGGGCGCGACCATGAGGCTCGGCAACTACCCGGCGCATCTGACTGAGGGCAGCCTGGCGCACAGGATCTACGGCACGGCGAATATCGTGGAGAGGCACAGGCACCGCTACGAGGTCAATCCCGCCTACGTCGCACAGATCGAGGAGAAGGGCATGAAGTTCTCAGGCAGAAACGGCGAGCTGATGGAGATCTGCGAGATACCAGACCATCCATTCTTCTTCGCATCGCAGTTCCATCCTGAGATGAAGTCCCGGCCTGGCAGGCCGTCACCGCCGTTCCTCGCGTTCGTGGAGGCGATGAAGGGAAGGAAGATGGACTATAAAAAATAGCGTCCGGTGGGGATGGCGCCGGCGTGCTCTACTGCACGGCCTTCGGCTAACGGGCCAGATCAATATTCTCCTTTATTATCTTTAAGGCACAGTAGTCACCACACATGGTGCAGACCCTGCTGTCTGCAGGAGATCTCTCAGCCCTGACCTGCCTGGCTCTCTCCGGATCCAGCGCAAGCTCAAACTGGCGATCCCAGAGCATATCCCTTCTGGCTCTGCCCATCTCCAAATCCTGCTCCCTGGCGCCCAGCTTGATCATGTCACCGATATGGGCAGCAATCCTGGCTGTGATCACGCCCTCCCTCACATCCTCGACATTTGGCAGAGCCAGGTGCTCGGCCGGCGTCACATAGCATATGAAGTCAGCCCCATAGGCGGAAGAGAGGCTGGCGCCCACGGCTGCCACGAGGTGATCATGTCCGGGAGCGATATCAGTAACCAGTGGGCCCAGCATGTAGAAGGGGCGCTCTCCTGTCATCCTCTTCATCACCCTGACGTTTGCCTCGATCTCATCAATGGGTATGTGCCCAGGACCCTCGACGATCGTCTGGACTCCCGCAGCCTGTGCCCTGTCTGCCAGCTCTGCATTGACGATCAGCTCCTGCATCTGCGCCCTGTCGGTGGAGTCGTGTACGGCCCCTGCCCGAAGGCCATTTCCCAGGCTTAAAGTGACCTCGTGCTCCTTTAGGATCTCCAAAAGGTAGTCGAACTCGCTATATATAGAGAGGGTTCTCACGGCCATTGTGAAGCATCCAGCCGATCATGAAGGCACCTCCACGGCTGCACACCCCGCCGAACCGCCCTCCCTGGGACTTCAGGCGCTCCACACAGATCCTATTGATGCCCGTGTGGATCGCCATGAAGTTAGTGCCGATGCGCGCCTGCTCCTCGGTCACCCTGAAGAGGTCATCCTCCTTCATATCGACCCCTGCTCCATGCCTCCTTATGGCCTCAATGAAGGCCTGATAGAGAGGAACGCTGCCCACGCTGAGCGATGTGGCGGAGATGACCCTCCTGCGGATATCGTAGAGGTCGCCGCCTGTCGAGAGCTCCATGAGCGTATCTGCCCCTGCAGCCGCTGCGACGCGCGCCTTCTCCACCTCCATCTCCACATCCACTACATCGCTGCTGGTCCCGATCGAGGCGTTGACCTTGGTGCGCAGGCCCTTGCCGATGCCAACGGGCCTCGTGCACCTGTAGGGCGAGAGGGGTATCACTATCTTGCCGCTGGCGATGCCCCTCATGATGAACTCCGGCGTTTTTCCCTCCTCTTTTGCCACATACCTCATCTCATCGGTCAGCCTACCTGCTGCTGCCTCCTGCAATATTCCCAATCAGATCACCAGAGGGGGGTGAGGTGAGCCTTTATTTAATGCTAATCTGTGGTAACCACTTTCGCCTCCATCATTCCCGGCAAGCCCGATAGACTGCCAAAAGGATTCTTGGAGGAAGATCCCTCCGCCACCGATGTGGAGCGCGCCACGCCGTCTGCTCCGGCATGCAGGACATGTCTGACGGCGGCCAGTGCTCAAATGCCATTATATCGCTCAGAGGGCCCTGTATTTCTGCACCTTGACCACCTCCGCTCCGAAGAGGAAGATCTGGGCTGAGTAGTAGATCCAGAGGAGAAATACAACCAGCGATCCAGTGGCCCCGTAGATTGAGCCGAGATCCACCACCCCCACATAGGCCTCGATGCATAGGTTTCCTGCGGCAAATAGAAGCGATGCCAGGGCAGATCCGGGGAGGACCTCCCGCCATGTGAGGCTCACATCTATCAGCGTTTTATAGGCGGCGGCAAAGAGGATTGTCACAAAGAGAAAAGACAGAAGGAAGGTGACCCCGCGCAATAGCCCCAGGTGGACGGGCAGATACCCCTCAATCGTCCTGGCCACAGGGAGCAGGACGGCGGTAGCTGCGGATGTCGCAAGCAGCAGAAATGCTGCCAGGGCGATGAGCAGGTAGGAGCGAATGTAGGAGAGGGCCGTCCCTCGAAAAGAGCTGTTGTTCTCAGGCAGATCCCATATTATTGCGAAGGCCCTCCTCGTCTGGACGAAGAGGCCGGCGGCACCGAAGAGCAGTATGAAAATGCTTATCAATGTAAAGCCGAAGGAGGCCGCCCGGTCAGAGGCTTGATCTATCATCTCATCGGTTCCGGCTGGCATCTGCTGGCCGACCATATTAAGAGACTGATCCACCATCTGAGCACCCAGGTAGCCGTGCTGAATGAGCGAATTTAAAAATGTCAATACCAGTATCACGAGCGGCACAAAGGAGAACAGGCCGTAGTAGGCCAGAGCCGCCGCAAAAAGCGAGTCGTTATCTCTGAGCCACTCTGAGAAAGCCTTACGCAGTATCTGCGCAGATGCATTCAGATGCATAATAATAAAAGAGAAGGAGAGCGGGGAGCCTATGCAGCCCCCTTCAAATTCTCTCTCTCTGTGATGCTCTTGATCTCCCTCTTGAGGTTCTCGGGCAGCCCCTTTATCTCCACATCCAAAAAGCCCCGAACTATGACAGATGTGGCCTGCTCGGATGTCAGGCCGCGGGCCATGAGGTACTCGAGCTCCTCTTCAGATATGCGGCCGACCGCAGCCTCGTGGGACATGTCCAGGTCCCGGCTCTGGCCGTCCAGCTCGGGAATGGAGTAGATCCTGCCCTTGTCCGAAAGGAGAAGCCCCACGCACTCCAGGTGCGCCCGCGCGCCCGGGACCCGTCCGGTCATGCGGCCCCTGGCGATGACCTCACCCCCCACGGAGACCACGCGGGAGATGGACTCTGCCGATGTATCCGGCGCATCCAGAATTACATTGTTTCCGATGTCGATGTTGCCCATGGTGGAGTAGGCCACAGTGTTGAAGCTGGCCACAGCCCCCCTGCCCGCCAGCCTGGCTGTGGGAAATGTCTGCAGCGTTTTGACGGGCTTGAGGAGGATGTAGTTGTTGGACAGAGAAGAGCCCTCATCCATAACTATGCCGGTCCTCGGCCTGACCTCCACCTCTTTGCCCCAGCTATGAATCATCGTGAAGCTCACCTTGGCATTCTTCTGAATATAAAACTCCGAAATGCCCAGATGCAGGCCCCTCTGCACATGAGCTGGCGTTGTGCAGCCGGTGATCATGTGCAGCTCCGAGCCCTCCTCTGCGATTATGATGTTGTGAACCCTTTGATTGAAGTTGGCAGAGCCCAGATACAGGCAGCTTTTGATGGGAAATACGGTCTTCGTGCCCCTCCTGGCCAAAACGAAGTAGCCGGCTGGGGCCGCCTCAGCCACATCAGCTGTGTACTTGTCGGCATCTGGGGCGACGAGCTTCCAGTAGTAGTCCTTGAGGGAATCGTACTTCTTCAGGGCCGAAGCTATATCCATTATCTCCACGCCTTCGAGCATGGAGCCCGCCACAACCGGCGTCTGGTCCATCTGAACATAAGCGCCTGCAGACTCGTCGTCCAGCTTTACGCCTACATCGAGAGCCGCCTTTTTGACCTCAGAGGGCAGATCCTCGGCGCTCTCTACGGCTTCGTGCTCCTTGATTTCAGACTCAAAGCTCTCCAGGTCCACATCAGTGCCAAAGGACGCCTTCTTGTCCCTGGCCTTTTTGGCCCTCTCCTCTATACCGGACAAGTGCTGCATCCTGCACACCCCTCGTATCCGCTTTTCTTGATCTGCGCCAGGATCTCTCCCGGATTGCCGCTGCAGACGATCGATCCGCCCAGCATGACATGGGCCCTGTCCGCCTTCATGTACTCCAGGATGTGGCCGAAGTGGGTGATGATCACACCAGACTTGGTCCTGCTGCTCGGCCTTTTGTCCTTCTGGGTGAGAGTGTTTATGGCGTCGCCGATGAGCTTGATGTTCTCCAGGTCCACACCCGAGTCCGGCTCGTCCAGCATGACGAAGTCAGGCTGCTGGGCTAGCAGCTGCACCATCTCGGAGCGCTTTACCTCGCCGCCGGAGAAGCCCCGGTTGACATCCCTATCCGCAAAGGCCTCAAAGTCCATCTTCTTCAATATGGCCCCGGCATCTGCATTGGGATTGATGATCTTGATGAGGTCCTTCAGGCGCAGGCCGCGAATGGCCGGAGGGCGCTGAAATGCCATTCCTACTCCAAGGCGGGCTCGCTCATCCATGGACATATGTGTTATATCCTGGCCCTTGAATACGATGCGCCCCCCATCCACGGTATATCTGGGAACTCCAGCGATGGCATTGAGCAGCGTGGTCTTGCCGGTGCCGTTAGGCCCGAAGAGGGCATGGGTCTCGCCCTTATTTATCCTGATGTTGAAGTTCTTTAAAACCTGCTTACCGCCGATGCTGACCGACAGGTCTTCAATCTCCAGCAGCCGCATCACCTCCAATCAACCATCTCCCTTTCTCAGAGGGGATATAATATCTTTTGCAGTAGACAATCAGTAGACAATCATCTAACCCCACGGCAGCCTCCCCGGATCAGGCAGACTATGCCGGCTGCAAGGAGCACGGCGATTATGCCTGTCAGAAATATTCCGTCGAAGACTCCCGCTCCGCCTATGGACAGGACGAGCGGAGCCTGCCGGTGCAGATTCAGGGGGGAGAGGGCGGGAAGTATTCCAGGTGTGACCAGGCTCATCAAATCCGCTCCGATGAGAGTTCCCAGTGTGCCGCTGATGTAGGCCAGTGGTGGAGCGTGGTGGAAGCCTCCTGCCAGCAACAGACCCATGATCGCCGCCAGGAGCGGGGAGAGCCAGACCGGCAGCACTATACCCACTCCCGGTATGGCCTGCGCGGCGTTGTATGTGATGGCAGCCACCACCGCCATGCCCAGCAGGGATTTACCCGGTGAGACCTGGCGGCGGGCGAGAAGATGAGCGGAGATGGCCAGTGGAATGATGCAGCCTCCCAGGTTGACGGCTAAAATGAAGGGATGAAAATGGGCTGAGGGCTGGGAGGAGATGAGGCCCGCGAAGGATGAATACCACTGCGGGTAAGAGGATATGTGGATGATGGGAATGTCCACGAGACTGCCCAGAATGGAGCCGAAGACCGCAAGGGTGGCATGCCAGTGGGAGAAGCCGACCATCTCAAAGGCGGTCTCGGAGATCCGCAGGAAAAGATAGACGAAGATCAGGGGCGCGGCTAGCACAAGCAGCATAATGATCAGGGCTACCGGCAGCAGAAATAGCTCAAACACAAAAGGCGAGTAATCTTTGATAGTTAATAGAGCTTTCCTTGGGGGGCCTCCGACCGAAACGGAATTCTACTGCCCGCCCCCAATTGCAGCCGGTGATCTTCTACGACCATCATTGCGACAAGCGATGTGCAGGGGCTGGTGCAGTCCATGATAGATGCAGGGACACAGACACAGATGTGCGGCATGGAGCTGACTCTGCAGAAGATAGAGCGCTTCTCCTCAGCCGGGGCGGTGGCCTTCGACAACCGGGAGAGGGAGCTGCCGGCCACCGAGCCGGTGCCGTTCGATCCCTCCGGCTGGGCGACCCTGCCGGCAGGAGCCTATCTTGTGACATTCAACGAGATAGTGAGCATTCCCAGGAATGCGGCTGCCCTGGCCAGGAGCAGATCCACTCTGCTGCGCTGCGGGGCCTCTTTAGAGACTGCACTGTGGGATCCGGGATACAGGGGGCGCAGCCAGAGCCTGCTGGTGGTCTACAACCCGCACGGTCTGCGGCTCAAGAAGAATGCCCGGCTCATGCAATTGATATTCCTGCGGCTGGAAAAAGATGCTGAGAAGGCTTACGCCGGGAGGTACCAGGGAGAAAATATATGACAAAAAAAGGGGACCCAGACCTCAGGTCAAAGTCATTGTATTTATCAACCTCGTGGTGTTGTCCCTGTCCAGCAGAGATATGACTATGGCATAATTGGGCCCTTCCAGGTTCCAGACTGCCATATCGTAGGCTCTGCTATCCGAAGCATTTTCCGGATTTTGTGATATCAGGCTTTGCACAGTTACATTGCCACCCCTGCTGTCCTGGGCAGTCCAGTTGCCCGCCACCCTGTCGCCCCTCTCTTCCATACCCAAAATGACGCCGGATGCGAAGATCTGGGAGAGATTTGATGGGCTCAAATATCTCAACTCGTTATCATAAACGCCTGTGATGGAAACCAGTGCAGAACCGGGTGCGCCGGTATTATTGATCAAGAACTCTTGTGTTATCATTCCATCTTCGTTTGCATCAAACTTACCCTGCTCGATAATAAAAGACGGGCCCAGATCAATAGAGAGCGTCTTTTCAGTTACTGTGTAGAACTTCGTATCCAGGGCGGCGCCGGGAGAGACCAGGGCAATCAGGATGACCGTGGCCGAAATAAGTGCAGAGAAATGTTTCATTTTTTTTCACTCCGATGATACATTTGCATGCAAGGTATATGTGCTTTATGAACTAAAAATAAGCAAATTTGATATGGGGTATGATTTCAAGAGCTGCGCAATACATGCCCATTTTCCAGGCCTCTGAAATGAACTTCAGCCCGCTCGCTGAAAATGGTGAAGCCTTGCGCGAAGATCTCCTCAGAACGGCTGGAGACAAAATCAGCAGCAAATCTATCTGTCAAGCTTACAGAATACTAAAATAAGTCGAGTCCAAGCCGGCTTAAATGGCCTGGAGCTCCTCTTTGGTAGCGATCTTGATGTTCTTATCCCCCAGAACGCGTCTGGCCTTGGCTATGTCATCGACCCGCAGTATGAGCATGGCCCTCTGGGCCTTGGCAGTGACAAAGGCATAGGCATAGTCCACATTCACATCGTTCTGGCCGAGGGTGTTGACGATCTCGTAGAGGCCGCCGGGGGTGTCCTTCATCTCCACAGCCAGGACATCTGTCATGGAGACTGTGAATGCATTGTCCTTGAGGACCCTGTAGCCCTTCTCAGGGTCGTCCACCACCATGCGGATGACTCCGAAGTCGCCAGCCTCGGCGATGGTCAGAGCCCTGATGTTCACGCCTGCGTCAGATAGCGTCTTGGCGACCTTGGCAGTTCGCCCCGGCCTGTTCTCAACAAACAGGGAAATCTGCTTGATCTCTGTCATATTGAAGCCTCCTACACCTTTCTGTTATCGATTACTCTTCTGGCCTTGCCCATGGATCGTGGGATGGTGCCCGGCTCGACCAGATCCACCTCAGCGGTTATGTTCAGCACACCCTTCAGCTTATTTGAGACCCTCTTCTCGAGCTTCATCAGGTCTCCGATCTTGTCCGAAAAGCCCGACTCTGTCAGCTCCACCCGAACAGTCATCATGTCCAGAGGACCCTTCCTGTCCACTACGATCTCCCAGTGGTCTCCCACCTCGGGGATGTTCATCAGCACCGACTCCACCTGGCTTGGGAATACGTTGATGCCGCGGATGATGAGCATGTCGTCCGTCCTGCCCAAGATCCTCATGATTCTGGGGTGGCTGCGGCCGCAGTCACATGGCTCGCTGTTCATGATTGACAGGTCTCCGATGCGGTAGCGTATGAGGGGCAGGGCATACTTGTGCAGTGTTGTGAAGACCAGCTCGCCCATCTCCCCATCCGGCACGGGCTCTCCCGTCTTGGGGTCTATGACCTCCGTGAGGAGAATATCCCCCCAGATGTGAATGCCCTTCTGCAGATGGCAGTCTGTGAACATAGGTCCGGAGATCTCGCTGGTTCCGTAGACGTCGTAGGCCTTGATGCCTGTGGCCTCCTCAATCCTCCTCCGGGTCTCAAGCGACCAGGGCTCTGCTCCGAATACTCCAGCCTTGAGCTTTGTGTCATTTCTGATGGACACGCCCATCTTCTCCGCCACCTCCATTATGTACAGGAAATAAGATGGCGTGCAGGCGATGGCAGTGGTGCCGAGGTCCTGCATCAGCTCTATCTGCCGCTCGGTGTTGCCCGTGCTGGTGGGCAGCACAGCGGCACCTATCCTCTCGGCACCGTAATGCAGCCCCAGCCCGCCCGTGAACAGGCCGTAGCCGTAGCTCACCTGGATCACGTCGTCCCGCCCCAGGCCCAGGGATGTCAGACCCCTGGCAAGGGACTCTGACCAGGTATCGATGTCGCCCCTGGTATAGCCGACAACGGTGGGCTTGCCGGTGGTGCCGGAGGAGACGTGGTAGCGAACCACCTGGTTTTTTGGGGCGCTGAACATGCCAGTGGGGTAGTTGTCCCGCAGATCGGACTTTCTGGTGAAGGGCAGCTTTGTGACATCTGCCAGGGTCTTGATGTCGCCAGGCTTGACACCCACCTCATCAAACTTTCGCCGGTAGAATGCGGAATGGTCGTAGACATACCTCACAACGGATTTGAGCCGATCCTCTTGAAGGGCGTGCAGCTCTTCGAGGGGCATTCGCTCAATATGCGGATCCCAGTAGCCGGACATTGTTGATCGGCAACGATGAAGGCCTGGATGGATAAAAAGCAATCGATTCCTGATGCACTCTATATCGAAGATGCGGGCTGCTGCGGCATCCAGTCAAGATGATCATCTTATCCTGTGAGAAAAAGATTAATCTCATCCGTTCCCTATACCCTCAATTCAATGAAAATAGCCCTCTTGCAGATCAATCCCACAGTAGGAGACCTGCGTGGCAATGCCGATCTCATAGCAGGAGCCGCCCGCTGCGCTGCGGAGGCCGACCTGGCAGTCACCAGCGAGCTGGCCCTGCTCGGCTACCCTCCCCGCGATCTGCTCCTCAAAGCCGATTTTGTGCAGCGGGGCTGGTCGATACTGGAGGATCTAGCCCGCCGCTGCCATGAGGCGGACCTGCCGCCCCTGCTTGTGGGCCTGGCTGAGAGAAATCCGGATGACGCAGGGCGGCCCCTCTTCAACTCCGCCGCCCTTCTGAGAGACGGCCGTGTGGAGGGGACATTTAGAAAGACGCTTCTTCCCACATACGACGTCTTCGACGAGGACCGCTACTTCGAGCCTGCAGATAAGCCCCAGATACTGAACATTGAGGGCACAAAGCTCGGCATATCCATCTGCGAGGACATCTGGAACGACAGGGACATCTGGAAGCGCCGCCGCTATCACACCGACCCTGTTGCCGGGCTGGTGGATGCGGGAGCGGAGGCCATCATCAACCTCTCAGCCTCACCATTCACTGCGGGAAAGCAACTGCACCGCCAGGCCATGCTCTCACTCATGGCAAAAAAGCATGCAGTCCCCATCCTCTATGTCAACCAGGTGGGGGGAAACGATGAGCTGATATTCGATGGCAGAAGCTGTGCCTTCGACCGGCAGGGTCGCCTCACTGCGCGGGCGAGGGGCTTTGAGCCGGACGTTGCGGTCGTCGATCTGAACGGCCTGGCCGGCCATGATATAGCCGAAGACGACTTTACCCCTGAGTCGGAGATCTGGAGGGCTCTGGTGCTGGGGCTGCGGGACTATGTGCAAAAGTGCGGCTTTAAGGGAGTCCTCCTGGGCCTCTCAGGAGGCATAGACTCGAGCTTGGTAGCAGCCATCGCAGCCTCGGCCCTGGGGCCGGAGAACGTACTGGGCGTCCTAATGCCCTCCCCCTTCACCAGCCGGGCCAGCCTTGCCGACGCCGCCGCCCTGGCTGAGAGACTGGGCATAAGGAGCATGACCATACCCATCAGCGATATCATGAAATCCTATGACAGGGAGCTTTCCGGTCCATTCCGGGGGCTGGCCAGGGATGTGACTGAGGAGAACATCCAGGCCCGCATTCGCGGCAACCTGCTCATGGCCCTCTCCAATAAATTCGGACTGATGCTCCTATCCACCGGCAACAAGTCAGAGCTGGCTGTGGGATACTGCACCATATACGGAGACATGTCAGGCGGTCTGGCGGTAATATCCGATCTGCCCAAGACGGCCGTCTACAGGGTCAGCCGCTGGTACAACTCCCGGGCAGGGGAGGTCATTTCCGCCTCAGTGCTGGAGAAGGCCCCCACTGCGGAGCTGAGGCCTGGCCAGAGGGATGAGGAGAGCCTGCCCCCCTACGAGATACTGGACGCCATACTTGAGAGGTACATCGACCTGCACCAGTCGAAGGAGGAGATAGTCTCCCAGGGATTTGACGAGGCGACTGTATCCCGCGTCCTCTCCCTTGTCAAGCGCGCCGAGTTCAAGAGGAGGCAGGCTGCGCCAGGTCTGAAGGTGACGGACAGGGCTTTTGGCAGCGGCTGGAGGATGCCCGTGGCCAGCCGGGGCTGGTAGATGGCGGCGGGAGTGCTATTTAAATAGATTCGGGCCAAAAGGCGCTTTCACCATGAAGAGCCCTGCCGGAAAGAGAGAGATGGCTGAGAGAGTCCTCATGCTGCTGCTATTGCTCTCTGCCGTCCTTGCTGCAGCACCGCTCCCACAGGCAGCCGCTCAGGATGCCGCTTCCAGGAATGCCTCCAGCGATCTCGGCCAGAGGATGATTCTCAATGTCTTCCTGGACAGCTCCGGAAAGGCCTTGCTGACCGGCTATGCTGAAGATGCAGCAGGCCTCGACTTTCTCAATGGGTCGGATTTTCGCCTGGACAGCAATACGTCGCAGCTCTACGCCCTCACCGACCGGCTCACTGAGAAGTCGGGCGACATATGGACTCTGAACTTTTCTGCAGAGGGCGGATTCGGCGACTATCGCGTCACATTCTACCTGCCCAGAGATACCAGCCTGGGAGAGATCGATGCCTCCCCGGGCCTGAGCTATCTGCTCTCCGCCTCCAACAAGTCCATTGTCGCCGATGTGCAGGGATATGATGTCACAGATCCCCGAATCGTCATTCACTACCGCCAGACGGTGGCTGGCGGCATGCCTCCGGCCCCGCCGCCGGGAAGCCAGCCCATGCCCTTCCTCCTGCCGCAGGGCATGGGACTGATTTTGACCGTCATTGCTGCGGCCCTCCTGGTGGCCGGATTTGCCGCCGGAGTCATACTGCGGCGGCATGGGGGAAGGCCTGGAGAGGCCATAGGGGAGAGGCTGCAGCGCCAATCCGCAGATGCAGGAGCCACATGGCAGGCAAAGACTGCGGTGGAGGCAGAGATCTCTGAGGAGCCAGATACCTCCGGGGGGGAAGGCATTATGGCTGCGCCAGGGCCCATGCCATCTGAACAGGCCGGGACCGCCCAGTCATCCAGCAGCAGCGATGCCGATGATGGTGATGAGGAGATATCGCCTGAAAAAGAGGCTCAGCTCATTGAGATGGAGGCCGGCCAGGATGCATCCGGCAATCGAATAGCCATCAGCTCGGAGATGGAGGCGGTCATGCAGACCCTCACACCGAGGGAGCGCGCGGTGATGGCCACATTGATAGAGTATGGTGGCAGGATGACACAGGCGGAGATCCGCTATGAGACTGGAACTCCTAAATCATCATTAACCGGAATTTTAATCTCATTGGAGAGGCGAAAACTGATAACCAAAAAGGAATGGGGCCGCACCAACATAATAGAACTTTCAGAGTGGTTTTTATCAAAAAAGGAACGTTTTTAGACATTTTTAATTATCGCCGGATCTCGCGGAGATCGTTCGTTCGGCTATCATCTTTTCTATCGTTCCGGACTAAAGGGAGGATGCTGGGCAGCGCAGGCAAAGGCTGTCCAGCTTAGCGGGTTTGCGAATACTGTAAAAATTGATATGAGTGATAGAGATATGAATGCCAAATACGGATTTACGCTGGCTGCTGTGGCCGCGCTATGCCTTCTCGCAGCCCCGGCCTATTCCCTGCCGGGCGCTTCCGGCTGCAAGAATGCGGGGTTCTGTCCCATGATGGCTAATTTGAATTTGACACCTGAAGAGATGGGCAATATGACCCTGGGTGAGATTAAGGAACTGCAGAAAGAGGCCTGGAACAGCTCGGCAGGCGTGCCGGCGATGAACTGCAGCTTCGGCAGGATGGGATCAGACGGCTGCCGCGCACAGAGCAATGGAGCCAGTAAGAACAGGCCCAACATGAACGGCGGCAATGATAAGAATCAGGGCGACGGCCACCGCGGAGACTACATGTCGCTGCTCCTCTGGGGAGGCGACATCACCATGGACAAGCTCAACGATATGACCATCAGCCAGATCAGAGAGCTGAAGGAGTCCAGGATGCAGGAGTTGGACGGCAAGACCCTCAATGAGATCAGGGACATGATAGACGAGAAGAGACAAGAGATGAACAACATGACCGTGAATGATCTGTCTGCCATGAAGGAGAACCTCCGCCAGGTCTCCAGGATTTTTAATGCAGTAGAGGCCTCTGCTCAGGCCTGAAAGGGCTGGCTTCTCCCTCCCGTTATTTTTTTAAAAGATTTAATAATAAACAGAGATGCAGCGATTAATCTTATAATTATGATAAACGATATTTGACAGAGGCGGATGCTATGACGGACATATTTAGAAGGGCAATGCTGATAGGGCAGCTCGGTTTGCTTTTGATGCTGCTGCCGGCAGTAGGCCAGGGCGGGGCAGGAGACGGACAGGCCGATCAGGGCGCTTCTCCCAGGTATGCAATGGCCACTTATGTTCAGGACGGGGGCTTTCCCGCAGGCGTTCCAGTAGAGGTTCTGCATAGCGGCAGCGGCTTTGCCCTGCGCGGCAACGACTCGTTTCTGCTGCGGCTGAATGTCGAGTCCCTGCTGCCGCTCAAAGCCAGCCGGATAGAGAGCCTGCTCCAGTCCAACAAGAGCCTGGAGGAGATCAGGGAGGACATCCAGGGGGAGGAGGGAGAGAAGGTCTACCGGGGCAGCCTGACGCTGGATCGAAGGATCTATCCCCTGGTCGACATTCAAATTGCCGTCCTGGGGAACAACACCACCTCCTTGAAGGCCAATGTGGCCTGGGGTGAGGACGCCAGCCAGACTGCCACCGAGGGCAATGTCTCAGTGACGATCTCGCCCTCGGAAGGTGGCATGATTGGAAGAGGAGACCTGTACTTAGCGGCAGGCTCCCAGGCGGGAAGGTATGCTCTGCTCCTGGATATGGAGCCGAGAAGGCACGAGAGGAAGATGGGCAGATGAGATATGAGGCCCAAACTGCTCCCCTCTACGGCTCTGGCCATTGTCATGCTTTCCACCATCGCGCCGGCATCCGGCCAGCTCATCCTCAATGTCTACATGGACGGCGCCTCTTCTCAAAGGGCCCTGATTTTGGGCAGCGTCGATGACCTCTCCGGCCTTGAGTTCCTCGACTCCTGCCAGATGGTGCAGGAGGACGGCGGCCAGATCTACGCGATCTGCGATTCGCTGATTGTGGAGAACAGCTCGGTGAGGACGCTCCGCTTTCCCGCCAGCGGCTACTACGATGAGTATCATGTCTCGTTCTTCATACCGGGCGGAGAGGAGCTCTTGCAGATCAATGCCACATCAGGGCTGCAGTTCTTCTCCACCGAATACAACGGGACGCTTCTATTGGACGTGCAGGGATGCGATCTGACCGACCCGTCCGTCACATTCAGCTTCAGCGCGGCGTGATCGATATAAGGATCCGGGCGGAAACAGCAGCCAGATCATCTATATCACTCCGCCCGCAGGGCCTCTATGGGATCGAGCATCGCCGCCCGGCTGGCAGGATAGAATCCGGCGATAATGGTGGTGACAACACCGAATAGCAGCCCCAGCAGAATGGACTGGGCTGTGATGGCTGAGGGCAGCGACGCCAGAGATCCGATGAGGTAGGAGACGGCCACGCCGGCGATGATGCCTATGGCGCTTGAGACGATCCCCAGCACTCCAGCCTCAAGTATGTACTGCATGCGAATGTCGCTTACCGTCGCCCCCAGGGCCTTCAGGACGCCGATCTCCCGGATCCGCTCCTTGACTGTGAGCATCATGACATTGGCAATGCCGATTCCCCCCACCAGAAGGGAGATGGCGCCGATGCCAGCCAGAGCATACTTGATCATGGACAGAACGCTCATCAGCGACGAGAGCATATCGCGAGCTGTGGTGGCATCGTATGCCTCATCCTTATGATACCTCTTCAGGTCGTTTTTGATCCGCTCTATGATGCTCTCCACCTGCTCTGCATCGTAAACGGTCACTTCGAAGGAGTCGTAGTAGTAATTCTCCTCATTCATCAGCTCTTCCATGGCCTTGTGGGTGATGTACATCCTCTCGTCTTCGCTGCCGCCCCCGGGTCCGAAGGAGGTCTGCTCCGCCTCCTTGAGAACCCCCACCACCTTGAAGTCCATATAGCGGTCCTCGTAGTAGAGGCGGATCTTGTTGCCCGGCGTGATCTTCATGCGGAAGAGGTCCTCCGCCACCCCCTTTCCGATGACTATGGACTTGTAGTCAGAGCCGGTGAGAAACCTGCCCTCCGCCACCTCATCCTTGAGCTCCTCCTCTTTGTCCGGATCTATTCCGGACAGCCGTGCCGATGTATTGGTGTTCCTGAAGGCGACCACTACAGCGGCAGACGTCTGGGGGGCGACGTTTTTCACGCCCACCACATTCTCCAGCACCTTGGTATCCTTATCCGTGAACTTGGCAGGCTCGGCAGGATTTCTGCTGGCCTGGCCGCCTCCCGGACCGCCGAAGTGGGCTGTGCCGGGAAATACGTTGATCACATCCAGGTCGAGGGTGGAGAACTGAGAGGATACGCCGGTGTAAAGCCCCTCGCCCACGGACATCATGACCACTATGGCCATGACGCCGATGATTATGCCGAGGGAGGACATGAGCGTCTTGAAGCGGTCCGCCTTGAAGCCGACGGCTATGAACTCCAGCAGATCGGGAAGATTCATGGGATAGTCCTCTGGCTCCTCCGTCTCCTGTAGAGATATCCGCCCGCAACAATCACAACGAGCGCTGCCGCGCCAGCCGGCAGGAGATAGCTGCTCTGCTTGCTCTCCAGCTGGGGCGCAGTGTAAGTCGTCACATACTCCTCGGATCTGTGCCAGTTGTCTCCGTTCTTGAATTTGGAATAGAAGGTCAGATTGACCGGCCCGGCCTGGGCCCTCGCCTTTGACTTCACTGCGAAGCTGATGGTGAATACCTCGTCAGGGTCCATGGTGCCTATGTAGTACTCGTCCGGGGAAAATGTAATTTCATCAGCGGAAGGCACAATGGTCACTGCGTTCAATGTGTTCTCCCTGGGATTGGCCACATTCAAATTGAAGCTGGTGGCAGAGACCTCAGCCCTCGCCAGGCTCACCGAAGTGTCATCCACCTTCACGGGTATCTCCCTGTGCAGGGTGATCTGGTCATAGCCGCCCACCACCTCGAAGCTTAGGAGGTGAGTGCCGCTGGTGATGTTATCCCTGGCCCTGATCTTGTAGTAGACGGTGACCCTGTCTGAGGGGCCGATCATCCCCAGGTCCCAGTGGTCCTCCTCCATGACCACTATCTGCGGTGTGCTGTGCAGAGTGGTGTGGTTTAGGGGTGTCGAGAGTACTGTGCCCTGAGAGTAGGTAGCCGCCCCCGCGTCCTCTCCTGCTCCGTAGGATGCGGCTCCGTTGGCCATCTCAATTGCCAGCATGGCCTCATCTCCGGGCAGGAGCACCGACGGGGTGATGGTGTACTCTATGTTCACAGGCATGTGATACTCATATCCCCCTGCCGGCATGGCAGCCGGCAGGAGCAGGCATAAAAGCAGGGATAAAACTGCAATCATCGTCTTCATGATGCGCTCTCCAGAATGCGGCCGTCTCTGAGTCTGATAACCCGGCTGCAATTCTCGGTGATCTCCGGATTATGGGTGACCATGATTAAGGTCCTGCCCTCCCGGTTTAAATTGGTTAAAATATTCATGACCTCGTCGCTGTTCTTGAGGTCCAGGTTGCCGGTGGGCTCATCGGCGATTATGATCTTGGGATCATTGGCGAGAGCCCTCGCTATGGCCACCCTCTGCCTCTCTCCACCGGAGATGTTGAGGGGGCTGAAGCTGGCCCGGTGGGAGAGGCCAACAGAAGTGAGCAGCTTCATAGCTCTCTCCCGCCTCGTCTCCCGTCCAAGGCCGCTCAGCATCATCGGGACCTCTACATTCTTGAGAACGCTTATGCGGCCGATGAGGTTGAAGGTCTGAAATATGAAGCCCAGCTCCTCTCTTCTTATGCGGGCCAGCTCATCGTCGGAGATCGTGCTGATATCCTGGCCGAGGAGCAGAAAGATGCCGCTTGAGGGGCGGTCCAGGCAGCCCACTATGTTCATCAGTGTGGATTTGCCGCTACCGGAAGGCCCCATAAGGGCTATGAACTCACCCCTTTCGATCTTCAGGTCTATGCCCTTGAGGACAGAAATCTCGCTCTCCCCGATGCGAAAATTCTTCCGTATATCTCTCAGATCTATAACCGCCGAAATGATCAACACCTCATTCGGTCCTGTCCGGCCATCTTATGCCTGCGGGCTTCTTAAGTATTATCGTGCCGTCGCCAAGCTGATCTACGGCCAGCCTGTCTCCTGCACAGAGGTTCAGCCTGAATCTGATTCCCAGAGGAAGCAGAATCCGGCCATTTGCGTCTATCTCTGTAATCGACATCTAGCTCAGTCTCCGATCCACAGGTGAAGAAAGCTCATCCTCAGCCGGCTTCATCCAGACGGAAAGACCGTGGCCATTCCTCATAAGGACGAATCCCATAGCCTTAAGCTGCGCTCTGACCTGCTGGGGGCTCAGCCCGCAGGCTGCAGCCACGCGCTTCAGCTCTCCGCGATCCAGGATCTTGCCTCTCAAACACGGCTTATGATCCAGGTATTCTCTGATATCTCTCATGTGTTCCCACTTCCCCAATCAGGCCCTGCCAGAGATTGGCCGCCTAATATGGCAGGAGCGGGGTGGACGGAACGATATATAAAACGAAAGCCGAACGAACCGTCATCTGCCGAAGAAGGTCCTATCGGAGAAGACGGAACTATATCGAACGTTTCCAGCAAAAATGGAACGATTACTCAGGAGAAAACGAAAATAAAACTGGAAGGATCTCGGTTCGTTCGGTTATAGTTTCATATATTATTCCACATAATGAAATCATATCTCAGCCAAACGGCCGATGAGATGGTTTAAAGCAGAAAAGGTGATTGCCATGAAAGAATTACGTTATTTGGCAGCAATGCTGATAGTATGCGGCATTGCTCTGCCTGCACTGGCGCAGGAGCAGGTTGCCCTGACGATTTATGTGCATGAAGGCGATCTGGATGGAGATCTGCTGGAAGGGGTCGCCATCACAGGAGCGGATGCAAGCGGCAATGAATTCTCCGAGGTAACAGACTCAAATGGCGCTGCCATCGTAAGCGGCGAGCCGGGACTATGGCAGTTCGCGTTTAAAAAAGCAGGCTACAGCCCGCTGTACTTAACCTACAATGCCACGCAAGATGAGCAAACAGCCGCATATCTGGAGAAGGACGAAAGCTCCGAATCCATCACGCTGACGGTCCATGTCAATGATGGTGACCTGGACGGCGACCCCATTTCCGGAGTGCAGATAAAGGGAGCTGATGGAAGCGGAAATGAATTTGCGGCGGAGACGGATTCCAGCGGCATTGCAGTCATAAGCGGCGAGCCAGGGGTGTGGCAGTTTGCCTTCCAGAAGACCGGCTACGACATTCTGTTCCTTAGATACAATGCCACAGCAACTGAGGAGACAGCAGCATATCTGGAGAAAACTGCTTAGCTTCATCAATTAATATTTTTTTGTCACCCCATCATTTGCATCCCTTCAGACTCAATTGCATCTTCTCCGATAAGGAAACCATTTTGAACGCATATAGAGTCCGAAGAACCATATTTTGCCTTTAATAGAGAAACAAAACCATCTTATGGTGTGTTCGTTCTGTTATATATTTTTATATCGTTCAAATAATTGCGGATTTGTAAGACACCCCTGCCAAATGCCGGGGCATGTCTACAGTGGAGGTACAGAAATGAGATATATTCAGATCTTTGTGGCATTGCTGGCCCTTTCTTTAATTGTATTGCCAGCCGTGTCAGCAAAAGACAACGGAAACGCCGTGGATGACAACAAGAATCCGGGCCAGATGGCCGCATGTCCGCATCAGTGCGACTCAAAGGCTCCACAAGGTAGCATGAATTTGCCAGGCCAGCCCCAGTCCGTGATGGATGAAAAGATGTGCGGGCAGCCTGATAAAAATCCCTGCGATGAGAAGCCCGAGGCAGCTCAGCAGCCTGCTCCCAGGTCCATGATGGATGGAAAGATGTGCGGGCAGCCTGACAAAAATCCCTGCGATGAGAAGCCCGAGGCAGCTCAGCAGCCTGCTCCCAGGTCCATGATGGAGAAGGCGGTGGCAAAGTAAATCGTATTTGAGTTGAGCGGCCGGGCATGACTGGCCGGCCGGCATTTAATTTTTTATGGGTTTTTTCAAATTCCCGTCGGACTTTATGATATTCAGGAATCTTATGACAGAGTATGCGGAGCGGTTGACGCCAGCGCTCCTCTTCTCAGTGTCTGTGCCCACGCAGTACAGGTTCTTGATCGGAGTGCGCACATCTCCAAAGCCGCAGTTAATGCCCCATGAGGCTTTCTCAGGAACCAGCTCCTGATAGTGAACCATGTCGATGTGCTTCTCGATAGCCGGGACGGCATCCACAATCGTCCCAAAGGCCTTCTTTCTTATAGCAGAGGAGCTGTAGTCGCCGGAAATTGTGAATGCGAATCCGACGAGCTGATTTCCCGGGGGGGCGAGAGTTGGATCGTAATTGCTGGTGGGCACCACCCAGGCATATGGATCGGAGTCCACCCATATCTCCGAGCCGTAATTGTTGAAGAGCTTGCGGCTTAGCCCCAGCCATATGGTCAGGGAGTTGACCCTCTTGATGGTCGCCAGATTCCGGGTATAGCTGGAGGGCAGGTTCGCGATCAGATTGGGCAGGTCGGAGGATAATCCCGAGTAGACAACCGCCTCGCAGTCATAGCTGTCCTGCTCCGTGACCACCGACTCAACTCTATCGCTGCATTCGATGCGCTTCACCGGCTCTTCCGTCCTGATCCGCACCCGGCCTTTGGGAAATGAGGCCAAAATGGCGTTGATTATGGACTGCAGTCCCCCCTTGGGGTATCCCTGGTCGGTCGCCCCCTCGGTTATGAAGAGGTCGTATATCTTTCCCACATATGGAATGGACCTGGAGTTGTAGGTCTTATTATCCACAAACCTGGAGATGGGCGCGTTCTCTATCGATGTCCCCACCATGAAGTAGCAGAGCCAGTCCAGAAACCTCCTTGTGGTCACGGAGAGCTTCTTCGGAAGTATCTCCGAGAGGGTGATGTTGGAAAAATCCTTGCCGGCATTGGCCAGATAAAGCGTATTGAAGAGAGCTCTCATCAAGAGAAGCCTATCCGTCATGGGAATCAGGCCGAATGTGAGCCAGGCGTTGATGCTCCAGGGAAAAGGCCGTACCTCGTTGCCGATGCGCACGTAGTACTTTCCGAAGGGGACGAACTGAGGGATGACGCTGAAGTAGCAGTCCATGAGCTGCCTGAGAGGCCCGCCCTCCAGCCTGGTTATGGCGTGGGGGCCTGTATCCACCCGATAGCCATCTACATCATATGACCGGCAGACTCCGCCGATGTAGCTCTCCTTTTCCAGTATCAGCACCCTTCTACCCTCACGGGAGAGCGCCAGAGCGGAAAGCAGGCCGCTGATTCCTGAGCCGATCACAATGACATCGTTGTCTTTCATCTCTTTCGGTCTATCCTCTTCTGCCTGATATATGCAGCTTTCCTCTAAGGCTTCCTCGCGCTTTCGTTCATCGGCTAAAAATAACCTGCGCTTGATGGCGCTGAAAAGGATGGGGAGCGGCATGAGAAAAGAGCCTTTATATCAGATAAGATGATCCCTGCGCATTGCAGATGTCAAAAGCGAGGACGAAATGATCACCAGGGAAGATGTGGAGCACATCGGCTGGCTTGCCAGCATAAAGATCGAGGATGAAGAGAAGGATGAGCTGGTCAGGCATTTCAACTCCATCCTGGAGTACTTCCACCAGCTTGACGAGGTTGATACAGAGAATGTCGATCCCACCTACAGGGTGGTGGAGCTGGATAACATCTTCAGGGAGGATGTCGCCTGCGGCTCCCTCACCCAGGAGGAGGCCCTCAAAAACGCCCCCCGCCGGGAGAACGGCTACTTCAAGAGCCCGAGGATTGTGTGATCATGCTGGCCCAGTTGAGAGAGGAGCTGAAGGGGGGAGGAGCCGAGGAGTATCTCTCCAGGCTCTTCGAGAAGATAAAGAGAAGCCAGCTCAACGGCTTTACCACCCTTGCCGAGGAGAGAGCCCTGCAGGAGGCGCGCCGGCACGACAGAGAACCCGGCTCCGGCAGGCTGGCGGGCGTGCCCATAGCCATCAAGGAGTGCATATCCACAAAGGGAATTGAGACCAACTGCAGCTCCCGGATACTGCGGGGGTACATCCCCCCCTACGACGCCCATGTCGTAGAGAGGCTCCTGGCCGAGGGGGCCATAATCATGGGCAAGACCAATATGGATGAGTTTGCCATGGGAACATCCACTGAGACGAGCTGCTTTGGCCCCACCAGAAATCCCTGGGACATGGATTGCGTTCCCGGAGGCTCCAGCGGTGGAAGCGCAGCGGTAGTCGCAGGAGGCGAGGCCCCGGCTTCGCTTGGTTCGGATACCGGCGGATCGGTGCGCTGCCCTGCCTCCTTCTGCGGCATAGTGGGGCTCAAGCCCACATACGGCTTCGTATCCCGCTACGGCCTCGTCGCCTATGCCAACTCCCTGGAGCAGATCGGCCCGCTCACCCGCACTGTAGAGGACACGGCTCTTCTCATGGAGATCATCGCCGGCCACGATCCCAGGGACTCCACATCAGCCAGGACGAAGAGCTACGGCTTTCTCTCCGGGCTGAACGGCGGCGTCTCCGGAATGAAGATCGGCATTCCCAAGGAGTATTTCGGGGAGGGCGTCAGCGGACAGGTTGAGAAGGCAGTCTGGGGGGGCATTGACATCCTGGAGGGGCTGGGAGCGTCCTGGCAGGAGGTGAGCCTGCCACACACCCGTTATGCTCTGGCCGCTTACTATGTGGTGGCCATGAGCGAGGCCTCCTCCAACCTGGCCCGCTTTGACGGCCTGCGCTACGGGCTGCGGCAGGGAGAGGACAGGGACTGGCATACCACATTCTCGGCAATTCGCGCCCGGGGATTCGGCCCGGAGGTCAAGAGGCGCATACTCCTCGGCACATATGCCCTCTCCGCCGGATACTACGGCCGCTATTACCTCAAGGCCCTCAAGGTGAGGACGCTGATCAAGCAGGACTTCCTCAAGGCCTTTCAGCAGGTGGACATCCTGGCCAGCCCGACCATGCCCATCCCGGCCTTCAGGATCGGCGAGCGCATCAACGATCCGCTTTCGCTTTACATGGCAGATGTCTTCACTGTGCCCATCAATCTGGCGGGCGTTCCGGCCATATCCATACCCTGCGGCTTTGCCGGCAGGCTGCCCATCGGCCTGCAGCTCATCGGCCCGCACTTCGGAGAGGCGGCGGTCCTTAAGGCCGCCCAGGCCTTCGAGGCGGCGACTGCATTCCATAAGATGTCCCCGGAGGCGGTTTAGATGGAGGATGTTATAATCGGCCTGGAGATTCACGTCCAGCTCAACCGCCTGCAGTCCAAGATGTTCTGCGGCTGCTCGACAGCATATCACAGCTGTGAGCCCAACAGCCACACCTGCCCCGTCTGCCTGGGATTGCCGGGCTCCCTGCCCGTTCTCAACAGGAAGGCCGTCGAGTACGCCATCCGGGTGGGGCTGGCCTTGAACTGCCGGATCGAGGAGGAGACGCTCTTTTACAGAAAGAACTACTACTACCCGGACCTGCCCAAGGGATTTCAGATCAGCCAGTACGACTATCCACTGGCCACTGGCGGGCACATCATGATACTGGGCGACGACGGGGCTGAGAGAAACATCCGTATCAACCGTGCTCACATGGAGGAGGACCCGGGAAGGCTGGTGCACGCCGGGACCATAGACCGGGCAAAGTACACACTGGTTGATTACAACCGCTGCGGCATGCCGCTCCTGGAGGTTGTCACAGAGCCGGATATCAGGTCTCCCAGGGAGGCGCGCACCTTCCTGGATAAGCTGAAGAGCATTCTCGAGTACCTGGAGGTCTTCGATGGCTCACTGGAGGGTGCCATGAGGGTGGACGCCAACATCTCACTGAAGGGAGGGAACAGAGCTGAGATCAAGAACATCTCCGGCTTCAAAGGGGTGGAAAAGGCCCTCTCCTACGAGATCACGAGGCAGAAGAATCTGCAGAGGCGCAACATCAATGTGGTGCAGGAGACGCGGCACTTCGACGAGCTTAGAAACATCACAGTCTCCATCCGCAGCAAGGTGGGGGCGCACGACTACCGTTACTTCCCGGAGTGCGACCTGGTGGTGCTGAGGATTGCCGGCTGGGTGCCGGAGATCAGGGCGTCTCTCCCTGAGCTGCCCGACGCCAAGAGGGAGAGGTTTGTGCGGCAGTACGGCCTCGCAGACGATCACGCCAAGTCGCTTACATCCGAGATCAAGGTGGCCGACTTCTATGAGGCTGTGGCTGCGCGGGCCTCGCCGAAGCTGGCAGCCGTGTGGATCGCCGACGTGCTCAAGGGGGAGCTGAACTACAGGGACATGACCATCGACTCATTCCGGGCCGGGCACATGGCAGAGATAGTGCAGATGCTGGAGGAGAAGAAGATTACCGAGGACGGGGCTGTGCAGATCATACGCCATCTGCTGGACGGCAGGGGCGGCTCGCCCCGGGAGGTCGTGGCTGCCCTGGGCCTCGGCAAGGCCGGGGAGGATGCTGTGCAAAAGGCGGTGCTGGAGGCCGTGGCTGAGAGCGCAGCGGCTGTGGCGGACTACAAGGCGGGAAGCGAAAGGGCGCTCAACTTCATCGTGGGAAAGGTGATGAAGAAGACGCGCGGGAAGGCCAGCGCCGCAGAGGTGCACCGGCTGGTCAGGGAGGAGGTGGACAGGGCCTGATCATAGCGGTGTCGTCGACCGCCGGCAAATGCTGGCGGCTAACGACACATCCTGCATTCCGCACTTTGAGTTCTGGATTTAGTATTTTTGCCGCTATCGATTTAGTTAATTAAATGAAAATATTTTAATTAATTAGGATTTTCTTGCTAGATAATTTTACACTATGTTGGTTTGGATCGATTTTCTCTTGAGGGATAAGATGGCAAAAAGGTCCTCTCAATTGACGCGATATGGCAAGCAAATAAATTATTAATGTATATAAATATTGCAAATTATGATTATATTTAAGAAATCGTTAGCGGGAAAAATACTCAGTTTAGAAAGTTAAAGTGCGGAAGGTGGGACACATCATTCACACCCGGTGAATGCTTTCGCTACAATCGAGGACGGAGTTGCGAGAGTATGTTATGCTGGAGACGAAAATATCGCTCAAAGTATGCAGCGCTTCTGCCAGCAGGGCCATAAATAGATGCAAATCTTTGGTCTTCGTGTGGGGATGATTTAAGGGGTTCGCTGCAGCAAAAAAAAATCGGATCCCCCTCAGAGATCCTCAGCCCAATCTAATGCTCATGCCCCCCTGCTTTTTCCTCGCCGTGCCCTTCGCCTTTAATATTTGTGTACAGATGGTGTGAGTAAAGGACAAAGCCGAGCATGGCCTGGATGTATGCCCTTGCTGCATCTACATCGTTCTCATCATAGCTCTTCCTGGCCAGGGCATGGCTGAACCTCCTCTGTAGCTCATCGGCAACGGTATGTGATAGTAAGTCGATAACCTCTTTTGCATCGCCCTTTTCTATGGCCTTTTCAGCTCTTGGAACCACAGGACCCCAGTCAAGCCCTGCGGGCTTCAGTCCCGTATAAGGAGCCCCTTCTCCTGCCCTGTGCAGGCGCACAACGGTTTCAAAGAACCAATAGTCTGCCAGGTCTGCTGCAGCTTTTCCAAGCTTTCTTACTTGTTGAGCTCTTCCAAAGGCGCTCTTGATCTCTTCCTCTGCAGCCTTAGGCGCCCAGGGAAGTATGAGGTTTACCTTTCCAGTCTCCAATGCCCTTTTGGCGGCCGTAACGACAGGCCCATCCAACGTATCGCAGTGCGGTGGCATAAATCACACATCCTACAGCTATGTATTAAGGCCGCTAATCTATAACAATTTTTGGCTCGATAGCTCAAAGCCCCAGCCGACGGTTGACTTCAGACAAGAGGCACAGAGGGCACAAAGGACTCCCAGAGAAGGTAGAATCAATTACCCATAGAAAACAGCGAAGAGCCGTCTCCATTCGGCATTACTGTGTCACCTCTATAGGCGAATCGGTTTGGCTCGATATCTCCTGTCCCTCCGGATTCACGCCTGACTCCAGCTTGATCACATCTATCCTGGCTCCGGATTCCCTGCAATAGGCTTGAATCCTCATGAGGGAGTGGTCCACCATTCCGCCGGAGGTCATTATCAGAGATCTTTTGCCTGCCAGAGACTTGAGTATGCACTTGTCTATGACCCCGTATGTGAAGTCCAGGGGTATCCGGGCCTGTTCGGCCAGCATCTTGGCGTTCGTCCCCATGGCCCCTACAAAATTTGGATGCGTATCATTTAAAATGCCCCTGATATTGGAGGGGCTTGCACCGTCCACAGCGGCGATGTAGATCTTTCCAGGGGCCTTCCGGGAGTTTGCATCTCTTTTTCTGGACTCCAGCAGATCCGTCAGCTCCAGTATATTCATCGGCGGTCTGGAGCCGTTGAGCAAATTCCGTCCGACCATCTCGTTATAGATATCAACTACCGCCGGCAGCTTAAGCCTCGCCCTTTTTATCAGCTCTGCATCGCCGAATATCTCCGGCCCCCTTCCCCTGCGGAGCACACCACCATCCTCCATCAGAACTATCTCGTCAGCCCAGCGGTAGGCCAGGTCTACGTCGTGGGTTGATATGATCATGGTCTTGCCCCCGCAGTTCAGCTCGTCAAGCAGATCCATGATCTCCTCAGAGCTGGCCGGGTCCAGGTTAGATGTGGGCTCGTCCAGGATCATAACCTCTGGCTCCATGGCCAATACGCCCGCAATTGCCACCCTCTTCTTCTCGCCTCCACTGAGATGGTGAGGCGGACGGCGCTCGTAGCCCGAAAGGCCGACATACTGCAGGGCATATCTCACGTACCTCCTCGCCTTCTCATCGGGATAATCCAGGTTCACAGGTCCAAAGACCACGTCCTGGTAGACTGTCGGAGCGAATATCTGGTCGTCTGAGTTCTGGAAGACCATGCCAACTTTACGCCTGATCTCGCGAAGATGAGAGGAATCATACTGCAGAGGCTGGCCGTGAAAGAGAACCTCTCCCGAGCTCGGCCTCAGGATGCCGTTGAACATCAGCATCAAAGTGGATTTGCCTGCGCCATTTGGGCCCACCAGGGCGATTTTCCTGCCCTCTTCAAGTGATATGCTCACATCATTCAGGGCGTCTGTCCCGTCTCCGTAACGGTAGCCGATATTTCTGGTCTCAAGTATGATTGTCATATCTCCTCATAGCAGCTGTATATCTCTGGTTAAAAAAGCGATAGCGCCAGTGGCAGTAATATAACCGAGTACCGCAAATATCTCCTTCGGCTCCGCCCGTCCACTTCTCTCCATGATACTGAGCTTGCCGTTGTAGCAGCGTGCGTCCATGGCTATGATGAGCCTCTCGCCCTGCTCCCATGCCCTCAAAAATAGAACGCTGGAGAGCATTGCAAAGGAGTTCAGCGATTTCCTGATCCCTGCATCACCAAGCCTCATCACTTGAGCGTTATGGATTACTGCAGCCTGGTCTAAGAAGACGAAGATATACCTGTAAATCATCATGGAGAGATCTATAACCGTCTCAGGTACTCCCAGGCGCTTCAGATCAGAGAATATCTCAATCATAGGTGTCGTCAGAGCTATAAAAAACAGCGAGCACATGCCGCCGAATGTCCTGGCTATGAGGAGCAGGGCCAGGTTGGCGCCATCCCTGCATATATTGAGTCCGAAGAGATTGACCGCAAAGATTCGATCGCCTGTACCAGTCATAAATGCCACCACCATGGCGCTGATAAGAGCAAAGGATAGAGGTATGAGCAAAAGTGCGCAGTAAAAGCGCCATGGGATCCTCGCCAGCTTCACAGTTATGAGGCTCATGGTAGCTGCTATGAATAGAGGCGCTATCGGCGTCGCTGAAAAGACGCAAAGAAGCATGCCCCCAAGGCCCAATAGAAGCTTGAGCCTTGAACTGACATCTCTCAATGCATTTGACTGAGCATAGTCATCCAGCAGGTCATGCATTGGACTTTCCTTCTTCATCCATTCGAGCCGCGGCAGATTTCATCTTTGCCATGGCCCTGTAGTACCCCAGGAAGTAGCCGATGATGATGCTGCCTATTGCCGCCTGAAGGACGAATAACAGGCTCTCTATCTCTGCACTGGGCGGCGTCCATATACTGTGGAACCACGGCTCAAAGCCTCCATTTGTCATTTTCTGAAGGACTGCCTCCGGCTGATCATCCGCCCCGCCCCACTCGTGCTCTCCAGTCATGCTCGTATAGGCGAAGAGAGCGATGAATGCCGCAATCACTGCAACCGTTATGGTCTCTATCTTCATGCCCAGGCCTCCTTCAGCTTCAGGCTCTCTCTTTCTGAGAGCACATTCAACCTTACCAGGACATCACTTCTCATCTGCAATATGTATTTGAACATAAGGGCAGTTACTACGCCTTCTACTATGGCCAGAGGTATCTGCGTGACGGAGAATATGGCCAAAAAGGCCTTGAAAGAAGCAAGGACACCACCGGTTGCAGCCGGATAAGCCAGAGCGAGCTGAATTGAGGTTACGGCATATGTGGCCCAATCGGATAGGGCGCCTGCCAGAAAAGCGCCAAATAGCATGCCATATTTAGCGCAGGATTTATAGATCAGGTAGCCGACTACCGGCCCGACTATGCCCATAGAGAAGACATTAGCCCCAAGGGTAGTAATCCCGCCGTGGGCAAGAAAAACAGCTTGATAGATTAAGACAACAACAGATAGAACCGATGTGATAGCTGGGCCGAAGAGGATGGCACCGATTCCCGTTCCGGTGGGGTGAGAGCAACTCCCTGTGACAGAGGGCAGCTTCAATGAGGAGATCACAAAGATAAAGGCTCCAGCTACAGCCAGAAGTGGCAATGTCTCCCGATTCTCTTTGATCACATTGTTCATTTTATATATACCATAAGCCACTACGGGAAGAGAAAGCGCGAACCAGATCTCCCACCACGGATGGGGAAGAAAGCCCTCCATTATGTGCATTGCATCACCGCTGAGATCATCCAGGTCAATGTTATATAAAGCTTACTTGACTAAAAGCAAATTAACGGACCCTACATACAACCCATACCCACCACAACTATTAAATACCGTGCATCAGAGATGGGTTTTGATCTGAGGAATTATAATATGCGCTGGCAAGGCAAATTCGGAAGGAAGCCCACGGGGGGAAAGTTGATTCCCGCCAGGGGCAAGAGAAAGTATGAGATCGGAAGAGAGCAAAGCGACACCACCATAGCCGCAGCACGGGTCAAGAAGGTCGAGGCCAGGGGTGGAAACCAGAAGATGAGAATGCTGCGGGGCGATTTGGCCACAGTAGCCGACCCCGTGACCGGCAGGTCCAAGCTGGTCAAGATTGAGACTGTGAAGGACAACAAGGCCAATCTGCACTATACGAGAAGGAGCATCCTCACACGGGGAGCCGTCATCAAGACGGAGATGGGAGAGGCCAGGATCACCAGCCGGCCCGGTCAGGACGGCGTCATAAATGCCGTGCTCCTGCCCGCACAGTGAACTTCATAGTATTCCGGTGCGCCTGCGGCAGGCATCTCTATGCCCCAAAGGAGAGCAAGACCAGGTCCTGCCCCTGTGGAAAGAGAAATAACCTGAGCAAAGTCAGGGTGCTGGCGGAGGCGGAGGATGCCCGCACGGCCGGAGAGATGGTGAGAAGGCTGCAGATGGCAGAGCACGGCCTGACAGGATTTCGCCCGGCCGGGCGGTAGCGCAGCAAGAAATAGTTAGCGATTTTTTGCCTTCTGTGTACTGTCGCTGAACAAAACCACAAAGAATTCAGCTTGACGGCCGGCCTAGGCCTTTTTGGGCAGTATGGCAAAGGAGGCCTGGCTGCGGGCAAGGGCCTCCCCTTCATCCGACCTCACCTCGCCCTCGATGAAGGCTATGCTCCGGCCCAGCTTTGCCACCCGCCCCCGGGCAGATATCCTGCCGCTTCTGATGCCCTGAAGAAAGGCGGTGCTCTCGGTGATGGTGGCGATGGCTGCCCCATCCTCCAGAGCGGTGAACAGGGCTAAAGCCATGGCCTCGTCGCACAGAGCAGTGTACAGGCCGCCCTGCAGCCAGCCCACACCGTTGAGCATGTCGGGGCGAACGGACATGAAAAGCTCCGCCTGACCGCCGCAAAAGCCACCCAGCTCAATTCCCATGAGGGAGAAGAAGGGATTGGCGTCCCTTCCATCCCTGCGCAGCCTCTCCAGATAGCTCATTATCTCATGCCTCCATCTGAGAGAGGCTTTCCAGGCTTTTAAATATGTGGTGGCAGCAGAGAGATCAAATTAGTGAAAGAGAGATTGCAGGGAATCATCCCTGAGGACCTGCTGAAAAAGCTCCCCGACCGAATTCACATCATCGGAGACATCGCCATCCTGAGCATCCCTTCCGATCTGTATGAATACAGGATGCATATCGGCCAGGCCGCCCTCTTCTCGGCAAAGAACATCAAGGCCGTCTACCAGAAGACTGCCAGGCTGCAGGGGGAGCGAAGGGTGGCAGGCCTGGAGCTCTTAGCAGGCCTGCCCGGAACGGTGACGGTGCACCGGGAGTTCGGCCGCCTCTTCCGCCTGGATGTGGCGGAGGTCTTCTTCAGCAGCCACCTCGGATATGAGAGGATGAGGGTGGCATCATTGGTTCGGCCTGGCGAGGAGGTCCTACTGCCATTCGCAGGCGTGGGTCCATTCGCCGTGCACCTGGCAGCGCGGGGGGCATCCGTCATGGCAGTGGAGAAGAGCCGCAGGGCATGCCTCTTTCTGGCTGAGAACTGCAGGCTCAACCGCGTGGAGGAGAGGGTTGCCATAGTCAATGGCGATGCACTGCAGTCAGATCGTATGCTGAAGAAGCACTTCGACCGGGCGGTAGTGCCCGCGCCATACGGCCTGGAGGGTGCCCTGGAGGCGGTGCTGCCCCTCGTGAAAGGTGGAGGGTGGCTGCATTACTACACATTCAAGAAGCTGCCGCAGATCGAGCCGCTGGCCAGGCATTATGAGGATATGGGGCTGGCGGTCATGAATTGCAGGCGCTGCGGCAACGTCGCCCCTCAAGTCAGCCGCTGGGCCTTCGACATGAAACGAAATCCTTAAATACGTTGATTGACGTATAATATGAATGGCAAAAGTCGAATGATCATTTCTTTCCCACCTCGCAGGACTTTTGCCTCCCTCCTAATTATCCCGGGCTTCTGCTTGATCCCGGTTGGTATTGCTGCATCCTCATAACGCCCAATCCACTGCTGCCAGCACGAAGACAAAAAGCCCGATCAAGCTGAGTGGCAGGGTGTATGCCGTTGCCGTCTCCCTCAGAGACGATGCCGTGGCGTTTTTGACAAGCCAGAAGAAGGGGTCGGTGACGTAGGAGAGCATGAAGGCTCCGGCGGCGATGAGCAGGGCCAGGGTCTCGGCCGGCAGGGGATAGCCGGACAGGAGCTGGGCTGCCAGAGCCGCGGTCACCACCCTTGAGCCCTGGGCAAGCTGAAGGGCTGCGGCAAGAAGGAAGGGCAGCAGCAGTACCGGCAAGATCTGCCCCTGCCGGAAGAGCTCTGCGGGGAGATCGCTTCTGGATACGACATAGCCGAATGCTCCCGCACCACACAGGTCCAGGAGTATCACCCCTGCCCGTCGCGACGCGATGTGGATCAGCTCCTGAGCCCGGTCCCTCTGCCAGGCCAGGCCGAGCATCGCCCCCAGCAGAAGGGCCAGGCCGGGATCAGAGAGCACGGCCGCTGTCATACGGAGATGGGCTGTGTCGCCGCCCCCATCCGGCTCAATCAGTGTTCCGGCAAGCATGAGGAGCACTGGCAGAAGAAGAGGAAACCAGGCACGAAGGCGGCTTATCCGTGTGGTGTCTGCCTGCTCTCGGGCTATTGCCGTCTCAACCTGCCCATTTGGGAGGGCCTCCCGGGGCTGCAGAGGAATATGCAGCATGATCAGGCAAGAAATGACAAAGATGGCCAGAGAGATGGGGATGGCTCTGAGAAGAAGGCTGGAGGGACTGGCAGCAAGGCCTGAGGAGAGGGTGATCATGACCGGGGAGGGATATATGAGATTGAATGAGATTGCTGAGCATATGGCGGTCAGAAAGAGGGCCCTCCTCTCATCGATGTGGGTGAAGCAGGCCGGGCTTCTGGCAAGTCCCCGCACCACCGGCTCCAGTATCATGAAGGCGGTGATGCTGCACATGACGGGAATGGAGATGAGAAATCCTGCAGCCCCGCTGACCAGCAGCCTCCTCTTGGCCAGCCTGGACAGGTCGGAGACTATCCTCTCCAGGCTCCCAGTCTTGCGCAGATACTCGGCAAGTACAGCTCCGCCAAGTATCACCAGGGCTAGAGAGGAGAACATCCTCGCGAGGCCAGAGGATATGTAGCCCAAAAGCTCCGGCCCCATGCCGACTAAAGAGCCGAAGAGAATGGAGCAGATGACCAGGCTGAGAAAAGGCCCCAGCCGGGGGATGATGATACTGGCGAGGATCATGGAGAGTAGAAAGGCAGGAAGCGGGTCCATGCTGCCTGATATACCCTTCAGGCTATAAATTGGTAATTATGACATGGCCAGCCCCCCTGCCCGGGCAGCTCCGAAACGCATTTATATGTAGAAATATAAAAAGTCCCAGGAAGGGATTTAGTCTTATTTGACGATGCCGGGACTGCAACAGTAGGGATGCTTGGCAGAGGGGAAATCAAGGGAGTAGCATGAGGAGAGGTAGCTTTAAGCGCAGACTACCTCGCGGGAGTCTTGGCTTTGAGGGCAGCCAGGCACTTCTGGGAGTAGCCTTTTTAGTAGTTATTTTAGTCTCTTCCCTGCTCTATCTCTTTCCCGATCTCCCATCAGCGCCTTCCGATTCTCTCAAAACCAGCCACTCCGCCTGTGAAGAAACGCTTCATGTGCTCTCGGCCTCAGGCGACCGTGCTGTAAATTCCGCTTCCCAATCCGGCTCTCCCCGGCAATCCCCCCAAATGCCTGCAGGCTTCTCTGATTCAGCAGATCAAGCCCCATCCTCCGGGGCGTCACTTTCCTCCCAGGAGGAGAGCTTCTTGCTGGCCACAGTGCAGATCATGCCCGACATGACAGAGGTCTGCCTGGAGAATACAGGTTCGGACAGCCTTCGTGAGGTGCAGGTCGCATGTGGAGGAAGGTCTCTTGGAATCATCTCCCGCCTCGTGCCCGGCGAGAAGAAGGTTCTGGCTCTTGCCGGCCGGCAGGAGAAGCTCCTGGTATCAGCCCTCGACTCCGCCGACCGGAGGATTGCAGGCAGCATCCAGTATATCCCCTCAGAATCCTGGGACCGCAGCGCTGCCAGCCAAAATTCCGCCTCCAGGCCCGTATCACAGCCCCAATCTCAGCTGGCATCAGCGGCCGGAGGGGGGGTCCTGACAGTCAAATCAGCGCCTCCATATCCCCTGGAGATCAACCTCTCCGCCAACAGGTCAGAGGGGCGGGCAGGCGAGATCGTCGGCTACCGCTGCACGGCCAGGAACGCAGGCTCAGAGGAGCTGTCAGAAATAAAGATCCACTGTGCAGGAAAGATGTCATCCACAAAATACCTTCCCCCTGGAGAGGAGCTGATACTGCAGGGCGCTTTTCCCATAAACAGCAGCACAACCCTTATAGCCTCCGCCCAGGCCCGTGACGGCCGCGGCAATGCCTACAGCAACAACACCACCCTTTCCGTCTGGATGAAGTCCTCCCTCCTCAATCTCTCCGTCTCCCATCCCCGTTATGCTCACAGGGGTGAGAGCATACCTCTGCAGATCCGCCTGGAGAACCGGGGCGAACTGGACATCTCTGGCCTGACTGTGCATTACGGGTGGGGAGAAGAGGATACTGTCGGCCTTCTTCCCGCAGGAGGCGGAAGAGATCTGCAGAAAGAAGTCGTCGCCGGACCTGACATGTCAGTCAATGTCTCTGCCACCGGCCGGGATGAAAAGGGAGGGCAGGTATTTGCCTCATGCCATCCCGAGATTGAAGTTCTCACCTCCTCGCTGCAGATTGAGGCAGAGCCTGCGTCTGTAAACGTCTATCCAGGCCAGCCGGCAGAGGTCGCTTGGATATTGAAGAACACCGGCCAAGAGCCTCTGAAGGACATCACACTGGAAGGAGACGGAGGCCAGCGCATCCTCAAGGAGATCCCAGCAGGCCAGGCGGTGAGGATGGCTGCCATCTACACCAAAAGCAGCACATCCTGGATCAATGTCACTGCGAGGGGAAGAGACGCAAGGGGATTTGAGACGGCCGACAGAGCGGGCGTCCTCATAAAAGCAGTCTCTCCAGGCATCACCATCAAGCTCATGCCCTCTGATATCGAGACCTGTCCGGGAGAAGAGGCGGCGACAAATGTGCTGGTCACCAACACCGGAGACGATCTGCTCAGGGATGTGCGCCTCAAGCTCAACGGCTCTCTGTACTCCAGTATGGGAGACATCGAGCCTGGCGAGTTTCGGGTCGTGACGGCAAAGGCCGCCATAACCGGCAATTGCAGCCTGAGCTTCCAGGCGGAGGGAAGAGATTCCCTCGGCCGGGTGCAGAGGGATGAGGCCGTCGCCCAGGTTAAGGCGGTCGTCGCCGCCCTCAAGATATTCGCCGGAGCCTCCCCTGCGGCAGTACTTCCCGGAGAGAGCTGCCGCATCTCCTGCACAGTGGCCAACACCGGCAAGGTTCCCCTCTACAGCATTTTCGTAATCAGCAAACGGATGGGCCCCCTCGGCAATATCGACTTCCTCTCCCCCAAGAGGCAGATGACAATCACAGCAGAGAAGAAGATCACCGAAGGCCTGCAGGACGTGGTGACGGCAGAGGGCTTCACTGAAGACAGAAGGCCTGCGCGGGCCACATTCGATCTCAATGTCGGCCTTCTCGGCTCGCCCGAGGGGTCAGAGGCGGAGCCCACGACCGGTTCTCACTACGATCTGGCCATTTCCCCTGTCAATATCACCTGCGGCAATCTCACATTCGCCTTCAACCTGCCTGAGCAGGAGCAGACGGAAAGCCAGGTCTCAGCAACGATAGCTGCAGATATAGACAGGGCAGCCAGCAGGCAGAGCCAGGGCATGCTGGAAAGGATCGAAGGCCTTTTCGACTACGTGGAGAGGCTGCTTGGCCTGGGAAGAGAGGAGGGCGGGCAGAATGAAGATGATGAGGCCGGCGCTTCGGGAGAGGAGATGGCTGCGCAGGCCAACGGCTCTGGCAGTCATGCCGCCCGGCAGTTTGGCGCGAAGGACGTCTCCCCTCAGGGCGGCTACGAGCTTTCCATAGAGGGGGTGAAGGGCTCGGAGCACGGGGCCATAACCATTCTCGATGTCAACGCCCAGCCCTCTCGGCCCGCTGCAGGCGAGCCGGTCAAGATCACAGTTCACATCCAGTGTCCGTCGGCCGTAAAGAAAGCCAGCGTCAAATACGGCCTCTCCGACCTGCCCCTTACCAGGCAGGATATGCTCAATGTGGACCGGGTCTACGACTGCCCCCTTTCACTGGAGTCGGGGGATGCGGTGGACGGATACTGGAGCGGCACCATCCCGGGGAGGGGGGCGGGAGTATACATGCCGCTTTCCGTCTGGATATGGGACGGGGCCAGCAGCGTCGAAGGAGGGCCCTACCTCATCCACTGGAGCACAGTAAGCTCATCGGGGCCATCCGCCACGCCGGCTGCCCCATCCGGCGGAAACGGCATGCTGTTCATAGAGTCCACATCTGTGAAGGGCAGAGGCGAGGTGGCCATCAAGGACACCATCCAGGGAAATACGATGCACTTCAATGAGAATATCATGGGCAACGGCTCCATCAGCCTGGAGACCGTGCGCTGCATAGACCGCAGCTCATCGGTTGACAACTTCACAGAGAAGAAGGACCTGGTCTTCACCGACGGCAATATCAAAGGCCATCAGATTGTGGAGTCGCCCACATTTCACGGCGGCATGGGCGCGGCAGTCACAGAGAGGTACAACCTGACACATGTGGACAGGAGCGAGACCGCCAGCGTGAGCAGCGAGAGATCCGCCAACAATACGCTCTCCTTTGAGACTGAGCAGGCCTTCAACGGCACATGGAACATCCAGACCAAGTATGCCAAGTTCTACAAGAAGATCAAGGCGGATCAGCAGTATACCGGCTCATTCCAGACCCAGAAGGAGATCAAGTTCGCAGATGCGGGACAGAGGCAGTGAAAAATCGATAATAAGGCTCAGGCGCCGCCTCTTCCCGCCCGCGAGGCCCTATGCCAGACATCTTCGTAGATGTCCAGGGACTCGATGTGATTGTGCACATCGATCCTGTGCTGGATGTCAGCTGCCCTCAGCCTCTTCTCCGTGCAAAGGCGCATCATCTCCCTGGCAGAGTCGTGCAGCTCCTCAGCCTCCTGCCAGAGCCTCTCCGCCAAAGCCTCATCAACCGGCCGGCTTTCCACGGATCGCGTCCGCAGATCCATCTCCTTCTGAAGAGCTGCCTCGTGATCTCTGTTCAGCCTTTCAGCCTCGGCCAGCAGCTCCTCCACCTCGGCCTGCATATCCTCCACAGTTCTGACCACCAGATCCTTTTCAGAGAACATCATCCTGCCTCCAGCATATTCAGAAATAATTGGTGAACGCGCGCGTCTCCTGTCAGCTCGGGATGAAAGGCGACAGCCAGCATATTTCCCTGCCGGGCGGCCACAATGGCACCGCCCACACGCGCTAAAACCTCCACATCCGGGCCGGCGCGGCTTATGGCCGGAGCACGGATGAATACAGCATGGTAGGGGCTCTCCAGCCCTTTTACCTCCAGATCGGCCTCAAAGGACTCCCTCTGCGGCCCGAATGCATTGCGGCTGGTGCTGATGTCCATCAGGGCCAGCGGCTTTACCCTGCAGCCGCCCTCCACCTCTCGGGAGAGCAGCACCAGGCCGGCGCAGGTGGCAAGGATGGGCGTTCCTGCGATGGCCGCAGCCTTCAGCTCCTCAGCCATTCCCGAGTGCTCCAGCTGCCGGGAGATGGCAGTGCTCTCGCCTCCCGGCAGTGCCAGCGCCTGACAGCTGGCGATCTCCCCTGGCCTTCTTACCTCCACCACATCGCCCCTGCCGGAGAGCGCCCTCTGCAGGGCCAGGACATGCTCTGAGACATCTCCCTGCAGGGCCAGGACGCCAATACGCTGCACTTACCAGCCCCTCGCCTGCAAAGCCTCCCCTTCGGGGATGCTGGCCGCATCCAGCCCCTTCATGGCTGCCCCCAGGCCCTTGGAGACCCTGGCTAGCAGCTGCGCATCGTCATAGTGATGCACTGCTTCCACGATGGCCCTGGCCATGGCTGCGGGATTCTCTGACTTGAATATGCCAGATCCCACAAATACGCCGTCGGCGCCCAGCTGCATCATCAATGCGGCATCTGCAGGCGTGGCCACTCCTCCTGCGGCAAAGTTTACAACCGGCAGGCGCTGCATCCTCGCACACTCCCTGACCAGATCAAGGTCTGCCTCGATCTCCCTTGCCACCTTCATCATCTGCAGATCGTCCATTCCCTTAAGGCTCCTGATCTGCCCCTGGATCATCCTCATGTGCCGCACCGCCTGGCTGACATCGCCGGTCCCGGCCTCGCCCTTTGTCCTGATCATGGCCGCACCCTCTTTTATGCGCCGGCAGGCCTCTCCCAGGTTTCGAGCCCCGCAGACGAAGGGTATGGTGAACTTGGCCTTCTCGATGTGAAACTCATCGGCGGGCGTGAGCACCTCTGACTCGTCCACCATATCGACGCCCAAAGCCTCCAGTATCTGTGCCTCCACAAAGTGGCCTATCCTGGCCTTGGCCATGACCGGAATGGTCACGGCATCGATGATGGCCTCGATTATGGCTGGATCGGCCATCCTGGCCACGCCTCCCATCTTTCTGATGTCCGCAGGAACGGCATGCAGTGCCATCACAGCCACAGCCCCGGCCTCCTCTGCGATCACCGCCTGCTCTGGAGTGGTGACGTCCATGATGACACCACCCTTCTGCATCTTTGCGAAACCGCGCTTTAGCAGTTCCGTACCAAATCGAAGATTTTCAAGCTCCATGGATTGCCCCAAATGCTATCAAACGGGAGGCTAATGCGGAGAGGATAAATAAACTTTGCCCCGCCTGACTGCGAACGATATTAAAAATTAAAGACAGGCGGCGGCTCTCCGCCCGGCCAACGGCAGATTAATTCCGGCCGGCTCTTCTTATGGCATATAGTTTTCGTAGATATATATATCTCTGTCGCCGCTGCGTCCGTCCTCCCAGACGATTCTGCCCGTCCCTATGCGCGGCCTGGTCTGATCTCCATCGTCTGTGCAGATGGCCTTCTCCTTCCGCACATTCATGTCATATGCATAAATGTCCCAGTTGCCGTTTCTATTGTCCTGCCAGACGATGACCCCATTCTGCACATCCGGATAGCTCTGATCCGCCAGATCGCTGGTGATCTGTGTCTCCTGGCTGGTGTTCAGATCGTAGGCATAAATATCCCAGTTTCCGTTTCTGTTGTCCTGCCAGACCACAGCATGCCCGTCAGTAGCCGGATTGATCTGATCGGCGGCGTCGCTGGCCAGAGGCACTGCGCTCTCCTCCCCCTGCTTTTGCATATAGACATCCCAACTGCCTTTCTTATTGTCCTGGAAGACGACATACTCGCCACCCGCCCTCGGATTTATGCCGCTTGGGGGGTAGTCCGGCATGCTCGCCTTCTCGTAAAGCGGCCTGGTATAGACCATCCATCCGAAGTAACTCTTGCGCAGATATGCCAGATATTCATCGCTCAGGGATACGGGCGTGGCATTCTCCAGGCCGTAGACCAGTTCGGTGGAGTTTTCAATGGATATATCGAATGTCCTGATAGACCAGTAGTTCTCGATATTATACTGGTTCAGCGGATTTCTGGCGACCCATGCGATGATGTTTCCCTTGATATCCGGATACATATCCTCATAGGGGCTGGCAGCGAGAGGCAGCTCCAGCTCTTGATTCAGGCTGTACACATATATGTCAGGATCTGCGGTGCGGTTGTCCATCCAGACCACATAGTAGCCCACCTGATCATTGCCGCCCACCGCGGGGAGGCTCTGCTCGCCTGGAGCCTTGCATATGATGCTGGTCTGGCCAGAGGCCACAGCCACTGAGCGCGGCCTGCCTGTCAGGCTGTTCAGCCAGACCAGCTTTCTGTCCATGCTCGGCTTGACCTGGCCCGGCCCGGCCGCCACCAGATCATCCTTCCAGTTGGACAGGTCCAGCTTTCGAATGGACGTATTCTCTCCGCTTCCATCTACATATGCAATGTAATTGCCTGATACTACTGGAGATGTCTGCTCTCCCGGCCGGGGATAGCTCTTGCCCCACTTCTTATCCCAGAAGTAATAGGAGATATCCCCGCTCCCGGCATCCACCCAGGCGATTGTGCTTCCAGAGATATCGGGATAGAGCTGATCTCCTTTGCCTGTGAGCTTGGTCTCGTTGCCGGATGCAATCTCCCTCACATAAATATCGAAGTCGCCTCCTCTGCTGTCCTGCCAGACAACCAGATCACCGGAGATCACAGGATACATCTGCTGGCCCCGCCCCTTGTAGACCGCCAGCTTCTCCCCAAAACTCAAGTTCATCATGTATACATCCCAGTTGCCGCTGGAGTTGTCCATCCACACAACCTTATCACCTGAGATGGATGGCCAGGTTTGATCTCCCTTGCCCTCTGCCACGGCGGATTCAATGCCAGCCGTCAGGTTCTTCATGTAAATGTCGGCGTTGCCGTTCCTGTAATCGGCCCAGACTGCCTTATCGCCTGAGACCCTCGGATAGAGCTGATCGTAATCCCCCTTGGAGATGGGCTTTTCCGCCCTGGAGAAGTAGTCAAAGCCGTATATGTTCCAGTTTCCTCCCCGGTTGTCGCTCCATACGAGCAGGCTGCCGTTGGTGCTGGGATAATCCGAGGCGCGCAGCAGCAGAGGATCGGAATTTATATATCTCATCCTGATCTGGGAGAAGCCCTCGCTGTTGTCAATCCACACGATCCTGTCGCCGCTTATGATCCTGGAGGAGAGGTATGGCTTTACCTGATAGGGATCGCCTCTGCCGTCGTTGGGCGTCTGCTGAAGGGGAAGTGTGGCTATGGGCACCTCCACGCCCTTCTTCAGATCGTAAAGGTACAGATCCGAGTCCCCTCCCCTCACATCCAGCCATGCTATATAATTTCCATGCACCACGGGATTGCCCTGATTGGCCGAGTTGGTGACTACTGCCCTTTCCGTCTCCATGAGCAGATCATAGGAGTAGATATCCCAGTTGCCGTTCCTCCCGTCTGCCCAGACCACAGTATCACCCCAAACCCAGGGCTGGGCCTGGCGGGCGGCATTGGTGCAGATAGCTCTCTCCTCACCGGTTGTCAGATTGTAGCCATAGACATCCCACTTATCGTCTCCGCTCCGGGAGTCGATCCAGACGATATTCTCGCCGCTGATGACAGGAGAGAGCTTGAGGGACTTTGCAGATGTGATCTGCCGCTCCTTGCCGCTGTCTATGTCGTAGAGGTAGATCTGCTCTACCCCTGTGCGGGTGTCGATCCAGACGATATTGCTGCCGTCGATCATGGCATAGCGGCTGTCGGTCGATCCGCTGGTGATCTGCCGGGTCTTCTTCGTGTCAAGATTGTATAGGAAGACATTCAGCACTCCTGTGCTCCTGTCAGTCCAGATCACATTCCTGCCGCTGATATCCGGGCTGCTGTGGTCGAAGTCGCTATCTGTTATGCTCAGCCGCTCACCGGTGGAGACATTATAGAGATAGACATTGAAGTGCCCCTTGCTGTCATCAGTCCAGACTATGCTGTCCCCGGAGATTGATGGATTGGTGTGATTGTAAGGCCCGCTGGTTATGGGTATATCAGCCAGGATCTCCCTGTCGAACATCTGAATGTCGGGATCGTCGGCACCCCGCCGGTACTCCGTCCAGACAACGCCCCTCTCGCCAATGGCGGGCTCCATCTTTATGACTCCGGGGGCCAGAGTATATTCAACCCCGGTGGCGATATCGTAGAGATTGATATCGGTATGGTTGTTGAGGTAAACGATGGAGTTGCCGTAGATGCCGGGATCTGTCTGAATGCCGGGCTTGGCCAGCGTTTTCGTCTTGCCTGAGGAGATGTCTTTGTAGGCGATGTCCGGCTCTCCGGTTCGGTTGTCGGCCCAGACCACGATGCTGCCGGATACTTCCGGAAACGATTGATCTCCAGGGCCTGTGGCTACAGCGGTTTCTTTGCCGCTGCCGATATCGTAGAGGCGTATGTCAAAGTCACCGGAGCGCTTGTCCATCCAGACGATCAGATCGCCGCTGATCTTTGGCTCGATCTGCTCTCCATCGCCAGGTGCAACAATGCTCTCCTTTTCGGCTGCGAGATCATAAAGGTGTATCTTGTATATTCCACCGCGATCATCGGCCCAGACCACCCGGTCGCCGCTGATATCAGGCTGGGTCTGATTGCCGTCCGCAGCCACCACTGCAGATTCGGTCCGGTTTATGACATCGTACATGTAGATGTCCCCGTTGCCGGCGCGCATGTCCTGCCAGACTATGCGCTCGCCTGAGACTGCTGGATTGATCTGGAAGAAGGGATTGATGCACACCCATCTTTCCAGCCCGGTCTCCAGGTCGTACATGAATATGTCATAATTGCCGCTCCGGTTATCGGACCAGGCCACGATATGCCCGTCCGTAGCCGGCTGCTCCTGCTCCGATCCCACGAGTATGGCTATAGGGCGCTCTTTTCCATACTCCATCCCGCTTGCGGCAACCACCCAAACCAGTGCTGCCGTCATGATCATGATGAATACTGCCTTTAGCATCTTATCACTCTGCGATCGTATGATGCCACCCATAATGGCGAACCCCTATAAGGACTTTTCTCGGCGTTTGTCGTAAGAGGGCGGCATTCAACGGATCATGGTCCTGCCCAGGCTGACCAGAAAGAGGGCCAGTAAGAGCCACCCCAGCACAGACTCAATGGTTGCGATATAGCGGTAGATGCCCACAGGATACCACTTAACCAGGGTCTTGGCTGTGAAGACCATAGTGCTGAAGTAGAGGTGATCCAGGAAGCCCAAGCCTCCCTGAGAGCCGATGCTTGCCCCCGAACCGTTGAGCGGCTCCACCACAATGCCGCCGCCAATCCAATAAAAGAGTGCAAAGAGGATGATGAGAATGCCGCTCAAAAATACTGTATGCCCTGGACGGACTCCATAGCCGCAGGAGATCCAGGCCAGGGCGTCAGAGAGCTTGGACCAGTTGATCCCGGTCCGCCCATCGCCCCGAACAAGAAAGCCCTTGGCTGACTGGCCGGCCCGCCGGTAATGGTAGTAGCAGTCATCCGCATCCTCAAACCACTCGAGATTCCTGAAATTCTTGACAAGGGAGAGGTAGGCTGCACCATCGCAGGCCAGATGGCCGGCCAGGGCAGGCCACCTGGCCTCAAGGCGCAGAAACTCGGTATTATGCAGGTCGATCTTCCCCGAGACGGATCCGTCCAGGAGACGCAGGATGTTGATCTTTGCCCGGGATAAATCCAGGCTGCCCTGAAAGCGGGCGGAGTCGAAGCGTGCGGCGGATTGAAACTCTGATGACGCGAAGTCCGCCTCACTGCAGAAGCGCGCGCCGCGACAGTCTGCCTCCCCGGAAAAGAAGGCCGCCGAAAATACAGCCGCCCTGGAGAAGACCGCCTGCCTGAAGCCGGCCGATCCCAGAAACCTGCTCCCGGAAAAGAAGGCATCGCCCTGGAAGATGGCACGCTGAAACGACGCATCATCCTGAAATATGGATTGGGCAAAGGATGAGTCCTTTTGAAACTGGCAGCCTGCAAAGAGCGCTCTTCCTGCCCTGCCCTGTACCAGGCGCATATCGCCCAAAAAGACTGCATCTGTGAAGTTGACTTCGCCCATCTCCGCCCGAAAGAAGTTGACCTCCCCCTTCAGGCATGCGCCGAGAAATATGGAGCTGCCGAAGAGACGGGCAAACTCGAAGTTGAGCTCGTCGTCAAAGAGAGCCCCGCGAAAGTCGGCCTCTCCGGCGATCTCTGCGCTCTGAAAGCTGGCGTAACCCGAAAACCTGCCGCCCTGGAAGATGGCCTCACCCAGGAATGCCGTCTTCCAGAAGCTCGCGGAACGGCAGAAAGAGGCAAGCCGAAAGTTGGCCGTTCCCGAGAACCGGGCATCGGTAAAATCAGCATCTTCCAGCATCTTCGCCTCACCGAAGTTGGTGCAAAGCTCGCTGAAGCTGCATTGACCGAAATGGGCCGGACAGGAGAAGACAGCACCTCCGAAGTTGGCTATGGCGGAGAAGGCTGCACCCTGAAACCGGGCGCATCCGGAGAAATAGGCATCTTTGAATGTGGCATATCTGTGAAAGCGGCAGGACTCGAACTTCGCGCCACCGGAGAACGACACGCCCTTGAAGCGCGCCTCCTGGAAGAAGACGCTCCCGCAGAGGTCCAGGCCCTCCCTGAAGAGGGCATGGTCCAGGTTCACGTTACCCAAAAGCTCGCAGTTTCTGATCTGAATTGAGCAGGCCACGGTCGATGCGGTCTGCTCCTCGCCGGCCGGGCGCTCAAAGTGAATCCGAGGAAGATCTATTTTGCGAAGGTCCAGGTCTCCGGCTATGGCTACATGATCGTAAATGACAGGAGAGCCGTTCTCGATGCGGCTTAAGACCTCCCGGGCATCAATCACGGGAAGATGCCTCCTCCCCAAATCTTCGATCATTCCATCCGCCCCGGTTGATTTTCAAATTTCTTTACATCTCTCACGCCCGGATTTCTGATGATAGGACTATGTTTTTTTCAAACTACGGCTCAAATCAGCAATGACTATATATTCCTTGTGTCAACCCATAAAAAACACCGGGAGGAACTCTATTTGAAGGATTATCTAACACTAAATGATGTCGTGCTTGACAATAAAAGGGTCCTCGTAAGGGTGGACTTCAACTCCCCCATGGATCCAGCCGGGAACATATTGGATGACAAGCGCATAAGAAGCCACCTCGATACGCTGCGCGCCCTGGAGGACTGCAGGGTGGTGCTCATGGCCCATCAGAGCCGGGCGGGAAAGAAGGACTACACCACAATGGAGGCCCATGCCCGCCTGGCCTCCCGCCTCCTGCGCAGGGATGTGACATATATCGATGACATATTCGGCTCATATGCCCGGAAGGCCATAAAATCCCTCATGCCGGGGGAGGTCCTTCTTCTGGAGAACACCCGCTTCTATGCGGAGGAGAATATGACCCGGACTCCGGCAGAACACGCCAAGAGCCATATGGTCAGAAAGCTCTCTCCACTATTCGATCTTTTCATAAACGATGCCTTTGCCGTATCCCACCGCTCCCACTGCTCTGTTGTAGGCTTCACCGAGGTTTTGCCCAGCATCGCCGGCATGCTCATGGATAAGGAGATCACAGCACTCGATAAGGGCCTGAAGGGAAATGAGCATCCTACGGTCTTCTCCCTTGGAGGGACCAAGGCAGACGACTCCATCAAGGTCACAAGGAATGCCCTGGAAAGGGGAGGAGCCGATAAGATCCTTACATCGGGAGTTGTGGCCATAGTATTCATGATGGCCGCAGGAATCGATGTGGGTGAGGCCAATCGAAAGTTCATTGAGGATCAGGAGTATCTGGAGCAGATACCCATTGCCGCAAAGCTCCTTCAGGATTACCCGGGAAAGATCATCCTGCCCTCGGACGTGGCTTTGAACCAGAACGGCGAGAGGGTGGAGGTCTCCGTGGATAAGCTTCCGGCTGCCCTTCCCATAGCCGATATCGGCCTGGAGACCATCGTGAGCTACAGCAGGCAGATCAAAGAGGCAAAGGTTGCGGTGCTCAACGGCCCGACAGGGATCTTCGAGCAGGAGAAGTTCCGGCTGGGCACAGCAGAGATACTGAAGGCTGCCACCGAGTCAGGGTACTCCATCGCAGGCGGAGGGCACAGCGTTGCTGCCATAGAGCAGCTGGGGCTGGAGAGCAAGTTCTCCCATGTGAGCATGGGCGGAGGGGCAGCCATCACATATCTCTCGGGCGAGCCCCTGCCGGGAATTGAAGCTCTCAAGAGTGCGGCAGCCCGCAGCCGCAAGAGCTGAGCCACCATACGGCGGCAGTCAGGGCAGGCGCTCCTCTGCGCCCCTCAGGCAGGCCAGTAGAAGGGCTGAGGGCTGACCCTGCGCCTCCAGGGCGGCGGCAGCCATATGCCCGCCGCCCTGCCCGCCATGCTCTTCTGCCACTGCAGAGAGCAGCTCTGCCAGATTCAGAAACTCCGCTGCACTGCGGCTGCATCTGGCGCTGATGCGGCTCATCTCTCCATGCCTTCCTGCCACGAAGGCGGCATCTGCCCCCAGGTCCACCAGGGCAGCGGCTGCCGAGCCCTCGAATGAGCCGACCTCGGCAGTGGCTATCAGCCAGTCGCCATGCCGCTCTATGCCTGCCCGCGATGCGGCCTTGAGCACGGCCATCCTCTGAGAGATGTCTGGCGGCACTGAGAGGGCCGAGAGGGCCTCCTCGTAGGAAAAGCCGCCCGCCTGCAATATCCCTGCTGCCGCTGAAAAGGCCTCAGGAGTCGCACGCTTGAAGCGGCCGGTATCCGATATCATGCCTGCCAGAAGGCCTAGGGCCTCCTCCCGGCCCGGCCTTTTGCCGTTCTCTTTTAAAATGCTCCAGACGATCTGGGCTGTGGATGTGGCAGGCCTCTGGATGTAGAATACGGCCCCCTCCAATAGCCCCCTGTCAATGTGATGGTCGACCAGGGCATACCTCTCAGGCACGGCGCCTCCCAGCTGCAGCGGAACGGATGTGTCCACCAGGACCGCCAGATCGTAGTCCTCATGGCAGGGATTGACCAGCACATCGGCTCCGATGACCCTGGCCAGCCTCTCACCTGTGCGGCTGAGGTCCTCCACGGCACCGATACTTCCTCCAAAGGCCCGGCTGAGGGCAAAGCTGCTGCCGATGGCATCGGGATCGGCATTCCTGTGGCAGAGGTAGAGGACGTTTTTGTACCGGCCGACGCTATCGCCGAACTGACAGTCGCTGATGAGCATGGACCGGTTTGGGATTTGAGAATTGATATAGGTTAGCTTTTGAAAGGAAATTAATGAATGAGTGCCCAAATAAAAAGTATGGCTATTCCAAGGAGTGCTATGGCTGTAGCGACTTTTTAGAATTCAGATCCTAGTCGAATCATTTTTAGGTTTATATTTATGCCTGCTTCTTCGATTGATAGGACAAACAAAGCGAACAGAGTCCAATAGCCCAGGCATTCAATAGTCCATGTTAAGGACATTGTCATAAAACTATTTTTTCACCTCTTTATCTATAAAGATTATTATGAATAATTCATAAAAAAGCTTAAATATTCAAAGAGCATTTGCGTCGAGCTTCAGGTGTATTGAAACTAAATTCCAGAAAGGAACAACATGATGCACTTAGTTCTGAGATTTTTGGGCATTAACTAGATGGGGTCTGATATGAAGATTCGGATTGTTCTCAACCTCATAGGTATCCTGCTGAAGCTCCTGAGCCTATTGTTTCTTGTTCCTGGCGCAATTGCTGCATATTATCATGAGGTTGATGGGGTGATTGCGTTTGCTTTTGCCTCACTAATATCTCTGGCTACCGGCATTATCCTGAAACGCCTGGGATATAGCGGTGATGTAGGTTATAGGGAGGCTCTTGCAGCCGTTACTATAGGCTGGCTGTTTGCGACGTTTTTGGGAGCATTGCCATTTGTCTTCCAGGGAATCGATATTGTCGATTCACTTTTTGAATCGATATCAGGATTCTCAGCTACTGGAGCTACAATACTCACCGAGTCCGATGCACTTGGCTACTATATAGTCAATGCTACATTAAGCGATAATAGCATCGCCACCAATCTCGCTGGATCTTTTTTCAGGGCGATGGGAAGTAATTTACCAGCGCACACTCACACATATTATGGCCTGCTTTTCTGGAGGTCCTTCCAGCAGCTTATCGGAGGTCTGGGCATAATTCTGCTGGTGGTGGCAGTATTTCCCCAGTTGCATGTGGCAGGAAGGCAGCTTTTCAGAGCCGAGACAGTTGGGCCTAGCAAGGATACCCTGACACCACGTGCTGCCGGCACAGCCAGAATTTTGTGGAAGGTATATCTGCTCTTCAATGCCGCAGAAATAGTGCTGTTAGTAGCTGCTGGAATGCCTCTGTATGATGCTGTTTGCACTGCCTTCTCGACTCTGGCTACCGGTGGATTCTCTCCACAGTCTTCAAGTCTCGTAGCCTATCATAGCCCTATCATAGAAGCCATTGTAGCCGTATTCATCATTCTTGGCATGTCGAGCTTTACTCTGCACTATAGGGTTTTAACTCAAGATAGATGGGCTTGGTTCAAGGACGAAGAGTTCAAGTTCATGATTTCCATCCTTGCTGTTTCCACATTGGTCCTTATGCTCTGTGGGGGAATAGAGGGCGATTTGTTAAACCGCTTTAGGCTTGCCTCCTTCCAGGTCATCTCATTTATGGGAACATGTGGATTCGTCAGTTCGCTAGATTACGATAAGTGGTCTACTGCTGCGAAGATGGCCTTGATCATGGTCATGCTCATCGGAGGATGTATCGGATCTACTGCCGGAGGGATCAAGGTAGGCCGACTTCTTGTCGATCTGAAGTACCTTTACAGCGAGCTATTTCATATGCTCCATCCACATGCTCTGATTTTTGTAAAATTTGGGAGCCTGAGGGTACAGGATGGTATTTTGAGATCAATATTATCTTGACTAATTCACATTTGATTACTACTACTACTAATTAATTATATTTATTATAACCCTCCTTTCTAAAACTACAAGGAGGGTTATCTTTGAATTCGGATTTCAAATTCTCAGAAGTTAAATTGAGAAAGTCCTTACTCAGATTAAAGGTATATGAGAAGATATATACATCTCATTTCATTACCACAACAAGGTCTATAAGCCACAGGGTATTTCAATACCTACATGGTATATTTTTAGAGAGAGGACGCGGTAATATGAGTGCTTATGCCCGAATA
>JAGPMN010000035.1 GCA_018052825.1 Methanothrix sp.
TACTTCAGATGGCAAAGTTATCAAGATCAGCGTGAATTTGAACAGCACACAAGTTACGATTCTGAGGTTGCTGGGGCACGGATGCGAAAATTATTATGGGAGGGCCTGAAAGTGCGGAAGATGGGTTCTAAGTCTCTTGCTACTATTTTCTTTTCAAACAACTCAATATAGGTAGACTATCGGAAAGTGTATGAGTATAGTATGTGTTTAGGTGCGTGAGAGTATGTCGGTAGATGCTGATTCAGTCTGGGCGTGATTAATATAAATTGACATGCATCTAATAAGCAAACGATATCGGCAGACTATGCTCACCGAAAAGGCTCTAAATGAAAAGGCAACAGAGAATGACATGAAATGGGCCGATAGATACCGAATTCATGGACCTAAACACATACTGAGTATATAAATGCCAGCTTTTAGGACTCTACAAATCCCGATCAGAGGTACCGTCCCCGCGCCTTGATCTCCACCACCCTCTCCAGCACTGCCTCGGCCTCGTCATATGTCCTGACGTATCCCTGCCTGAAGGCCTCCTTCAGCTCATCCGGCCGGTCGTGGGTGCTCTCTAAAGTCTGGAAGAAGACATGCACGTCCACGCCCTGTGCCTCCACCGTCCTGTCGTGAAAGGACAGGCCGAAATCTATGAGGCAGATCTTGCCTGCACCTGTGCTGGCAGTGATGATCATATTGGAGGTGGTCAGGTCACCGTGAATGATGCCCCCCCTGTGCAGCCTTCCCACCATCTCCCCCGCCATGCGGGAGAGGCTCTCGTCTATCACATCCTTTAGCCTGGGGCCGGTGACCTGCTCCATCTTCAGCTCGAAGCGGGATATGTCGCAGATGATGGGCGTTCTTATCCCCATCCGCCTGGCCTCGGACATGATGCGCGCCTCATGCAGCGTCCTGTCCTGCCTGATGCGCTCGTCAAGCTCCCTCTGCCTGTAGCTTTTTTTTGGGCGGACCTTTTTCACAATGCCACCCTCCACTGTGATCACCGCCTCTGCGCCTCTGCCTATCTCCATAAATCCTCTCTGGCCTTCCAGGCTGAGAGCAGCCCGATGCAGCCTGCGATCATCATATCCCCTGCAGGCGCTGCCGCTCTCGCTTCTGGCAGGGCCCCGCTGGCGAGGAAAGACTGCCTCTGCGGTCCGGTGACCAGCGTCTCTCCTATCGCCTCCGGGACGCTCTCAATATATGCGCCATGGCCTCCGTCCTGGAATATCTCCTCGCCCCTCAATGTTCCGTTGCACAGCCTTCTCACATATCTCCTCAGCTTTGCCGGGGTCAGATCCGCTGTGTGATGCTCGAAGAGGGCGGTGATGCGCCCCTCCTCAAGCACCGTGGCCACTGTATGCCCGTTTCCGAAGTTGACTATCAGGGCTGGGCGGCGATCGTCCTGCAGATCCCGGGCCGCTCCGAAGACCGCTGCCGGTCCGGTGTCCATGAGCAGCGGCCGGCAGCCTGCTCCGGCCAGCACATCATATACCGCCTTCATGCGGCTCATCTCCGGCGGCGGCTCTCTGTAGGCGAAGGCCTGCAGGCCGCCGCCTGAGGCAATGGCAGCGGCCATGTGCTCGAAGCGCACCAGCCGGTTGGACCTCTCCGGAGAGAAGCCGTGATCCTGCACTGCGACGGCAATATCTGCCGGAAGATCGATATCGAATAGCTGCAGGGCTGATCCCAGGGCGGCAAGGTCGACATCTCCCGTCTCGATGATTTGAGCAGAGGGGGGCACATCGCTTTCATCCTGGACGATGGACACCCCCATTGCCGCCACCCGCTCCAGATTGTCGTTGAAAGTGGCCGCAGCGGATGGGATGGCATAAACGCGCCAGCCTGCAGCCAGATGCCCTCTCACAGCTCTGGTGCAGGCCCCGCCTCCCATGGTCGGGCCGCGCAGAAATATGTCCAGCCCTACCTCTCCCGCCTCTTTTATCCTCTTCGCCACTAAAACGGTGCGGCTCGGAAGGACCATCTTGGTCGAGCCCTCGAGGGGCACATCCTCTTGAAAGAGGAGGATATCCTGGGTGCCCGCTCCAACGTCAATAGCCAGTAACGACATAGATCATTCTGCCATGCATCTGCCACGAGAAAAATTTTATGCTTCGCCTGGAGAGGATGGGTGAGAGGGTGAGACGATTGCATGATTCAATAGGAGATGGCATGATCATAGATGTCGTGGTCGCGAGCACATCCCGCTACGGCAGGTTCGGAGCTGTGAACAGCCCGAAAGAGGCGCAGGACGAGTCAGGCCGGATAATACTGGAGAAGATCGGAGCAGCGGGACACACTGCCCGCTATGCCCTGCTGCCGGACGGACTTGGTCTTGCGGCGGCCGTGAAGGAGAGCAGCGCCGACGCAGTGGTTATATGCGGAGGCACAGGTCTCACCAGCCAGGACCTGACACTCGAGGCGGTCGAGCCGCTCTTCGAAAAGAGCCTTCCAGGCTTTGGGGAGATCTTTCGGCAGAGGAGCCTCGTAGAGGTGGGGACACGAGCCATGCTCACCCGGGCGGCTGCCGGAATCTATCAGGGTCGGCCTGTCTTCTGCATTCCCGGCTCGCCTGGGGCTGCGCGGCTGGGCATCGAGCTTATCCTGGCGGAATTAGCACATATTGTGGGCCACATACGGCAGTGATGTGCATAGATAATATAATACAACTCATATTAATTTCTATAGAGCCGCAGTAGCCTTTTATATCATTAGCACTCTGATAAGGATATAGAGCTACCACGGAGTAGATCGGCTAATGGAGACAGAGATTCCAGTGAGAGATGTCATGACCCGGCCGGTGATCACCGCCGACGCCGATTTAGACATTTTGAGCGCTGCCAGGAAGATGGGCTCGGCCAATGTGGGCAGTCTGATCGTAGTATCAGGGGACAAGCCCACAGGAATTCTTACGGAGAGGGACCTCGTCAAAAAGGTCCTGGCGAATGGCATAGATCCCAGAACTCTGAAGGCAGAGCAGGTCATGAGCGCCCCTGTCGTAGCCATCGAACCCGATGCCAGCCTGCGCGAAGCTGCGGCACTGATGCTGCGCTCCGGAGTCAAGAGGCTGCCCGTGATATCCAAGGGAAAGCTTGTCGGCATTATTACAGATACCGATCTGGTCTCCGGTGCGTCCATGGGTCTCAACGAGATCCTCAGCGACCTGCTGGAGATGCACAGAGAGAGCGTTCATTTCGAACAGCCCCAGGGGGTGGTGCGCGGAATCTGCGAGGTTTGCGGCATGCTCTCCGATACACTGGAGAGCGTAGACGGTGAGTTGCTCTGCTGGAGCTGCAGGGACGGAAAAAGGTAGAACCCAGAACTATTGCGGGACAGCAGGGGAATCAATTATGTTAGTTGAAGATATCATGTCCAGAGATCCTCTTTACGTCGAGGATTCCACTTTTCTGACCAAAGCACGCCAGATGATAAGGGACAACCATATTCGAGGGCTGCCGGTGGTAAATAACAAGGGAGCCGTCATCGGCATCGTCACCGACCGGGATATGCTGCGTGTGACTTCGACCAGGTCCAATGTCACAGTATCGGGCTTTACAGTCCGGGCTTCTAATGTGACGGAAAAGACGGATATGTTCGATGCAGCCAGGATTATGATCGCGGAGAAGTGCACATTGCTTCCCGTGGTTGAATCGCAGGAGAGCCCGCTGCTCAGGGGAGCGGTCACCCTTCTGGATGTATTCAAGCACATCGACCTGTCGAAGGTTCCCGACAGGCCGGTCAGCGATATCATGAGCACCGAAGTGGTTACAGCAAGCCCGGATGAGCCCGTTACCAGGGTCTGGGATAAGATGGCCGAAGGGGACTTCACAGGCCTGCCTGTGGTAAAGGATGACAGGGCCATAGGGATGATCACCAGGTTTGATATTTTAAAGAGAGGCTGGGTGCGCATCAGCAAGGAGAGCGAGACGCGGCCTGTAGAGTCCACCCAGATGCGTGCAGAGAAGCTGATGAGCACCCCGCTCTACAGCGTTGCCCCCCAGTCCAGCCTGGCCGAGGCCATCAGGATGATGCTCAAGCACGATGTGGGCCGCATGTCTGTAGTGGATGACGGCAAGATTGTGGGAATAGTGGATAGAAACGATCTGATGAAAATCTACCTTGGTGAGTGATGATGAGCAAAGGGCCAATAACTGGAAAGGATGTAACGAGGATACCGCAGAAGAATGATCGCATGCCTGTGGCACCCGGATCAGGGGAGAGAGGGCCTCTGCAATTCGATTCAAGGCCTGCCAAGAGGACCAGCGATGTGGTAGGAGTGGCCTCTCCGCATGTGGTCACAGTTCCACCGACCACGACCATCATGAGTGCCATCAAGACCATGATATTCTATGGATTCTCCCGCCTGCCTATAGCCGATCCAGGCACAAAGAGGCTGATCGGCTTTGTCACATCTGTGGATATAGTGGACTTCCTGGGGGGAGGGCTGCGGCATAACCTGCTGCGAGAGAAGTATGGCGGGAACATCTTCACGGCCATCAATGCCGATATCACTGAGATCATGAGCACCAACCTCACCTACGCCAGCGATAAATCCACATTGAACGATGTTTTGAAGCTTATGTACGAGCGGAATGTGGGCGGCCTTCCCATCTGCGATGAGGATCTTCGCATCAAGGCTATCATCACTGAGGAGGATTTCGTTCGCTTCTGCCGCGGCGTGGACACCGGCCTCACCGTAGAGGAGTTCATGAGCCCCAATGTAGTGACAGCCCCGGCTGATGCCACGATCGAGAAGATGACCAGGATGATCATTCAGAAGGGATTCCGGAGGATGCCGGTGGTCAGGGATGGGGTTCTCATGGGAATGGTCACCGCCTCTGACATCATGAAGTACCTGGGTAGCGGAGAGGCGTTTGATAGGGTGGTCACCGGCGACATAGGCGAGGTCATGAAGCAGCCTATCAAGGGCCTGATCAAAAGGAGCCTGCTGACCACGGAGAGGAAGGCGGACTTAGGACAGGCTGCCAGGAAGATGATGGACAACGATGTGGGAAGCCTCCCGGTTATGGACCGCGGATCACTGGCCGGGATATTGACAGAGAGAGACTATGTGAGGGCGTTAGCCGAGAACAGAGGAATCCTACAATGATGATAAAAAAGGTCAAAGACTACATGAGCGCTCCCATTTACGTCATAGAGCGAAATGAGCCCATCCAGAGAGCCAGGAATTTGATGTTCAAGTATGGCATAGGCAGGCTGCCTGTAATGGACGGAGACAGGCTCGTCGGGATCGTCACCAAGTACGATATCACCAACCGGCTCAACCAGGCGGCACCGGAGTGGCGCAGGCGCCCCATAGACAAGGTTCCCATTCAGGTGGTCATGACGGAAAAGCCCATCACCATATTCCCTGACGCAACCATGCCCCAGGCAGCAGAGCTTATGGTCGAGAATGAGATCAGCGGGCTTCCTGTGGAGCGGGATGGAGAGATCGTGGGCATGATCACAACCCGCGATATGATGAGGTACTTCTCAGAGCAGGACCTGCCTGCTACCGTCAGAGAGCTGATGAGCAGTAACGTGCTGAGCGTGCACCGCCACCACACAATCGGCCATGTGCTGGAGGAGATGAATGCGCAGGGTCAGAGCCGTGCCCTGGTATACGAGGACAATATCAGGCCGGTGGGAATTGTCACTCGCTCCGGGCTCACATTCTCTGAGATCATGGGACCCAAGGACGAGATGGAGACCAAGAACATCAAGATGACCAGAAAGGAGAGCACGGGGGGAAGAAAGCAGTATCGCTATGTCAAGCAGATGCCCTTTGTGGCAGAGGACATAATGACCTCACCCATTTTCACCATATCCGCAGATGAGAAGGCGGTCGCTGCCGCCCGGCAGCTTGTGGAAAAGGGAATCATAGGCATGCCGGTTCTGGAGAAGGAGGAAGTGGTGGGCTACTTCTCAGCAGATGAGATCGTAGCCGAGATTGGCAGGTGGAAGTAATGCAGGTAAAAGATATAATGACACAGCCCGTAACCATCGACAAATCGGAGCGGCTGGGCCATGCCCTGGACCTGATGGAAAAGAACGATTTGCGGAGGCTTTTGGTCACCAATAAGGACAGGCTGGGAGGGATAATCACCACCAGGCAGATCGCCAGGGTTCTCGGCACCAGAAAGTCGCTGGGAATGCCAGCCTCCTCTCTGCACGTGGCCTCGGCCACCATGGACTCTATTATCAAGGTCCTGCCGGACATGAGCGTGGATGACGCTGCGGTGCTGCTGCAGAAGACGAGCGTTTTGGTGGTCATGGACGGAGACCGAATACTGGGCTGGGTGAGGCCGAGGGAGATCCTGGCGGCCAAGAAGGTCAGCGGCCAGGCCTCCGATGCCATGAGGTCTCCATTGACGGTCAATCCCAACGACCGCCTGGTTCATGCCCGGCGCATGGTGCTGGATCGCAATGTTGGAAGGCTTCCCGTAGTGGAGGGAGGCCGGCTGGTGGGGATCATATCTGAAAGGGACATAGCCAGGGCGCTGCGCGCCTTTCGGGATCTGAATGATACCGCCAGCAAGCAGTATGCCCGCATATACAACATTCTGGTATCGGATGTCATGACCCACGATGTCAAGTACGTATACGTGGACACGCCTCTCGAAGAGGTCAAGAACATCATCCTCACAGAGAACCGGGGAGGCCTGCCTGTCTTGAGCCGCAGAGAGGAAGTGGTGGGCATGATCACCAGAAGGTCCATCCTGGATTATCTGGTGAAGGCCGGATGAATCCGGCAAAGGTTGCACAGAGGCTGGGTATCACAGAGAGCAGGCTGCAAAGCCTGCAGGAGACTGTAGTCAAATGGTCGAGCTGGCCCGAGCCAGGCTTGCTGAGGTTTGAGAAGGCGTCCTCGGGAATCGAGGCCGGGACGGCTATTTTTGAAAACGGCGAGATCGTCTACGGCTATCCCAAGATCCGCCGGCCGCTCATGCTGGCCCCTGCAATTGCCCGCCATTTTCCCGAGAGGGTGGCTGTGGAGGAGAAGATGAACGGCCACAATGTGCGGGTTGCATCCATCAACGGAGATATCATTGCCCTCACCCGTGGCGGCTTCATCTGTCCCTACTCCACAGAGGTTGCCCGCCGGCTGCTGCCGGAGGAGTTCTTCGCCGTCCATCCCCATCTTGTCCTCTGTGGGGAGATGGTGGGGCCGGAAAATCCCTATGTCCCCAAGGAGATCTATCCCACTGACAGCATCGAGTTCTACCTCTTCGACATAGCCGAAAAGAATGTCAAAGGCACATTCGGGGTGCACCGGACTCATGAGATAGCAGAGCGCTTCGACCTGAAGGCTGCGGCCTTCCTGGGCGAGTTCTCTAAAGAGGTCGCAGCTGAGAGGATCAGAGAGATCATCATCCAGCTCAGCCGGAGGGGAAGGGAGGGTGTGGTCATGAAGGACCCTGAAAACATGGTGCCTCCGCTCAAGTATACGAGCTCGAAGACCAACTGCAGTGATCTGTCTGTGGCCTTCCGCTACTACAACGACTACGGCATCGACTTTTTCCTCTCCCGGACCGTCCGGGAGGGCTTTCAGTCTGTGGAATGGAAGGAGACTGACGAGGAGCGGCTCGGCAGGGCTCACGCCCTTGGCGAGAGCATACTTCTGCCCCTCATCGACACAATCGAGAGAAAGCAGAGGGGAGAGGATATAGTTCAGAGGGTGCAGATCAGGGTGAAGAGCCTGCAGACTGCCCGGGACTTCGAGTATCACCTGCGGCGGTCGGGCATCCGGGCCATATTCGACCAGCCGCTGCCGGAGGATGACGGCTATGTGGTGGGCATCACAAAGCTCGTCATGAGCACAAACGATAAAACCCAGGCGCTCCTGGAGGGTGAGATGTGGTGAAGGCCGATTCTTATGAGCGAGATTGCAGATATTGAGATGTCTGGCCATCTCATAGACTCGCAGATACTGACCCGGGTCCTGGACAAGATCATGGACATGGGTGGCGAGTTTGAGATCAAAAACTTTCAGATAGGCCAGAGGAAGAACGATACCAGCTATGTGCAGATCACTGTGACAGGAGAGGATGCGGCGCACCTGGACAGGATCCTCCTGGAGCTGCACTCTCTGGGGGCGCGCCTGGCTGAGATGGAGGACGTTCAGACCGGCATTGCTCCGGGCGATATGGTGGTCCCCAGGGGCTTTTATTCGACTACCAACCATCCCACATATGTGCGCTATCAGGGCTGTTGGGTGGAGGTGGAGCACAATCACATGGACTGTCTGATTGTGCTGCAGGACGGCCATGCCGTCTGCACTCCAATAGGTCACATCAGGAAGGGAGACCGTGTGGTAATAGGCACGAGAGGCGTGCGGGTCGTGCCGCCGGAGCGGCCACGCGAGAAGACCTTCTTCGGGTTCATGTCCAATGAGGTCAGCTCTGAGAGGCCCAGCGGAGAGCTGGTTCGCCAGCTGGCAGGCGAGATCGTGCGCACCAAAGAGGCAGGAGGCAGGATCGCTGTGGTCTGCGGCCCGGCGCTGGTGCATACGGGAGCCGCCCCCTCGCTGGCGCGGCTGGTCCGGGAGGGCTATGTCGACGTCCTGCTGGCAGGAAATGCTGTGGCTGTGCATGATATCGAGCGGCAGCTCTTCGGCACCAGCCTTGGCATGAACTGCCAGGGAAATGCCATCTCAGGAGGGCACAGAAACCACCTCTATGCCATAAGCGAGATCATGGCAAGCGGATCCATCAAAAATGCCATTGCGGAAGGAAAGCTGAAGGGCGGAATCATGTACGAGGCAGAGAAGAAGGGCATACCTTACATCCTGGCAGGCTCAATACGAGACGACGGGCCGCTGCCTGAGGTCATCTCCGATACAGTGAAGGCCAAGGATGCAATGGATAGGGCCCTGCGGGGTGTGAGCATGGCCATAATGCTCGGGACAATGCTTCACTCCATAGCTGTCGGCAACCTGCTGCCCTCCTTCGTCAAGACGATCTGCGTGGACATCAATCCCGCCACGGTGACAAAGCTCATGGATAGAGGGTCGGCCCAGGCTATAGGCCTCGTAACCGACATCGGCATATTCCTGCCGCTTCTGGCAGATGAGATCGAGAGGCAGAGGAATGCAGGCAGCGAGAAGGGCAAGGCGGATGAAAGGCCTTGTTAGGATCGCAAATCTTAAATCCGGGCGGGCAGTAGCTATCCCGCTCAGGGTGCCGCCGTGGCTTAGCCCGGTTAAAGCGGCTGATTCGTAATCAGCAGTCCATGGGTTCGAATCCCATCGGCGGCTTTTTAAATAATGTGAAAAATTGCCCCCCCATCATCCCCTTATCGTCATCTCCATCAGCGCCCTTGCCTCCACCCGGCCGTAGCCGCCCTTCTGCGCAGCAGCCTCGTCGAATCTCTCCACTTCGTCGGGGACGATCCCCCACCCGGCGATGGTGAAGGGAACGGGGTCGCAGCTGTGCGTCTTGATGGATATCGGGGTGGCGTGGTCTGGCAGGAGCAGAATGCGCCACTTCTGGCCGCTCTTCTCGATGCCCTGCACAACCGGCCCCACAACCCTTTCGTCGAACAGCTCAATGGCCCTCACCTTCAGGTCTACGTCGCCCTCGTGGCCCGCCTCATCTGGGGCCTCGATGTGCAGATAGACGAAGTCCTGCTCCGATAGAGCCTGCAGCGCCGCCTGCACCTTTCCCTCGTAGTTGGTGTCGATGTTTCCCGTAGCGCCTGCAACTTCAATGACCCGCATCCCCGCGTACCTGGCTATGCCCTTGAGAAGGTCCACTGCGCTTATTATGGCCCCTTGCAGGCCGTGCATCTCCGCGAATGATGGCATGGACGGAGCCGGCCCCTGCCCCCAGAGCCAAATGGCATTGGCCGGGCGCCTGCCTGTGGCCAGGCGCCGCAGGTTGACGGGATGGCTCTCCAGGACCGGCCGGGCCGCCTCCATGAGCCTGATGAGCAGATCCGCATCCGGACCGCGGGGCAGGTGCTCAGCGACGGGCTGGTCGCTGATATCGTGGGGCGGAGTGCAGACGGCTTCGCCTCCGGCCTGCAGGACCAGGAGGCTCCTGTAGCTTACGCCTGAATAGAGCCTGCCGCCGGGCACGAGCGGCCGCAGTGCTTCGATCAGCTCCCTCCCCTCCTCTGATGTGATGTGGCCGGCGCTGTAGTCCTTCATGATGCCGTTCTCAACTGTCACGAAGTTGCAGCGAAAGGCGATGTCCGACGGCCCCAGTGCCACGCCCATGGCAGCCGCCTCAAGGGGGGCGCGGCCTGTGTAGTGTCTCGCCGGATCATATCCCATGACGGATAGGTTGGCCACATCGCTTCCAGGAGAAAATCCATCGGCTACAGTGCGCACGAGTCCGCTTCTGCCCCTCTTCGCGAGGGCGTCCATGTGCGGCTTTCTAGCCGCCTGCAAGGGGGTTCTGCCCTGCAGTGCCGGCAGCGGCAGGTCTGCCATGCCGTCGCCCAGGAGAACTACGAGCTTCATCTCAGCAGATGACGAGAAAATAGTATTAATCGTCTTCGTTCTATTTCGTCTTCTTGACCTTCTTTTTCCTGGCCTCCTCCTGCTCGCGGGCGTTGATCTCCGCCAGGTGCTTATTGAGCACCTTGGCGAGAGTATTGAGCTTGACGCGGGGACATGTAGCGCCGCGGGTAATGCCTGTGACTATGTCCACGACCTCTCCTTTGGTCTGGATGTTCTTGTATGCGGGCCTGACATTGCGGGTTTTGATGCCCTCCCTGGCAAAGTCCTCCATGTCCATGGGGCACTGAGCCACCACCACCGCAGGAATGTCCACCTGGGATAAAAGCTCCTTTGTCTTGGATATGACATGCGAGCGCACATTGCCCAGGTGCAGCACGGCTATCTTGTGGCGCGCCACCTGCTCCAGCTCCCTCTCGTTGAAGCCGAATGTCGGGCCGTAGCCTCGCGACGCCTGGGGAAAGCTCTCCGGAAGGCCGGTGCCTGCTTCCAGTACCAGAACCGATGTCTGGATTCCCTCGCGGCGCAGACCGTATGTCATCTCGCAAACCGGCTTTGTGATGTGACGCCTGCCCGGAGACATAGCAATGGCTATCACATCCGGCCTTGTCGCCTCGGAGAGGGTGCCGCTCTGGGCAAGCCCGCCGCCCTTGGCCAGGCCCATGCTCTCCCGGCAATCCACCACCTGAGTTGCCCTGCCAATCATGCTCTATTCCTTGGCGGGGATCGGATAAAGACCTGACGATTTGTAGTTTGCAATGCGTTTTTAAGCTGAAGCTCCTCTTTTAAAGCCATGCTCACATTCATCGGCCTCGGCCTGTACGACGAGAAGGACATATCCGTCAGGGGCCTTGAGGCAGCCCGCGCTGCAGACAGGATTTATGCTGAGTTTTATACCTCCCGGCTCATGGGGGCAGGATATGAGCGGCTGGAGGCGTTTTACGGCAAGAAGATCCACCTGCTCTCCCGCCAGGATGTGGAGGTGGACCCATTCTGGCTGAAGGATGCTCTTACTATGGACGTGGCCTTTCTGGTGGGGGGCGATGCCATGGTCTCCACCACCCACCTGGACCTGCGGCTGAGGGCGATGGAGATGGGCATCAAAACCAGGGTGATCCACTCCTCCTCCATAGCGACCGCAGTATCGGGGCTGTGCGGCCTGCAAAACTACCGCTTCGGCCGGTCCGCCACCATACCCTTTCCTTATGTCTCGCGGGGCAAGCGCATAATTCCCGAGACGCCCTATCTGGTCCTCAAGGAGAACCAGAGCCGAAACCTGCATACAATGCTCTTCCTGGACATTCAGGCCGCCCCGGTGGAAAGGTACATGACCGTCCCGGAGGCTGCAGCTCTGCTCATGGAGATGCAGGATGCAGCAGGGGAGAGGTGCCTGGACGGGCTCATCGGCATTGGCATAGCCAGGGCCGGTTCAGAGGATGCAGCAGTCCACGCAGATCTGCTGCCACGCCTGAAAAGCTATGACTTCGGCGGGCCCCTTCATATACTTATAGTTCCGGCACGTCTGCATTTCATGGAGGCGCAGGCCCTGCGCATCCTGGCTAGCGCTTCCGGGGATGCATTGCAATGAGAAGATGCAGAGCCTGCCTTGATGAGGTCCCGGGCAAATCTATTAATATGATGATATCCGCAGGGGGGAGGGCACAGGAATGAAGCTTGGAATTGTTGCTGAGTTTGATGCCGCGCACAGCCTGCCCGGCTACCAGGGCAAGTGTGCCCATCTGCACGGCCATACATATCAGGTTGAGGTGGTGGTGGAGGGCCGGGTGGGAGCTGACGGCTTTGTAATGGATTTCTACCAGCTAAAAAAAATCATTGCCGCTGCCATGAAAGAGCTGGACCACGCCTACCTGAACGACATCTTTGCCAATCCAACGGCTGAAGCAATCGCCCAGCATCTGGCCGACAGACTCAGAGAGGAGATGCAGGGCACAGCCGTCTCTCTGTCCTCCTTGAAGCTATGGGAGGGAAAGGGCAAATGGGTATTGATTGATTGAGGCGGCAGAAGATTCCTGCATTATCTCGATCTGATGTCTCTATTCGTCTGAAGTTATATCATCCGGGTTCTCCTTTAATTCCTTCATCCTGGCCCGGACCTGCTCCTCATAATATTTTTTATATTTCTCGCTCCTTTCGGGGCTGGACCACTCCGAGAGCTTTCTGTCCAGGGCCTCGAACATATACTTCTCAGCGGCCCTGACCGTCTCCAGATCTCCCCGCAAAACCAGGATCTCTCTGTCCATCACCTCACCTGTCATATCCATCTTTCCAGGCCTTCTCAAGAGGTCCAGGTCGAAGTTCTCCACCACCTCGCGGATCACCGAGACTGGCATGCTCAGCGGGATGGCCAGGTCATAGAGCCCTTTCAGATCTTCTGCACCTTCCTTCTCTTCGGATGAATCCATAAGCACCACGAGATCCATCCTCTTTGCTTTGATTTAAGGCTGTCGTAGAGGCCCTCGGTGGGGGCCCGGAATTAGTGGGGAAACAGTTATTAATGGGATGAGCAAAGCACAGTCCGGACCGGGCCCGTAGCTTAGCCAGGTTGAGCGCACGGCTGATAACCGTGAGGTCACGCGTTCAAATCGCGTCGGGCCCATTATTTTCTAAAAATTAGGGACAGGATAGATAGGATATATTCTATTTTCTGGAAATGTCGCCCTCCAGGTTTATGTTCATCACCATATCGAATGGCAGTGCCTCGCACCAGCCCGCCTTTTCGAATATGGACATAAAGCATACTCCCATTAGCCTCCCGTACTTTATTTTGCCCAAAGCAGCCTTCATCTCCCCGGCTGTAACTCCTATCTTGGGCATGGCCATTCCTCCCAGCACCACCACCACGTCAGCATCAGCGCTGGCCGGGCCTCCCAGCTCCATGCCGTACTCCGTGGCTATTATGCGTCGGGCCTTATCAAGGGTCAGGCCGGGAACGAAGGCCAGATCCTTCTCTCGCACCGGATAGCCCAGGAATAGGGCAAAGGGAGTGCAAAAGCCGGGAGAGCCAACAAATGTTATCTTTTTGTCGTCCGCCACAAGATCCCTAAATCCGTTCAGCATGCCGCCAAGGCCCTTTAAGTCCTGCATCTTCTCCATCTATTATCACATCCGAGTTTGTCTCCTGGTTAATGGCTTTAAGATAATATAATTTCTGCATATTTGCAAGTAGGAGATAGCGATCATTCAAAACGTTTATGTGTATAGAACTGTCACTTGACCATAATGTCGAAGAGAACTGCAGATAAGAGAGACGGCGGCAGAAAATCCCCGGCAAGAGCTGAGGAGGCAAAGCCGGCGGATGCCCAGCCCGTCCCTCTGGAGAAGAGGTCCAACAGGGCCGGCAAGGCCGGAGTTTGGCAGAATAGCGATCTATATTTGTACATCGGATTGATGCTGGCGGCGCTTCTATCATTTTATTTGCGCGGAATCATTCCCATGGATAGGGTGTTTTCGGGAGGCAGTGTGATATTCAGCAGCGAGACAGATGCCTGGTATCATATGATGCTGGCAAAGGGCACTGTGATCAACCTGGAGCGGCTCTGGTTTGATCCCATGACATATTTCCCGCATGGCACATCGCTGCACTTCGGCCCCTTTGTGAGCTGGGCCATTACGATCGTATCCTATATCTTCGGCCTGGGGCATCCCAGCACCCATCTGGTGGAAACTGTGGGGGCCTTCCTGCCCGCAGTGCTGGGTGCTCTGCTGGTATTTCCGGTATACTTCATCGGAAGGGAGATCTCCAGCAAGAGCTGCGGCCTGATAGCTGCTCTGACCATTGCCGTTCTTCCCGGCCAGCTCTTCAGCCGCACAACCCTTGGATTTACCGATCACCATGCTGGCGAGATACTCTTCAGCACCGCGACCATAATGTTCATTCTACTGGCCCTGCGCACGGGCGAGGGGATGACCCTGTCCGGTGTGCAGAAGAACTGGCAGGCCTTCAAAAGGCCTCTTCTCTATTCGGCGTTGGCTGGAGTAATGCTGGGGCTGTATATCGATAACTGGTCCTCTGGATTTCTCTTTGAGGGCGTCATAATGTTCTTCATACTGCTGCAGGGCATCTTCGATCATCTTCGGGGAAGGAATGTGGAGTACCTGAGCATATCCGCGGCCATAGCATTTATCGTGGCCATGCTGCTGGTACTCCCGTTCGCCGACTTCTCATTGGGATTCAACCATTACCTGTACAGCCTCTTTCAGCCCACCATACTATTGCTCGGCGTGGTTGCGGCAGTATTCCTCTCCCTGTTATCCAGGGCATTAAATGAAAGGGGAATCAGCAGATACTACTATCCATGTGCCCTTGCCGTCCTGGGGGCAGCAGCCGTAACCATCTTTTATTTCGCCCTGCCTCAGTTCACAAAGCCGCTGTTGGCGGGATTCTCCATATTCCAGCCAAAGACTGGAGGCGCGGCAACTGTAGGCGAGGCTGCTGCGCTGTTCTCTGAGGGGGGAGCGTTCTCAGTAGGCAATGTCCTCACATCGTTTCCGGGACTTGGCATGAGCATATCCACCTCGCTATCGGCATCAGGGGCGATCCTGGCCTTCTTTTTCAGCACATTCTTCCTGGCCCTGATCGGCCTCGCAGTGATGCTCTCGAGAAACGTGAGAAGTCAAAGGCCTGCAGAGATACTGATGCTGACCTGGTCGATTATGATCCTGGTCATGGCGCTGGCCCAGAACAGGTTCACGTACTATTATGCCATAAACGTCGCCGTGCTTGTGGGTTTCCTCGCGGCCTGGCTGATGCACAAGCTCCAAATCGAGGAGCTGGAGCTGAACGCCTTTGATAATCCCTCCAAGCTCATCACATCCAATCTTAAGGTGCTCGTGGCGGCGATAGTGATATTTTCAATGGTCATCTATCCGAGCCTCAGCATGAGCAAAGTCTATGCCGCAAATACGTACGGCCCGGACATGAACTGGCGCACGTCCACAGCCTGGCTGCAGAACAATACGCCGAGCCCCGGCATGGATCTTTATGAGAGGTACAAGAGGCCGGCAAGCGGAAGGTATGACTACCCCGATGCGGCTTACGGTATAATGTCCTGGTGGGACTACGGCCATCTCATCGAGACCATCGGCCATAGAATGCCCAATGCCAATCCCTTCCAGCAGGGGATAGGCAGCGTCACCAAAAATATTGCCGGGTCCTCGCCCTTCTTCCTGGCCGAGAACGAAAGCCAGGCGGAAAAGGTTCTGGCGGACATTGATCCGGGCCGGTCTCCATATAAGAATACAAGGTATGTGATGATCGACCAGCCCATGGCAACCGGAAAGTTTCATGCCATGGCCGCCTGGAGCGATATTCCAAACTCCAGATATATGGGGGCGGTGTATCAGCCACAGGGAGAGCAATTGGTCCCTGTGATGCTATATCGCGAGAATTATTTCAAGACCATGACGGCTCGCATGTTCTTCTTCGATGGAACTGAGGTTAGCGGAGACGGCGGAATCGGGCTAGCCTACAGGGGAATGGATGTGGGCAATGGCGTTACCGTTCCGGTTCTCACCGAAAATCCCCAGATCGGCAAAAACCGCACCGATCTGGAGGCGTTCGTCAATGAGAGAAGAGACCGGGGTGACCAGGCCGAGATCGCATCCACCACCCCGGCAGTCTCCGCCGTGCCGCTGGAGGCGCTGCAGCACTACCGGCTGGTGCATGAGTCAGAGACCGCCGTAACCAGCACAGGCCAGAAAATGGTAAAGACATTCGAGCATGTGCCGGGCGCGACGGTGAGCGGTGAGGCTGCGCCAGGAACGAAGGTCTCGGCTGCCAATGTAATCGTAACCAACCAGAACCGGGCATTCCTGTATCAGCAATCGACCGTTGCGGACGGCATCGGTCGATATACTCTGGTGCTGCCATACTCTACAACCGGCCCCGTTGATGGGGGTACCAACTTCGATACCAGGGCCATGGGCGCTTATCAGCTCGTGGTGGGCGACAAGACGGCAGCATTGAATGTTTCAGAGGAGTATGTCCTCAACGGAGGCACAATCACATTATGAGGCTCCTTGAGGAGATGAGCTGGCCGGAGATTGAGGCAGGGCTGGCAGCTACGCGAACGGTGATACTGCCTGTGGGAGCGACTGAGGAGCACGGCCCGCACCTGCCCACCATCACCGATACGCTGGAGGCCGTGCATGTGGCGCGTGCCGTCGCGGCAGCGCGGGATGTCTTCCTGGCCCCGCCCATTCACTACGGAGTCTGCCGCAGCACGCGCGGCTTTCCCGGCACCATCACAGTGGGGCATGACTCACTGCGGGGCTATGTCCGGGACATATTGATCTCCCTTGCCGATAGCGGCCTGGCCAGAGTGCTCGTTTTGACAGGCCACGCAGGAGGCCAGCACATAGCCGCCCTGGAGGAGGCATGCCAGATGGCTGTGGAGGAGAGGGATTTTGATGTGAGCCTTGTCTCTCTATTCGATCTCATCGACTTTTCTGCTGTGGATACTGCTCATGACGGCCATGCCGGAGAGGTCGAGACATCCCTCATGATGGCCATCCGTCCGGAGCTGGTCAGGGGCAGGCCTGCCGGCCATTTTCCCAAAAGGCCCCGCTTCATGGTCATGAAGGATGTGCGCCACCTCATGGGAAACGGCATCATGGGAAATCCGGAGCCTGCTTCGGTGGAAAAAGGGGAGAGGTTCTTTGAAATGGCGGTGCAGGGCGTGCTGAATGCTCTGGACGAGCTGGAGAGCGCAAATTTAGCTGTTCGACAGGTTTATAAATCATAAATCCAACCGCAAAAACGTGCCTCGGACTGCTAAATGCTCATTTGTCAATCATAAGGTCAGGCTGCTAAAGCCGGAGAGGTTGGCTTCGGGCATCTTCGGCCGTCTTGTCTTTTCTTTCTTTTAAAAGGAGGGGGCGAGCTATTGAAATTCGTGGAACTTCGCCCGTCTGCGGGATGATGATATGTTATCTGAAAACGATCTCAAAATTCTAAAGGCAATATTGCAGGGCCATGTGGATCCTCAGAGCATCGCAGGGGATCTGAATATGAAAGTGGAGGCGGCAAGGGCGGCAGCGGATGCCCTGGCCGAAAAGGGGCTCATCAGGGTGAACAAGTCTGTGGATGAGCTCTTCGCCCTCACTGAGGAGGGGCGGGGGTACGCCGAGAGGGGCCTGCCGGAGAGGGCTATGCTTCTCTCCATCGGTCAGGGCATGCCCGTATCCGATTTGCGGGATCCTGCCCAGAAAATCGGCTTCGGTTGGCTGCGAAAGAAGGGATGGGCGACCATAGAAAATGGGATGGTCCGGCCTGCCGGCGAGGCTGCCATCGGCAAGGATGAAGAGGTCATGGCAGCGCTCCTGGCCGGGCCGAAGAGCGGCTCGGAGCTGGACAGAAAGGGTCTGGCGGATCTGAAGAGCCGGGGTCTGGTCACAGCCAGCAAGAGAAAGGACTGGCGCTATGAGATCACTGAGGAAGGGAAAAAGGCAGCGTCTTCGGCAGTTGGGGCGGCGGCTGCAATGGAGATGCCCCCCCTCTCTGCAGAAATGATCAAGAGTGGTGAGTGGCAGGAGAAGGACGGGGCACTCTATCTGAATTACCGGGGTGCGACATTCAGCCCCCGTCCCTACGACGTGACAGTAGCCGCGGACAGGATCTATCCTGGCAAGAAGCATCCCTACCAGAGGCTGATCGACTTCATGAGGGAGGTCATGCTGGAGATGGGCTTTGTGGAGATCAAGGGCCAGATTGTGCAGTCCAGCTTCTGGAACTTTGATGCCCTCTTCCAGCCTCAGGACCACCCCGCCCGGGAGATGCAGGACACATTTTACCTGGACAGCCTGGCTGAGATTCCTGACTACGCAAAGGTAAAGGAGATGCACGAGCGCGGAGGAGACGTGGGCTCCACCGGCTGGGGAGGATGCTGGAATCCGGAGGTTGCCAGGCAGGAGGTCTTGAGGACCCATACCACGGGCCTGACAATCAAGTACCTCTCAGAGCATCGGACGCCTCCGGTCAAGGTCTTCGGCATCGATCGGGTCTACCGGCGGGAGGCCATAGATGCCACCCACACCCCGGAGTTCGAGCAACTGGAGGGGGTCGTCATGGACAGGGATGTTACCTTCTCTCACCTTCTCGGCATACTCAAGGAGTTTTATGGCAAGGTGGGCTTTGAGGAGGTTCGATTCAGGCCCGGCTACTTCCCCTACACCGAGCCCTCTGTGGAGCCGGAGGTGTTCATTGACGGCCTGGGCTGGGTGGAGCTTGGCGGGGCTGGGGTATTTCGCAGGGAGGTGACTGCTCCCTTCGGCATTGAGCATCCGGTTCTGGCATGGGGGCTGGGCATATCCAGGGTGGCCATGCTGAAGCTGGGGCTCAAGGACCTGAGGCTGCTATATCAGTCGGACATGCAGTGGCTGCGGGAGATGCCTGTTTCCATCAAGCTTTAAGAATGGGGATTTTATCATGCCGGTTGTCAAGCTTTATTACGAGGATATGGAGAGGCTGATCGGAGCCTCCAGGGAGAGAATCATGGGCAGGCTGGCCATGATGGGCGCAGACATTGGAAAGCGGGTCGAGGAGGACCACGTGGATGTTGAGTTCTTCCCGGACAGGCCAGACCTGTACAGCGCCGAGGGTGTGGCGAGGGCCATGCAGGGCTTTTTGGGCATCAAGACGGGTCTCGTCGAGTATCCTGTGCATGCAGGCCAGGTGGCACTGACTGTAGAGGAGTCTGTGAAGGCGGTGCGCCCCGTCATCGGCTGCGCTGTGGTGCGGGGGCTGCATTTCTCAGATGAGGCCATAGAGTCCCTCATGGGCCTGCAGGAGGACCTGCACTGGGGCCTGGGCAGAAACAGGAGAAAGGTGGCCATTGGCGTGCACGATATATCACGGGTCCGGCCGCCCTTCCGCTATTTGGGAGCAGATCCGTCCTGGAGGTTCGTGCCCCTGGACTTCACCGAGGAGATGAGCATGAGGGAGATTTTAGTCAGGCATCCCAAGGGAAGGGAGTACGGCCACATCCTGGATGGCTGCGACCGCTATCCGCTCATAGTCGATGCAGACGATCATGTGCTCTCATTTCCGCCCATCATCAACGGTGAGCTGACCTCTGTCACCGAGGAGACTGAGGAGCTGTTCATAGATGTGACGGGAATGGACGGCATGGTGCATAAGGCCCTGAACATAGTGGTCACCTCCCTGGCTGAGAGGGGAGGCAGGATCGAGAGCGTTCTGGTCAAAAGGGGCAATGAAGGCGACTTCGTCTCGCCCGACCTGCAGCCGTCCTTCTGGACTGTGAGCGCCAGGGAGGCCAACAGGCTCATAGGCTTTGACCTGACGGGCCAGGGCCTGGCCGAGTGCCTGGAGAGGATGCGCTTTGGTGCTCAGGCAGGAGTTGATGGCGACCCAGACAGGGTCAGGGTGCAGGTGCCTGCCTACCGGGCGGATATAATGCACGCCTGGGACATATTCGAGGATGCTGCCAAGGCCTACGGCTTTGACCGGCTGGAGGCCAGGCTGCCGTCGACTGTAACTGTGGGGCAGGCACATCCCTCTGAAGCGCGCAGGGGAGAGGTTCGTGAGGTCATGTCAGGGCTGGGCTATCTGGAGGTCATGCCCTTCACTCTGACCAATGAGAAGGTGCACTTTCAGTGGATGAGGCGGGAGAAGAGCCCTGAAGCCCGCCGCGCAGTCAGGGTCATGCATCCCATCAGCGAGCTGCACACCATCCTGCGCACTTCTATTCTCTCCAGCCTGCTGGAGATCTTCGCAATGAACCAGCACCATCCCCTTCCCCAGAGGATTTTTGCTGCCGGGGATGTGGTGCTTGAGAGGAGGACGCACATGAACCTGGCAGCCGCCAGCATTCACAGCGGGGCAAACTTCTCTGAGATCCGGTCTGTGGTGGATGTCGTTTTGCGCGAGCTCGGCCTCGGGGCAGAGATCGTGCCTTCAGCGGACCGCGCATTCATGCCGGGCCGGGCCGGGGATCTGATGGCCGCCGGGAAGCGGATCGGCTGCTTTGGGGAGCTGCATCCCCTTGTTCTGAGGAGCTTCGGCCTGGAACAGCCTGTGGTGGCCCTGGAGCTGCAGTGGGGGGGTGCTCGAAAGCTGCTGAACAAAACCACATAGAAAAAGAGCAGATTTATCTGCTAAAAGATGCAATAGTTCTCTGTGGTGGGAGCATCGCCGGCCATCGGCTCGTTGCTCATGTCTACCGGCGCTCTCCCGCCGAACAGAGGACGCAAAGAGGCGGATATGAAGGTTCGAGATCTGATGAGCTATCCCATTGCCACTGTGCCCCCCGATGCCACGGTGCTGGAGGCCATGAGAAAGATGGGTGAGGAGGGTAAGGGCAGCCTGCTTGTGGCAAGGAGCGGGCTGCTCAAGGAGTGCTTGGGAATAGTTACAACCAGCCGGATCTTTCACAATGTCTTCGCAGAGGGGCGCGATCCAGGGCAGGTAACTGTCTCTGAGATCATGACGCCAGCGCCTCTGGTCACCATAGATCTGAATGCCAGCACAGAGGAGGCGGCGAAGCTGATGCAAAAGCACAACATCAGGAGGCTTCCAGTGATGAAGGATGGAGCGCTTGTCGGCATAGTCACCAGCAAGGACCTGCTGGCGTGCGTCAAGTAAAAGCCATCAGGCGCGGACTGAGCCGGACTCGCCGGGACTGGTATCCGCAGATTATAAATAGCCTTAGGGCGAAGTGGGTGAGGTGAGTCGAGGTTGCCTAGCCTGGTAAGGCGCAGGTTTGCTAAACCTGTTCCCCTCCGGGGATCGTGGGTTCGAATCCCACCCTCGGCGCTTTCTTAAATGTAATAAAGCAGCGCCGGAAACGGATTTAAGGCAGGAAAAGCACATCACTGTCATCTGTTCTCGCCAAACGGGATGACTCAAAGAGAAGCCAGGGCCTCACAAGGGTTTTCCTGGCTTTTCTTTGAGCTCTTCGCTATTTCCTGTGGGTAACCTCATGATATCTATTTTGGTATCATGATGCAACTTCACTTATTACTCCGACTTGAGAGGCGGTTGGCATTGATATTATGATGATTGGCGGTCTCCCGGCAATTTAGCTATAACCTGCATTCCGCACTTTGTGCTCATGATCTTTGAATTTCCACGTTTAATATCAGAAACATTTTTAAATAAATAGCTGACATGCTCTTCTTGAAGGGATGTAGCATGGATGTTGATGTCCAGTCG
>JAGPMN010000036.1 GCA_018052825.1 Methanothrix sp.
CACGCTGCGAAATGATAAAGGAACATCGATTCATGAGCGAATCATGACGACACTGGCAACCTGGGGGCAAAACGGCCTAAACAGCCTACAAATGCTAACCACAAAGCTTACCTGCTAAACACATACGTGTCGTTTAATTAACGATGGATTGAGAGCTAGTGCACCATAACATTAGCTTGACGCTAAATAATCTATTCAATTTTTCTTTATTGAGCATGTTCGAATAATTCAAACACTATAAAACTAGGACGGACACGAAATAATTTCAGGACTCCACTCCCGTCCGCCTTCTCCAAACCTTTTTATATCTCCTCCGTATTCCCACAAAGGAAACCTGATGACCGGATGCCGCGAGAGAGCCATCCTTATCCCGTCCTCTCTCACAATGGAGAGCAGGGACAGGCGTGAGAGCACGCTGAGGGTCGGCCAGATCGCAAGGGCAGCAGCAGTCTTCCAGATGGACCGCATAGTGATCTACCGCGATACGGAGTTCAACGATTCGCGGTTCATAAGGATGGTGCTGGGCTACATGGACACGCCCCAGTATCTGAGGAGGCTGCTCATCCCACGGAGAGAGGAGCTTCGCCACGTGGGGCTGCTGCCGCCGCTGCGTACGGCTCATCATCCGAAATCAGAATCGCTCAAGATTGGCGAGTTTCGCGTCGGAGCAGTTGTCGAAAGCGTCGGATCTGATGGTGGCGTCTGGGTGGAAATCGGAGTCGATCGCCCAATTCCCCTTCGCACCGATAAGGTGCTTCAGAAGGGGCAGCGCCTGAATGTCAGAATCTTTTCGCGTAAGCCGCTCGCCGCTGAGCCTGTGGACAGCAGGGATATCCCGCATTACTGGGGATACGAGACAGAGGTAGTGGACAGCCTTGAGGCCTATTTGGAGGCCCGGCAGGATGCCCTCGTAATCCTCACCTCCAGAAAGGGAAGGGCTGTGACGCCCAAAATCCTGGAAGAGCTGGGCCAATCGGGCAGAAAGCGCGACCTTGCGGTAGTATTCGGCTCACCCGCACGAGGCGTGGATGCGTTCTTGAGTGCGAAAGCTATTGGCAGGTATGAGATGATCAACACCATTCCACATCAAGGGACTGAGACGGTCCGCCTGGAGGAGGCGGTATTCTCCACCCTGGCCGTCCTCAACCTGATGCGTTTGGAGGACTAAATGGCAACAATACACCGACCTAGAAGAGGTTCGCTGGCCTACAGCCCGAGAAAGAGGGCCAAGAGCGAGGTCCCCAGAATCAGAAGCTGGCCCGAGGAGGACAGGGCCAGAATGGCAGGGTTTGCAGGCTACAAGGCAGGCATGACCCACGTCATGATGATCGACGACCGGCCGCGGAGCCTCACCGAAGGCATGGAGATCTCCGTGCCGGTAACAGTGCTCGAGGTCCCGCCCATGAACGTCGTCGCAGTTCGCATCTATGAGAACTACAACGGAGGGCTGCGGCCTGCAGGCGAGAGCTGGGCCGAGAACTTAAGCCCCGATCTGGCCCGCGCCCTGACTGTGCCCAAGAAGACCCGGGGTAGCTCGCCTGGTGATCTCAGGGCCCTGGGAGAGGACACAGCCGACGTCAGAGTTCTGGTCCACACCAACCCGGGCCTGATCTCAGGCATTCCCAAGAAGACGCCGGAGCTGATGGAGATGCCCATCTCAGGCGGCTCAATCCAGGAGCGCCTGGCCTTTGCAGAGAAGCTACTCGGCCAGCAGGTGCCCGTCTCCAGCGTCTTTGAGCTGGGAGACATGATCGATGCTTCAGCCGTCACCAAGGGCAAAGGCACCCAGGGACCGGTGCGCCGCTGGGGAATCGCCATCGCCAAGAGAAAACACGCCCGCACCGGCAAGGCAAGGCATGTGGGCAACCTGGGCCCCTGGCACCCATCCCACATCAGCTGGCGCGTGCCGCAGCTGGGCCAGATGGGCTACCACCAGAGGACCGAGTACAACAAGAGGCTCATGTTCATAGGAACTGACGGCGCCAAGATCACCCCCGAAGGCGGATTTCCCGGATACGGAGTCGTCAGGAACCAGTATGTGCTCATCAAGGGCAGTGTCCCCGGCCCCGTCAAGAGGATGGTCCGAATGAGACACGCCATAAGGCCGGGCATGAACTTAGTCAAGGCTCCGGAGCTTCTCTATGTGAGCCAGGAGTCCAAGCAGGGGGTCTAGGCGATGAAGGCAAATGTCATCGATTTATCTGGAAACGCTAGCGGCGAGATAGAGCTGCCTGCCGTCTTCGAGGAGGAGTTCCGGCCCGACATCATCAAGAGGGCGGTACTCTCCGCACAGGCCAACAGGCTGCAGAGCTACGGCCCGCACTTCTATGCAGGCATGAACACCTCCGCCCAGTCCTGGGGCCCGGGTCACGGCGTCTCCAGGGTCCCCCGGCTCAAGAACGGCCGCAAGGCAGCAGGAGTTCCCATGGCCGTAGGAGGGCGCCGCTCGCATGCGCCACAGCCCAATGCCGATTACTCCGAAAAGATCAACAAGAAGGAGAGGAAAAAGGCCATCCGCTCCGCCATAGCAGCCACAGCCATACCCGAGCTGGTCTCGGCCCGGGGACACAAGTTCTCCCGCGAGCTTCCCGTCGTGGCCAGGAACGACCTGGAGTCGCTCTCCAAGACATCAGATGTCGTCAAGTTCCTTCAGGCCGCCGGCCTGTGGGAGGATGTGGTCCGGGCGAAGCTCGGCAGGCACATCCGCGCCGGAAAGGGCAAGCTGCGGGGCAGAAGGTACAGGGGCAGAAAGAGCCTGCTCATCGTCGCAGGAAAGGATCAGGGCCTGGGCAAGGCAGCCAGGAACCTGCCCGGAGTGGACTTCGTCACAGTGGAGAGGCTGAACGCAGAGCTTCTCGCTCCGGGAACTCACGCAGGAAGGCTTACCGTCTGGACTGAGTCCTCCCTGGAGAGGCTGGCCCAAAAGGCCGCCCAGGAGGCAGTGCAATGATTATCAAGAGTCCTTACGTCACAGAAAAGGTCACAGGCATGATCGACTCCGATGATACACTGGAGTTCCTGGTGGACATGAAGGCCACAAAGCCGGAGATCAAGAAGGCCCTGGAGGAGCTTTATGATGTCGATGTCCTGGCAGTCAGGACCATGATCACCTCACGGGGAGAGAAGAAGGCAGTAGTCAAGCTGGCAAAAGAGGGCAGCGCAAATGAGCTTGCCACTCGCCTCGGATTGCTGTAGGTGGGTAGAATATGGGACATCGAATCATATCACAAAATAGAGGTGCTGGAGGCCCTAACTACAGGGCGCCATCCCACAGGTACAGGGCAGATATCAAACACTTGAAACCGGATCACGATGCAACCGTAACGGGCATAGTGCAGGAGATCATGCGCGACCCGGCAAGGAGCGCCCCGGTGGCTCTGGTGACGCTCGCATCAGGCGAGAGCAGATACATCCTGGTTCCCGAGGGCATGTATGTGGGCCAGGAGGTCGCATGCGGCATATCCGCCCCAATCGAGCCCGGCAACACACTGCCCCTCGCGGAGATCCCTGAGGGCATTCCCATCTGCAACGTCGAATCTCAGCCCGGACACGGCGGCCAGTTCGCCAGGTCCTCTGGCGTCTGCGCCATACTGGTGGCCCATGATGTGGAGCAGACTGTGGTGCAACTGCCCAGCGGAGAGATGAAGTGGCTCTCCCCAAAATGCATGGCAACCATAGGTGTTGTGGCCGGCGGAGGCCGCCTGGACAAGCCCCTTGTCAAAGCTGGCAAGAGCTTCTTCAAGTTCCAGTCCAAGGCCAAGAAGTGGCCGATCGTCAGAGGCGTGGCCATGAATGCCGTAGACCACCCATTCGGAGGCGGCGGACGGCAGCATCCCGGACGGCCCAAGACCGTAGGCAGGAACACGCCACCCGGCAGAAAGGTGGGATCAATCGCAGCCAGGAAGACCGGCAAGCGCTAGGTGATGGTTTTGGCTAAGAAAGCGGGATCCAAGCTTCCCAAGAGAAAGGAAGAGTTCTTGTACCGGGGCCGGAAGGTTTCCGACCTCGCCAAGTTAAGCATAGAGGAGCTTGCCGAGCTGCTTCCAGCGCGGCAGCGCAGATCGATCAAGAGAGGCCTGTTCCGGGAGAACAAGAAGCTTGCAGCGGGCCTCAAGAGCAAAGACTCGGCTCGAACCCACATCCGCAATATGATAATCATGCCGGATATGGTGGGCAAGAGCCTTGAGATCTACAACGGCAAGAGCTTTGAGAAGGTAGAGGTCATGCCTGAGATGATAGGGCACTACTTCGGCGAGTTCGCCCTGACACGGGCTCGCGTCCAGCACGGCGCAGCTGGCGTCGGCGCTACCAGATCGAGCAAGTACGTGCCGCTGAAGTGAGGTGCGAGATTGGGCAGATTGAATTATTCGATTACGCCTGCAGGACGCTCTTCAAGGGCCATGGGGATGGAGCTTCACATCTCACCTAAGCACGCCCGCGAGATCTGCAGGACGCTGAGAGGCATGAGGGCGAACGCAGCCCGTGCCTTCCTGGAGGACGTCATCGCCTTGAAGAGGCCAGTTCCCTTCAAGCGCTACAGAAGAAATGTAGCCCACAGGCACAACCTGGTCGGCTGGGACGCAGGCCGCTACCCTGAGAAGGCGGCAAGGGCAGTGCTGGCGGTGCTGGACAACGCCCTGGCCAATGCCGAGTACAAGGGAATGGAAGCCGAGAGGATGAGGATCCTTCACGCCGGCACCAAAAAGGGCCGGACCATCCAGGGCTGGATGCCCCGCGCCATGGGCAGAGCCACTCCCAAGAACACAGAGACCGTATCCGTGGAGATGGTCCTCACCGAGGTGAAGAGCTGATGTCCGTAGAGAAGAAGTTCGTGGCTGAGGGCATATCCAAGGCGCTGGTTAACGAGTATCTGGCCGATGAGCTGGAGCGAGCAGGCTATGGCGGCATGGTCATGAACCGCACGCCCATGGGCACACAGATCACAGTCTATGCAGAGAAGCCGGGCATGGTCATAGGCAAGGGCGGCAAGCTGATCCGCAAGATCACCCGCGACCTTGATCGCAAGTTCCATCTGGACAACCCCCAGATCGATGTCCAGGATGTGGGCCACGGCGACCTGAACGGCAGGGTGGTGGCCAACCGTCTGGCCTCGTCTCTCGAGCGCGGCTGGTACTTCAGGAAGGCCGGCCAGTCAATGATGAGAAGGGTCATCGATGCCGGGGCACTTGGCTGCGAGATCGTCATCAGCGGCAAGCTGACAGGCCCGCGCTCCAGGACTGAGAAGTTCATCGCCGGATACATCAAGCACTCAGGCAAGCCGGCCGTAGAGCTGGTGGACAAGGGCTACTCAGTAGCCGTCAAGAAGCTGGGTGTCATTGGCTGCCAGGTAAGGATTATCCCGCCAGACGTGCGGCTTCCCGACGACTTCCAGATCCAAAAGGTAGAGGCGCCCGCAGCCGAGGAGAAGAGGCCGGCGGAAGAGCCCCTCCAGCCTCCCGAGCCCGCGCCTGAGAAGAAGAGCGATCTGGACGAGCTGCTGGAGGCCGGCCCAGGGCAGCAGCCCACGCCGGCGGAAGAGCCCCCTGCCGATAGCGGGCCCGCGGTGGAGTGACTTTCTATGGCCATATTCAAGATTGATGAGATCCGGAACATGAACGAGGAGGAGATTGCAGAGGAGCTGCGAAAGCTCGAAAGCGAGCTCGTCCGCGAGAGAGGCGTTGTCACCGCAGGCGGAGCCCCGGAGAAGCCGGGCAGGATCAGAGATATCCGCCGCACCATCGCCAGGATCAAGACCGTCCAGACGGAGCGAAGGAAGTGAATCCCACGCCGGAGAACCTGGCCAGACATGAGCTGATCGGCCTATACGTCCGCGTAGAGACGCACAGCGATCCGGGCCTTGTCGGCCTCTCCGGCCGGATTGTGGACGAGACCAGGAACACGTTCCTTCTGGAGACCGGGCGCAGAGTACTGCGCCTGGCCAAGAAGAATGCCGGCCTGATATTCACACTGCCCGAGGGGCAGAGGGTCAGGATCGACGGCAGGGTCCTGATCTCGCAGCCCGAGAACAGAATAAACAAGAGAATGCAGAAGATGAGGTGGAAGTTATGAGGGATATCGGACTGGACGTTGCCCCGCCTGCAAAGGAGTGCAGCGATCCCAAGTGTCCCTTCCACGGAAGCCTTCCTGTGCGCGGCCAGGTGTTCAGTTGCACCGTGGTCAGCGACAAGATGGATAATACCGTGGTGGTCATGCGCAAGTTTGAAAAGAAAGCGACGAAGTACGAACGATTCGAAAAGAGGCAGTCCAAGATCCATGCGCACAATCCCCCTTGTATTGATGCCAAGGCGGGGGATCGTGTCAAAATAGCGGAGTGCAGGCCTCTCTCCCGGACCAAATCATATGTGGTGGTGGAGGTCCTCAAATGAAGGGACAGAAGGCCAAGATCCCGAGGGCGATCAACACTGGCGCATACCTGGATTGTGTAGACAATACAGGTGCGCGGACGCTACACGTCATCTCGGTCAAGAACTACAGAGGCGTGAAAAATAGACAGCCCTGCGCAGGGATTGGGGACATGGTAATCGTGTCTGTGAAGAAGGGAACTCCTGAGATGAGAAAGCAGATATTCAAAGCGGTGATCATCCGCCAGAGGAAGGAGTTCCGCAGGCCCGACGGCCTCCGAGTTAAGTTCGAGGACAATGCCGCAGTCATAGTGGATGACGAGGGCGTTCCCAAGGGCTCTGAGGTCAAGGGACCGGTGGCCCGCGAGGTAGCGGAGAGGTTCTCCAAGGTCGCCTCAGCGGCGTCCATGATTGTGTGATTATTATGATTACGAAACAGCCAAGGAAGCAGCGCAAGGAGAGGTACACCGCACCGCTGCACAAGCGTCAAAAGTACATGCATGCGCCCCTGAGCAAAGCCCTGCGCGATGAGCTGAAGAAGCGCAATGCCCAGTTGCGCAAGGGCGATACGGTCAAGGTCATGCGTGGCGACCACGCCGGCACTGAGGGCGAGGTAGAGGATGTGGACCTCAAGAGATGCACCATCAAGGTCGCAGGAGTCAGCAACTTCCGCGCCGACGGAACCGAGGTGCCCAGGACCATCCATCCCTCCAATGTGGTTATCGTCAAGCTCAATATGGAAGACGCAGAGAGAGAGAAGATCTTCGCGAGGCGAGGGGAATGAGCAGGCATCAGAAAAGGGTGACGGCGCCCGTAAGCTGGCCCATTGCCAGAAAGACCCAGGCCTGGGTCGCCAAAACCAGCCCGGGGCCCCATAGCGCAGCGGAGAGCATGCCGCTGGTCATGGTGGTGCGGGATATGCTCAAGATGGTGGACAACGCCCGCGAGGCCAGGAGGGCCCTTTACGAGGGCAGGGTTCTGGTGGACGGAAGGGCCCAGAAGAACTACAAGCTGCCGGTGGGCATATTCGACGTCATCACCATCCCTGACCTAAACCAGCAGTACAGAATGCTCAAGGATGAGAAGGGGATGTTCTACCTCAGCCTGCTCGAGCCGGGCCGCGTGAGAAAGCTGGCCAGAATCGAGAACAAGACGTTCATCAAGGGTGGAAAGCAGCAGCTCAACCTCTCCGACGGCTCCAACAAGCTGGCTGAGGGGGACTTCAATGTCGGAGACTCGCTTGTCCTCTCCCTGCCGGAAAAGAACATCGAGGAGAGGATCGGGTTTGAGGTCGGCAACCTGGCCATGGTCGTGGGAGGAAGGCACTCCGGCCAGACCGGCAAGATCAAGGAGATCATAACAGTGAGGAGCTCTCAGCCCAACCGCGTCATCATCTCAGGCGAGAAGGAGTTTGAGACCATCAAGGATTATGTCTACATGATAGGCAAGGACGCGCCTGTGATCAAGCTGGGGGCAGTTAGATGAATGCCAACTTAGAGCCCCGCATCGACAAGGTGGTCGTGCACATAGGCGTCGGTGAGAGCGGCCAGAGGCTGGTCAATGCCGAAGGCATCATGAAGGCCATCACAAAGCAGCAGCCCGTCAGGTCCATTGCCAAAAAGACGCTGCCCAACTTCGGCATCAAGAAGAAAGAGCCCATCGGAGCCAAGCTCACACTGCGGGGACGGGCTGCCGAGGAGTTTTTAGCTGTAGCCCTCAAGGCTGCTGGAAACGCCCTCAAGGAGAGCCAGTTCGACAGGCAAGGCAACTTCTCATTCGGCATAGAGGAGCATACCGACTTTCCCGGCATGAAATACGATCCGGAGATAGGCATATTCGGCATGGATGTGTCTGTCGCCCTGAAAAGGGCAGGATACAGGATTGCCATGCGGCGTGTTGCCCAGAAGAAGCTTCCCGCTAGGCAGAGGCTGTGTAAGGAAGATACAATGCAGTATGTCGCAAAGAAGTTCGGCATTGAAATCCTGGAGGCAGCATGAAGAAAGGCAAGAAGGTCTTCGGAAGAGGTGCAAACACGTGCAGGCGCTGCGGCAACAAGAACGGCCTCGTGCGCAAGTATGGCATATACCTCTGCAGGCAGTGCTTCCGAGAGATCGCCCCTGAGATGGGCTTTGAAAAATATTCATAGGTGGTTACAATGCTATTGGATCCACTGGCCGATGCCCTGTCCGTAATAAAGAATGCGGAGAGCGTAGGCAAGCCTGAATGTATCATCCATCCCGCCTCCAAGCTCATAGGCAGAGCCCTGAAGGTCATGGCCGATAGGGGATACATTGGCGAGTTCGAATTTGTTGACGACGGAAAGTCGGGGATGTTCAGAGTAAAGCTCCTGGGAAAGATAAACCGCTGCGGCGTGATCAAGCCCCGGTTCTCCACGAGGGTGACCGAGATGGAGAAATGGGAGAAGCGATTTCTCCCGGCCAGGAACTTCGGAGTTCTGATACTCAGCACCAGCAAGGGAGTCATGGCCCATTCCGATGCCAGGGCCCAGTCGCTGGGCGGACAGCTCCTGGCTTATGTGTATTAGGTGGTCGCAATGGTCAAAGAGATCGCACGATCTGTAGAGATCCCTGAGGGAGTCACCGTAGCCGTGGACGGCTGTAACGTCACGGTTAAGGGGCCGAAAGGCGAGCTGTCCCGGCTGCTCTCCTATCCTGACATCGATATAAAAAAAGAGGATTCTCAGGTCGTCGTGAATTCCAGGCTCGATAGAAAGCGCCATAGAGCGATGGTGGGAACGCTGGCGGCCCACATCAGCAACATGATCGCCGGCGTAACCAGGGGGTACGAGTACAGGATGAAGGTCGTGTACTCCCACTTTCCCATTCAGCTCAAGGCGGCGCCCGACGAGCTAATCATTAACAATTTCCTCGGCGAAAGAAAGCCCCGATCCGCCCGGATTCTACCAGGCGCCAAGGTTGAGATCGGCAAGGATGAGCTGAAGATCACAGGCATAGACAAGGAGCATGTCGGCCAGACGATGGCCAATATCGAGCAGGCTACCAGGGTGCATGGATTCGATATCAGGATATTTCAGGACGGAATATACCTGGTGGAGAAGAGGTGACGAGGATGGCAGAGAGATTATTGAGGGTCAGAGCCAGGCAGAAGTCCAGGAAGCCGGAATTCAACTTTCACGATTCGCATAAAAAGAAGCGGCTCGGCACTAGCTGGCGAAAGCCTCGCGGCCTGCACAACAAGCTGCGGCAGCAGATAGCTGCCAAGGGCAAGCTTGTAAGACCCGGCTTTGGAAGCCCCAGGGCTGTCAGAGGATTTCATCCCTGCGGCCTGCCTGAGATCCTGGTAAACAATGTTGCTGAGCTATCCAGAGCCGAGGGCCGTGCCGTGCGCATCGCATCGGCTGTGGGCAGAAAGAAGCGGCTGGAGATAGAGGCTAAGGCAGCAGAGGCCGGCCTTAAGGTCCTCAATCCCATAGGAGGCGATTGAAGATGGCTGGCTTTACGACTCAGAGGAGGCTGGCAGCAGCAGAGCTGAAGGTCGGCGAGAGCCGGGTCTGGATCAACCCGGACCCAGAGATGGCCGGAGAGCTCTCCGACGCCATAACACGCGAGGACATCCGCGCCCAGATCGAGGCAGGGAATATCAGGGCCAAGCCGAAGAAGGGCAACAGCCGGGCCAGAATCAGGGCCAGGATGGAGAAGCGCGCCTACGGCCACCGCAAGGGTCCCGGGCACAGAAGAGGCTCCAGGGGGGCCAGAAGCCCGAGAAAGGATCAGTGGATGACCAAGATCAGGGCTCAGAGAAAGAGGCTCAGGGAGCTGCGCGATGACGGCCAGATAGACCGCCACGCTTACCGCATGCTCTACCGCAAATCCAAGGGCGGAGAGTACAGAAGCCTCTCCCATCTGAATGCCTACATCAAGGCCAAGGGCCTTACCAGGAGTGAGTGACTTGGCTACTGGACCCAGATTTAGAGTTGCCTTCAGGAGAAGAAGAGAGGGCAAGACGAACTATCATGTCAGATACAAGCTGATCCTATCCAAGAAGCCCCGCGTGGTCGTCAGGAAGAGCAATGCCGGCATCACCCTGCAGCTGGTGTTGGCAGAGCAGAAGGGCGACAAGACCCTGCTCACAGTCAACTCCCGGCAGCTTGAGGACTTCGGATACACCTTCAGCAAGGGCAACCTGCCTGCGGCATACCTTGCGGGCCTGCTCTTCGGCAAGAAGATGCTGGCCCTCGGTGTGAATGAAGGGATAGCCGACATCGGCCTGCATGCCTCAACCAGGGGCAGCAGGATTTATGCCGCCATTAAAGGAGTAGTTGACGCGGGCGTCAATGTGCCGCACAGCCCCGAGATATTCCCGGATGAGGAGAGGATCTCCGGCCAGCACATCAAGGACTACACCGGAGCAGATATCGTATCCCAATTCGAGGCCGTCCGCGAGAAGATACTGGGGTGAACTTATGGACAAGAACAAGAATAAGAAGAAGCGTGACTTTTACGAGGAAGAGTGGGTCCCGGCTACGAGGCTGGGCAGGCTGGTCTTCGAGGGCCAGGTGACCACCTTCGATGAGGCTATCGCCTCCGGCCTGCCCATAAAAGAGGCGGGCCTCATAGATGTTCTGATCCCCGGTCTTGAGGACGAGGTTTTGGACATCAATATGGTTCAGAGGATGACCGATTCGGGCAGAAGGGTAAAGTTCAGAACCACTGTGATCGTGGGCAACCGGGACGGATATATCGGCCTCGGAGAGGGCAAGGACGTACAGGTGGGAAAGGCCATAAAGAAGGGCATCGACAACGCCAAGATGAATATCATGAAGGTGAAGAGGGGCTGCGGCAGCTGGGAATGCGGCTGCGGCCAGGCTCACACAGTGCCCTATGAGGTGGTGGGCGAGTCCGGATCGGTGCGGGTCGTTCTCATCCCAGCGCCGAGGGGTCTCGGCATCGCTGCCGGTGAGACTGCCAGGAAGGTTATGGATATGGCGGGGATAAAGGATGTCTGGACCAGGACCGCCGGCTCCACCCGCACCACCCTCAACTTCGCCAAGGCCACATATAATGCGCTCGCCAATACCATTCAAGTGAGGGCCTGAAGATGTATGCCATAGTCAGATTGAGGGGCGATGTCAATCTCAGGCCTGAGGTAAAGAGCACCCTGCAGATGCTGCGCATTCACCGGGTCAATCACTGCGTGGTGGTCAGGGAAGACGCCCACTTCAGAGGCATGATTCAGAAGGTCAAGGATTATGTGGCCTGGGGCAGGATAGATGACGACACCCTGGCGATGCTCCTGGAGAGGCGCGGCAGGCTTTCCGGAAACAGAAGGCTGACAGAGGTGTACCTGAAGGAGAGGACGCCTTACAAATCATATAAAGAGCTGGCAGCCGCCATAAACTCAGGGGCAGCAAGCCTCAAAGACCTGGAGATCAAGCCGCTCTTCAGGCTGCATCCCGCCAGGAAGGGCTTGAAGAGCATCAAGAAGACCGCACAGCAGGGCGGAGATCTGGGATTCCGCACGGATCTTGCGGATCTCATCAAGAGAATGAGGTAGAATCATGGTTAGACCAAAGACAAAGGAACGCAGAGGCCACCGCACCTACCATGGCAAGCACAAGAACCAGCGTGGTGGTGGAACCCGCGGCGGTCGCGGAGATGCTGGCAAGTGCAAGCATCACTACATGCGTTCCATGCTCCTCGGCACCGAGATGGGCAGGCACGGATTCGTGCGGCTGCCCCTGTCCGGGGAGATGAAGACCGTCAACGTGGATGTGCTCGACCAGATGGCCGGCCCGGACGGCAGGATCGAACTGACAGAGATGAAGGTTCTCGGTCGGGGCAGGGTAACCCGGAGGCTCGACGTGAGCGCAGCCGGATTCTCGGCCGCTGCCAAGAGCAAGATTGAGGCTGCTGGTGGTCAAGCAGTGGTAGTATGAACCAGCAGAGTTTCTTTTATGCGATAGAGCCCTTTGTGCGCCGGCTCCCCTCTGTGGAGCGGCCCACAGGGCATGTCCATTTTAAGAGAAAGCTTAGCTGGACTGTGGCCATATTGCTACTCTACTTCATCCTGGGAAACATACCTCTTTTTGGGCTCTCCAAAGCGTCCATAGACATGTTCAGCGCGTACCGCGCCTTCTTTGCCGGGTCATTCGGGTCGATGATGCTCCTCGGCATTGGACCCATAGTCACGGCATCCATAGTGCTGCAGCTTCTGGTGGGAGCCCAGATAATAAAGCTCAACCTGAGCGATCCCAGGGACCAGGCCATCTACCAGGGCACACAAAAGGCCCTGGTCTTCGTGATGGTCGCAGTGGAGGCCCTGCCCCAGGTGCTGGGAGGCTATCTGCTGCCTGATTCAAATTTAGCCGCCACCCTAGGCGTGACCACCGGCTTATTATCGTTATTGATATTTATTCAGGTCTTCATCGGCGGATCGCTCATAGTCTATATGGATGAGGTGGTCTCCAAATGGGGGGTGGGATCAGGAGTGGGCCTGTTCATCGTGGCAGGAATCAGCCAGCAGCTTGTGACGGGCATAATCAATCCCGCCGCAGGCGACGGCGGCCTTCCTGTGGGCATAATACCCAAATGGATTGAGATCATCCGGCTGCAGCTCATCAGCTTCGACACCCTATTCACATCAGAGGGGCTGAAGTATATACTGGTGACAGGCGGAATTCTGGCTCTCGTATCCACAATCATCATCATCCTGCTGGTTGTGCTGGTGGAGTCCACCAGGATCGAGATCCCACTCGCCCACAGCAGGGTTCGCGGCGCGCGGGGGCGCTTCCCCGTCAAGCTGGTTTACGCATCAGTCCTTCCCATGATCCTGGTCAGGGCAATTCAGGCCAATATCGAGATGCTTGGAGCCCTGATCGCAGCCAAGGTCGGCACTATCACCACGGCTACGGTTACGGGCCAGGATGTGACCACAGTCTATACCGGCTATTCAAGCATCCTGGGCAACTTCATCAGCGAGGCAAAATACAATGCGGTTACCGGAGCCGCCATGAGCGGATCGTCTCCTCAGCCGGTTTCAGGCCTCATGTACTACCTCTCCCCCATTAGAGGGCCCAGCGACTGGATACCGAGCATGGTAACAACATCCTCTGCTGGAATGGTGGAGCTGGGCTTCGCTCCAATACAGGCCTGGCAGATACTCATGCATGTGCTGACAGACTCCGCCTTCCTCATCATCGGAGGCATACTGTTCGCCATATTCTGGATTGAGACCACGGGAATGGGGCCCAAGAGCGTGGCAGCCAAGATCCACAACTCCGGCCTGCAGGTCCCAGGCTACCGGAGAAATCCGGCAGCCATAGAGAAGCTGATGGAGAGGTATATCCCCAAGGTGACTGTGATCGGAGGCGTTATAATCGGCGTCCTCACATTGATAGCCAGCCTGCTCGGAACGCTTGGTGGCGCAGGCGGAACCGGCCTGCTCCTGGCTGTGAGCATCGTCTACCGGCTCTATGAGCAGATAGCCAGCGAGCAGATCCAGGAGATGTACCCCATGATGCAGAAGTTCTTCGGAGCGTCGGCATGAATGCCAGGCTGACTGCATCCCTGGACAGGGTGGTGCTCGCCATCGGCTTTGTCCTATTTTTTGGGATCATGATCAGCGAAGGCCTGCGGAACGGCCTTGGCCTGGCCGTAGGCTACTTTTTGGACTGGATTCCCGGCGTTCTTCCCTTTCACATGGTGATATTCATACTGGCAGCCATCACCGGCCTTTACGCCAGCCTGATTCAGAAGTACACCATGGACTGGGAATTTTTGAGGGCGCAGCAGGAGAAGATGAAGTCTCTGCAGAGGAGGATGAAAGAGGCACAGCTCTCAGGAGATCAGGCCAGGATTCAGGCCATGCAAAATGAGCAGATGAAGATGGTCTCGGATCAGGGCAAGATGATGCAGATGCAGTTCAAGCCCATGCTCTACATAGCCATCGTCTCCATACCGCTATTCATGTGGGCATATCTTTACGTCGTGCAGCATCCGGATCTGACGATGACGTTTCCCTTCTGGGGCACCCATCCCATCAAAGATGCCGCCTGGGGGCCGTTTCTATACTGGTTCTACTGGTATTTCATCTGCTCTCTGCCCGTATCGCAGATAATACGCAAGGCTCTGGACATAGGGAGTATGAGCTAGAGGGCCTTGCTTATGATAATAACCATAAGCGGCGCTCCGGGAACTGGCACATCAACCCTCTCCCGCTCCCTTTCCCAGCAGCTTAACCTCCGATATATCAACTCAGGAGAGCTCTTCCGCAAGATCGCCTCTGAGAAGAACATATCCGTAAGGGAGATGAACCGTCTGGCTGAGAAGGGACCTGAGATCGACTATCTCATAGACGACGCCCAGAAGGCCCTGGCCCGGGAGGATGGCGGCATATTTGAGGGAAGGCTCTCAGGGCATCTTCTGCCTGCCGACCTTAAGGTTCTTTTGAAGACCGAACTGCGCAGGAGGGCGGAGCGCATCTCCAAGAGGGAGGCAAAGCTCTTCGAGGATGCCATGAGCGAGACCCGCCAGAGAGAGGAGAGCGAGGCCCGGCGGTACAAGATGTACTACAACATCGATATCAACGATACATCGGTTTACGATCTGGTCATCGATACAGGAAAGTTCGATGAAGCAGCAACCCTGGCCATAGTGCTTGCAGCTGTGAGGTCACTGCCGTGCCGGTGATCCACCGCCCCAGGAAGAATAGATATAAATCAGAGGCGGCATCTGTAGCTGTGCCCCCGAAATCCTCACAGGAGTCATACCCTCAGATCCTTCCTGCGGACAGGAAGCGCTCTGTTCTGGTAAAGCGCAGGGGAAAGACGGACCCGGCATACGGATGCGCTCCGGAGAGCCGCAGCATCGAGGCACATCTGGCACTTGGGGCCATCAACCTGGACAAGACCTCCGGGCCCACAAGCCACGAGGTAGTCGCCTGGGTGAAGAGGATACTGGAGGTGGAGAAGGCGGGGCACAGCGGCACCCTGGACCCCAAGGTGACAGGAGTTCTGCCGGTGCTGCTGGAGAACGCCACGCGCGTCATGGACACCCTCCTTTTGGCTGGAAAGGAGTACATCTGCCTCATGCGCATACACAGGCCGGTTCCGAGGAAGCGCATACTTGAGGTCTGCTCGGAGTTCACTGGGCCCATACTGCAAAAGCCGCCCCTCAAGTCCTCAGTTGTAAAAGAGCTGCGCACGCGTACCATCTATTACATCGATGTTCTGGAGATAGAGGAGCAGCAGGTGCTGATGCGGGTTGGCTGTGAGGCGGGAACATACATCAGAAAGCTCTGCTATGATATGGGCCTCGCGCTCGGGACTGGCGCGAACATGGAGGAGCTGCGCCGCACCAGGGCAGGGCCCTTCCGCGAGGATGAGACGCTGGTCACACTGCACCAGCTGGCCGACGCCCACGCCGCCTGGAAGGAGGGCGGCGACGAGAGCGGACTGCGGAGGGTGATACTGCCTGTGGAGAGGGCGCTGTCCCACCTGCCCAGGCTGGTCATAGCCGACAGGGCTGTGGATGCCGTATGCCACGGCGCGCCCCTGGCGGCACCGGGCCTGCTCAGCCTGGAGACCGATATAAATAAGGGCGACGGTGTTGCCCTCTTTACACTGAAAGGAGAGGCAGTCGCCATTGCCCGCGCCGGCATGAGCAGCCAGGAGATGCTGGAGAGCGAGTCTGGAATTGTGGCTCTGACCGAAAGGGTAATAATGGAGCCGGGCAGCTATCCCAGGGCGTGGAAGCTGTCAGAAAGGGACGGCTCCACTGCAGCTGGAATGTAGCGTGCCGAGGTCGTCTAGCGGTAGGGCGCCAGCCTGGAGTGATACTCTCCTGGAAAGCTGGTGACTCGCAAGGGTCTCGTGAGTTCGAATCTCACCCTCGGCGCTGATTTACCATCGAGATCTTTTCTCTAAATCTGACAACAAAAGTTCAAACCCGGCCCAGGCTAAAATGGATTGTCCGCAGAAAAATCTATTGAGAGGCCAGCTAAGGCCACAGTCCGAAGGCTATATTCAGCCCCAGTATCACAACGCCCGAACCTATGCAGGCGCCCAGGATCGTTTTGGGGGCGAGCTTGATCGACGTGTCGTCAGCCTCAAAGTACCTCATCAGGCCGGCGGATGACTGTAGACCGCTGCTTTCGTTCTTTTTCTTTGCCATAGTTGAATGGTATCGTCAGCAGCTTTAAGTAGATTTCGCCGCATTATAAGATGGCTTCAGATAAGGTAATATACAAATTGGTAAGCCTTACGCTATATGGCAGCTATCGCCGATAAAATGAATGGGAGAGATAAAAAACGGATCACTTTTGTCTATTTTTCACCAAATTCATCATTCATCCCGAGTTTTGTGGAACGTGATTATAGAATCTTGTCAAATCATTTTGAGTGCAGCATGGTCAGCTACCGAAAGCTTATCGATACCATAAAAATATTTAAATCAATTTTATTTTCAAAGGCGAGCATATCCTGGTTTGCAGGAGGGCATGCCTTTCTTAGCGTAGTTATATCACGAATTCTCAGAAAAAAATCCATAATCATCATTGGGGGATATGAGGTTGCCTCAGAAGCTGAGATTGGCTATGGCCTTTTTTTAATGCCCTGGCATAAACGAGTGACTACATTGATCGCGATAAAATATGCGGACATGGTTTTGCCAGTATCTGAATTTACCAGTCGGGAGACATTGAGACGAATACGCCCGAGGAAGATGCAAATCATCTATAACGGCGTAAATGAAGAGCGATTTAAACCTGGGACGAGCGGCAAGGAAGAGGATCTGGTGATCACAGTGGCGATAATCGACCGGTCCAATCTGAAGAGAAAGGGGCTCTTAACTCTGGTGAAGGCGGCGGCATTGATTCCAGAAGCTAGGTTTGCGATCATAGGCATGGAGAGAGATGAATCTGCTGATCACCTCAAGTCCATATCCCCCCAAAACGTCTTGTTCCCAGGTTTTGTCTCAAACGACGCACTCATTGAATGGTATCAAAGGGCCAAGGTTTATGTCCAGATTTCCGCATATGAGAGCTTTGGTGTCTCTCTAGCGGAGGCTATGCTCTGCGAATGCGTTCCGGTAGTGACGAAGAGTGGCGCTCTTCCAGAGGTTGTCGGAGAGACAGGCTTTTACGTCGCCTATGATGATGAAAGGGATGTAGCCGAAGGAATAAAAAAGGCATTAAAGTCGGAAAAGGGGGCCCTGGCCAGAGAGAGAGTATCGGCTTGCTTCTCAGATAAAAAGAGAGAGAGAGAATTGGTTAGCGTAATTGGAGAGCTTATCTTATGATAAAGATCTTTGCCGTAGTAAACGGCGAGGTGATAGCTGACCTGGGTGAAAATACAACGCCCACCTACACGCGCATACATTTTCTGATCAATGAACTGAAAAACTTCAAAGATATCGATGTCGTCTCAATACGCTACCATCTTTTACCGAAAGGCGGGCTGATGAGCACTGTGTATAACAACGTGCTAAAGACCGCGGCCGCTCTGCGCTCTGCTTTGCTGCTGATCCTTTACCGGCCGTGGGTCTACTTTGCCTACCCGCACTCTCTAACCAATGTACAGAACCGAGCACTATTTAGGCTTTGCAGTATGATGGATCTAAAAATAATGCTGGATATCCACGACACAATTGAACAAGCACAGGTTATTGGCACTGGAAGGCCCATATTAAATTGGAATCTGGAGAGTTATTATTTTAGGAACACTACAATAATCTTGGCACTAAACAATCCTATGTGGAACTATCTCAAAGATAAATATCAATTATCAAAGGATAAGCGAGTTATTATCGTGCCAAACGCTTATGATGAAAGCTTTTGCGAATTATATCCTAATGCCTATAAAAGTATCAAAAATAGATTTAATATCTGCTACGTAGGAGGGCTAACGAAGAACAGAGGTATAGAAATACTTGTAAGCGCCTGCCAAGACTTGCATAAGAAATATCCTTGCTTAAAGCTGTTTCTTTTCGGATCCTATGGAGAAGGCTTAACCACGGGGATTAAAGAGGTCATTGAACATAGCTGTTTCATCGAAAGGAAACTGATTCCCAGAAAGGACTTGCCGGCTGCATTGAATGAAATGGATCTCTTAGTTATGCCTTACGACCCAAGAGAGAGCTATATGAATTTCAGCTCCCCAACAAAATTCTTCGAGTACATAGGTACCGGTAAGCCCATATTATGTACAAAATGCGAGTCATTGCTCGAAGTAGGCAAGGATGGCGGCATATTATACATAGACTTTAATGCCAAAGATTTAGCAGAAAAGGCCGAAATGCTAATTTTAAATCCAGAAATTCGAGAAAAGATGTCATTAGATCTGATTAAAATCAGGCCGCATCATACCTGGAAGGAGAGAGCAAAAAAAGTCCATAAATTTTTTGAATCTCAATAGGATATTCGAAAACGCGCCCCGATGATGAAGCTTTTATATTGCGCATTCCAAGAGAAAGCCATGCAGGAAGCAAAGAAGTTTGCCTTGGATGTAAGCCTTACGCTTATTGCATCCATGATAAATATGCTTCTAACTTTTATAATTTCCATAATATTGGCAAGGTATCTTGGCGCTGCAGAATTGGGACTATATCGACTAACCTATACATTTTATGGAGTTGCAACTACAGTGGGAGCGCTTGGAATTCCTGCTGCAATCATAAAGTATGTAGCTGAGTATAAAGACGATAAAGTGAATTTGAATAAAATGATATCTTCGGCCATTATTACCTCCCTTATAGTGGGTATTATTTTATGCATTATGGTATATTTGTTATCTCAATCCTTTGCCGATCTGTTCAAAATGCCCGGCATCAAGAGGCTATTGGAGATGCTAGGCCCAGTTTTTCCCTTCGTGCTGGTCAATGCTGTATTGTACGGCACTTTGAATGGACTGAGAGATATGAATAAATATGCTACAGCCTTGATTATTCAGCAAGTTTTAATGACATTATCCACAGCAATCCTTATTTATTACGGCTATGGAGTCTCGGGTGCCATTATAGGGATCATGATTTCGTCTATTGGAGTATCAGCTATCTTAATTTACTGGTGCAAAGCTCGGCTGTATTTGACATTTGAGGAATATGTGCAAACAACCAAAAAGCTCGCCTGTTTTGGCTCGCAGATGTTTGGTGCAAATTTAATAAATATGATCAATCTTCAGGCAGATACCGTCTTCCTGGGATATTTTCTGACTGCAGCAGACGTTGGTTTCTATTCAGCAGCAACCGGGCTCAGCAAGTTCTTCTGGGTTGTGCCCCAGGCGATCCAAACCATATCCTACCCCGCCACATCCGAATACTGGAGCAAAAGAGACATCGGGGGTCTTCAGAAAATGCTGGACAAGAGCATGAAATATTCCGCTCTTGCGCTTATTCCTGCAGGCCTTGCCATTGGCTTCTTTGCGGAGGAGATGGTGACCATAATATATGGTCAAGGATTTTACAAATCTGCATTACCGCTTCAGATACTGCTGATAGGGACAGTTATATTCGGTGTCTTTTGCACATCCATTGGAGGCTCTTTGGCAGGTGTGAACCGTCCAGACCTGGGATTAAAGGCAGCTGGCTTCAGCGCTGCGATCAATATTCTTTTGAATATCGTTCTTATACCACGCTTCGGCGTCCTGGGGGCAGCAACAGCTACCGCGCTATCACTTATAACAATGGCCCTGATATTCTATACGCTAACCATTAAAACATTATTATTAAATGCCAACATCAAATGGATAATTAAAATCGCAGGAATTACATCTGTAGTGATCATTTTTTTTGTTATATTTTCGACCTCAATCAATACAAATTTGCTCAAATTCTGTTTATTATTTTCAGTTTCAGTTTTATATATCATAATTTTGATTGAAAGAGATGAAATCGTCTTGCTTAAGTCATCATTGAGGGCAATGGTAAAAAAATAGATGAACATTCCAATGCCTACCTGCGTATAAGGTAGATCTTGCACCAAGAATAGTCGAGCCTATTTGTGAAGGGAAGGCTTAAAATGTTTACCAAACACCAATAAATGCTGTCAAAAAATCTTTTTCTAAACCACAATAGAGGATATAATCCACCAGGATATGTTGCCTCATGCACCAGCCCGATTCTATTAAAGATGGTTTTTAATTCAAAGCTGGTAAGGGGATTTATATGACCATAGGGAAGATCCCCTTCCATGAACATAAGAAACCTATCCCGAAGAAAGAAACAAAACTTAGACCAAGGGCTTTCAATATTGGGCGTGCTGAGAACGATATAGCCGCCAGGCTTGACAACCTCCTTCAAGCTTCGGAGAAACATCCAAGGATTTTCTAAATGTTCAATCGTCTCCATGGATACAACGATATCATATCTTTCTTTATTTTGAAGTATAAATTCTCCTAAATTTTGCGCATTATTTAAATCGATCTTTACAAAGGGAATGGTGCCATTATACTTAAAGTTCTCATGATCTATGTCGACGGAATCCACACAAAAACCGTTATCAAAAAGCCTCTTAGAAAATGCGCCTTCTCCTGCGGCTATATCCAGTACGAGAAGATCTTCTTCTTTTTTTATGGCTCCTCGCTGTTTTGTGTGGGTAAACTGGAATCCCGAGACACAATCCAAGTTATAGCTAAATTGCCGGGAGACCGCCAATCATCATAATATCAATGCCAACCGCCTCTCAAGTCGGAGTAATA
>JAGPMN010000037.1 GCA_018052825.1 Methanothrix sp.
GCCGGGAGACCGCCAATCATCATAATATCAATGCCAACCGCCTCTCAAGTCGGAGTAATAAGTGAAGTTGCATCATGATACCAAAATAGATATCATGAGGTTACCCACAGGAAATAGCGAAGAGCCACTAATTATGATCGTTTTATAGCTGCCCCTTCGCCCTTCAGGCATCTCTCCAGCCTCTCCCTCACCTCAGTGCAGACGGCACCATAGCTGGCCACGACCTGTCCACGTCCCAGGCGGGCCAAGTATGCGCTGCAATTACTGTTGCCAGCCGTCATATGCCACAATCTCCTCCAGCCTCTTTCTCGGCCTGGCTGAGGGCGACTCCGCAGGGTAGCCCAGGGTGAGCAGGGATGTCACCCGCACCCCGGCGGGAATGCCCAGAACCTCCTTCACCCTGTCCTCGTAAAAGGCACCGATCCAGCACGTGCCCAGCCCCTCAGCCACTGCAGCCAGGCTCATGTGGTCCAGGGCGATAGACAGGTCGATGGGGTAGCAGTGCTGGCCGCAGGGCAATATGTTCTCCGGCTTTGTGGCGCATGCGACTATGACCACGGGCGCGGCCGCCACCTGGGGCTGGCCCATGGCAGCCTCAGACAGCCTGCGGCGCTTTTCTCCGTCCCTCACCACTATGAACTTCCAGTCCTGGAGGTTCTTGGCTGAGGGGGCGATCCTCCCTGCCTCCAGCACCCGCATGAGCCTGTCCGGCTCAACGGGACGGTCCTGATACCTGCGAATGCTCCTCCTTGACCTGATGGCTTCCATTACCTCCATGACAACACCTCGCTATTCAGCTATCCATATAGCTTATTTAATTGTAAAATTACATATTTAAGAGTTTTTTTTTCACAGAGCCATCAGCCAGCCGGTTTACCGCTCAAAAGAAGGATGAACTGGACCTATCCCATCCCAGGCGGCGTCACCCTGGAAAACTTCCACGGCCTGTCCAGCTTGGCGGTGGCGTTTACCCCAACCTTGGCAGTCATGCCCTCGACGCTGCGCGGATCGAGGGTGCTGCCCCTCACATTTGGGCGGATGATCAGGTCCTCGTCTCCCCTCATGCGTGTGGCTATGGCGAACTCCAGGTCGCGCGGGTCGTAGATATCTATGTCCGGGTCCACCACCACCACGTGCTTGAGAGAGCCGTGCGCCTGGAATGCTGCATCGATTGCCTGCAGCGGCTCCTCTTCGCTATGCTTGTCTATCTGCACCACTGCATGGAAGTAGCAGCACCCGCCTTCGGTCAGCATCACATCCTTGACCCTCGCCACCTTTGATACCGCCCTGTAGATGAGAGGCTCGTAGGGCACGCCCATGAGCATCTTGTGCTCACCGCTGGCTGGCAGGAGGCCTTGGTAGATCGGATCTTCTCTGGTCATCATCCCGGTCAGCCGGATGACCGGCTCCTGTCGCACCAGGTCGCGGGTGCCTGTGATGTCCACAAAAGGCCCCTCAGCCGCCCGCTCGGCTGTGATGTAGCCCTCCAGCACGATCTCGGCATGGGGGGCGGGGGCGCCATTGTCCAGCATCACAAGCTCCACCGGCCCGCCACGCAGGGCGGCTGCATATGAAAACTCCTTCTCAGGAGGGACGCGGGTGGAGGCGGCCATGAGCAGCAGAGGGTCGACGCCTATGGCGATGCTGACGGGCAGCTCCTCTCCCCTTGCGATGGCAGCCTCGTAGAGCTGATGGGTGTGCCTGCCCGGAACCAGCCGCGCAGCAAGCCGGTCCTTGCCCAGAACCATGAGCCTGTGCACGCAGGCATTGATCCTGCCGTGAAAGCTGCTTGTGACCACTGCGGATGTGATGTATGGTCCGCCGTCGCCTGCAAAGTAGGTGAGGATGGGCAGCCGGGAGAGGTCCGGAGCGGATACGCACTCCATGAAGGGCGAGGAGTCAACTTCGCGCACAGGCCCCTCGTAGTCCATCCCTGCGAGGTGGCGCACCAGAGCGGAGGGCTCTATCCCCAAAGCCCTGGCCAGCAGAATGCGGGAGCTCAGGATGTTCAGGCAGCACCTCCTGCCAGCCACACTGGAAAAGAGGATGGGGCCCGTTCCCCAGGAGCGGGCAGTGACATCCAGTATGGGCGATACAGGGTCATGCACCTTCTTCAGCATTCCAGCGCCGTCCAGATCCTCCAGAAAATCCCGCAAGCTCATATCCTCTGTCTCCTCAGGAGAGTGCGCATTCTATGGTTAATGGCCTTTTCCCCTGAGATAAAGCTCAGTGCAGGAGCACTGGCTCAAAGCAGAAGCACGGCAATCAGCCCGGAGAGAAAGACGCCGTCAAATGTCCCCGCCCCACCGATGCTGGCCACAGGCGCTCCCAGGTTTTTGATCCTGTTCAGGTTCAGGATATCTGCTCCGATCAGTGTGCCCAGAGTCCCGCCGGCATATGCCAGCAGAAAGATGACATCATGGGGGGCGGAGAATATGTAGACCAGAATCAGGGCGGCGATTGCAGCGCTCACAGGCGGCAGCAGGGCGGGCGTGACTATGCCCAGGCCGCGCACGGGTCTTGCCACCATGTGGGTTATAAGAGCCACAAAGGCCACAGCTGCCAGGACATAGGGCAGGGAGACGGGAAAGCGGTAGATGAGGGCCAGGGAGATGATGGTGGGAATCACTGCTCCCCCCACATTGACGGCCAGAAGCGTGCTGCAGCTCACATTGCGCAGCACAGGTATCCTGTAGGCTATGCCGAAGGCCCGCACATACCTATCCTGCACGATGGGCACTGTGCACTGGAGGTTTTTTACAGGGATGTTGATATTGCTTCCGAGAAGAGATGCCAGCAGCACAAATAGCGCCTGGCCCCATGAAAAGCCGATCCTGATGAAGGCTGTTCTGGCCAGATCCAGAAAGAGAAGTCCGATCACTGCCAGAAGCAGAAATCCGAATACGAGCATGAGAAGCATGCTTAGCGGGCTATAGACCAGGCGATTGTCCATGATACGGCATTGTCCTGCATCCGTTATAAATTTATTTAGGCGGCAGCTTCACGGCAAAAGAGATTTGTAATATTATGTCAAATGCTAGCTCATGAAAGAGAAGTGGCTCATGGCACAGGGAGCGTGGGAGCAGGTCAAGCCCAGTATCACCACCGCACTTGAGTCCGGCTTCGACTGCGTGCTGGTGGACAGGGAGAACATCGACCGGGTGCGGGAGCTGGGAAAGATCGCCGTGGCCTGCTTCGGCAGCGAGAGGGGCAGTGAGGACATCACGGTCATCGGCAGGGGGGGCGAAGGGGACGGCACCCTTCCCTTACCCGGTTCAGGCGAAGCCAGCAAGGATAGGGCTCTGGCTGAGGGCATCTCAGGCAGCACTGCTGCGTACGTGATCATAGCCGGCAAAAAGTACGAGCAGTTCGCAGTGGAGATGGGCAGAGCTGTGCAGTACCTTCTGGTCACAGGCACTGACTGGAAGGTCATCCCACTGGAGAATATGATCGCCGGGCTGCAGGGCGCGGCTGTCAAGATCATCAGCGGCGTCAGGACTGCTGAGGAGGCCAGCCTTGCCATATCCACTCTGGAGAAGGGGGCTGACGGTGTGCTGCTGGACAGCTCCGACCCGTCCGAGATCAAGAGGCTCATGGAGGCTGTGGACCAGGCCGAAAAGGGCAGGATAGAGCTTGTTTCTGCGAGGGTCACAGCCGTAAAGCCGGTGGGCATGGGCGACAGGGTCTGCGTGGACACTGCCAGCATGATGACATTTGGTGAGGGGATGCTGGTCGGCTCGCAGGCGAGGGGGCTATTCCTGGTGCACAGTGAGTCAGAGGACAGCCCATATGTGGCAGCCCGCCCCTTCCGCGTCAACGCCGGGGCGGTGCATGCCTACATCAAGGTCGGTGATAAGACCCGCTATCTATCAGAGCTGAAGTCGGGGGACGAGGTCACCATAGTGGGCAAGGACGGCACGGCACGAAGCGCCATAGTTGGCAGGTCAAAGATCGAAAAGAGGCCCATGATGCTGGTCGAGGCCGAGGCGGATGGGCAGCACATCAGCACCCTGCTGCAGAACGCCGAAACTATCAAGCTCGTCGGCGCTGACGGCCAGCCCCGCCCTGTAACTGACCTCAAGCCCGGAGATGAGGTGCTGGTAAACCTGGAAAAGAGCGCCAGACACTTCGGAATGAAGATTGAGGAGAGCATTGTTGAGAGATAGAATAAAGATATGACTTGCTTCAGATCGCAGATCGTCGCCGTCCTTGGAAGGCACTGGGATAAAGACGTTTCAGCGGCAGGCAAGGAGGCGGATATGATAGAGCTGCGCCTGGATTTGATCGAGGAGGGCGATCCAATCCGGGCTTTGCAGTCGGTTCGAGAGTCCTGCCCCGCCCAGCCCATCATAGCCACCGCCCGGATCAAGTCAGAGGGGGGCGGCTATGATGGAAGCGAGGAAAAAAGGATAGAGCTTCTGCGCCGGGCGGAGCCATACTGCGATTATGTGGACATCGAGCTTTTCGCTCCGGGAAGAGATTGTTTTCTGGCCGGGGCAAAAAGGCCGGCAATAATATCCTATCACGACTTTCAGGGCATGCCTGAGCGGGAGATGCTGGAGGAGATCTTCTCCAGAATGAAAAGGGCTGGAGCGGCCATCGCCAAGATCGCCGTGACGCCACAAAACCTTCATGACAATCTAAGAATTCTTCAGTTCTTGCTGGATGCTGATATGCCCCTCTGCATGATCGCCATGGGGATCACAGGCAGGCATCTTCGCGCAGTAGCCCCCCTATACGGATCGGCTCTGACCTACGGCTACATCACAGATAGGACGGCCCCCGGTCAGATGAGCCTGCATGAGCTTTGCCTGGCCAGAGAAATATTCTAAAGATATTAATATTTGTATTAATTTTACTTCAGATAAGTCTTAATAACTACTATCTTAAATCAGTAATTATGCACATGACTGTGGATGTTGGCGGGAGACCCGGTCTGGACTGCATGGGTTTTTGCGAGTTCTGCTATTTTAAGGGCGTAAAGAATATTGAGCCGTCCGGGTGCAGGCACTGCAAAACCTACCAGAAGGGCTGCGACTACTGCACCAGACAGGTTGTGGAGATTGAACCCGGATACAAGCCCGTGGAGCAGCTTCTCTTCGAAGTATCGCAGAATAGCGCCTCCGGCAGACCTGATATGATCATAATCAAGGGAAACGGAGACGTGAGCTGCTATCCCAATCTTCCCGAGTTGGTCGAGAGGGTGAGCGGTGGCAGTATTCCCGTCTTCCTGGACTATACCAGCGGCAAGGGCTTTACAGGAGATGATGACGCAGACCGTCTCGTCGATGCCGGTGTGAGCAGGATAAGCTTCTCCATATTCTCCACCAATCCCATCCTGCGCCGCCGCTACGTAAATGACGCCCATCCTGAGACAGTCCTCAGGAATTTCAAAGTCTTATGCGAAAGGTGCGAAGTCTATGCCATGGTCGTCCTCATACCGGGCATAAATGATGGTGCCGAGCTGGAGAAGACCTGCAGGGACATTGAGGAGATGGGGGCCAAGGGCTTGATGCTCATGTCTTTTGCCAACTCCCGGGAGCAGGGCCTGATCTTCGGCAATGGCCCGGTTATGCCGGGCATAGTGCCGTATGATGTGCAGGAGATCCGCCGCATCGCAACAGAGGTCTCCGAGAACTTCAGCATGAGGGTCATAGGAACGCCGCTCTGGGATCCGGTAACAAAAGCGCCATTTGCCCTGGCCCATCGTAAAGGGCATCTGACGAGGCTTCCTGCCATTGAAAGAAGTGCGACCATCATCACGAGCTCCGTCGCTTATCCCCTATTATCATCGATATTTCAGGAGCTGGGCGGCGATGTGAACGTGGTGGCGGCTAAGAAGGAGATCGGCAGTCTGATCACCATTGAGGACTTTGAGGCCCTGAAACTGGCCAATATCAAAGACAGGGTGATAATTCCGGGAATGGTTCTGGCACATGATAGAGAGATTTACAGGGCTTTGCGCCGGGACGGGAGACGGAGGCTGGTATTCCGGGGCCCGGATGAGCTGACCGTCGTCTCTGAGAGAAGCATCTACCTGGCGGCTGTGGAGGTGCTGGATATGGAGATCGAGGCCTTCTCAGGCCTTATCGAAATGATCAACGACTTCGGATCTCAGCTTCCAGACATCGCTCTCGCCGGAGATCAGAACGGCATAGAGCTGGTGGTTTGAAGGCCCGATATTATCCAATACTTTTATCATCTCCTCTGCTATCAGTTTGCAGCGAGGATGATCACATGAGCGAATACAAAGAGCTGGTTATAACCAAGGACGACTACCTGCAGTTTCTGTCCGAGCGCCTCCGCCTGCAGGGCTCCTGCCAGCGGGAGGTCGAGAAGGTAAGCTTTCCATTCCTCTTCGCCTCAGGGAGCGAGCTTCTCAGAACCTACATCCTGGCTACTTCGGAGTTCACAGCCAGCCTGCCGGACAGGTATAGGCTGCCGGATAGGGGCTTCATATGGTTCCTGTTCTCCCAGGCGGTCAAAGAGATCGAGGTCCTGCCAGAGAAGATAGCAATAAAATACGAGCTTCAGGATGAATATAGAAAGCCGTTCAAGCAGTTTTACATGTGAAACAGGCCCGTTTTCCGGCGATTAATCACATTCTATTGCGGTCCCTCCCTCCGCCAGGAGCCTGTCAGCCTGCCCTGCAGCGCCAGGCTTCCGAGGCACGCCTGCACCCGATCCGAGAGTGGAGCCGGCAGCGTCTCCGCGAGGGGGGTTGCCGGAAGTGGTGTGAAGATGTGCGCCCGCACCCTGCCGCCCCTCCCCGCGATCCAGCGCGCGAGGTCCAGGCTCTGAAGCTGGTCCTCCTCAGACTCCATCGGCAGGCCGAAGATGAGGTCGACCTGAGCTACCAGGCCGAAATCGCGGCATAGATCGCAGGCAGCTTCGATCTCCTCCCGGCCGTGCCCCCGGCCTATGGCGCTCAGAACCGCGGGGCTTCCAGACTGGCCGCCCAGGCTGAGGCTCCTGTTGGCGCAGTATTTGGTGATGATCTCCAGGGCCTCCTCAGTCACGAAATCCGGCCGCACCTCTGAGGGGAATGTGCCGAAGTATATAGGCTTCTTCTGTGAGGAGAGTGCTCTGAGCAGCGCCTCCACCTTCTCCAGCCGGGGCCTGCTGCCGTCAGAGCCGTAGGCCAGGGCGTTTGGAGAGGTGAAGCGGATGTCCATGTGGCGGCGGGAATACCTCTCGATCACCGGGATGGACCGGTGGCGCATGCAGCTTCCGAAGAGGCGGGGGGTGGCGCAGTAGAGGCAGCCCCAGGGGCAGCCGCGTGAGATCTCCAGGGGAGCCAGTATGCGGCTGAAGGGGGGAAACCTGTCCAGGTCCACTGGCGGCCTCTTCTCAGTGATCACAAACTGCCCCTGCATCCTGAAGGCTATGCCCCGAACTGCAGCGGGATCGCTGCCATTCTCGATGGCCTTGAGAAGCTCCGGGAGCGTCTCCTCCCCCTCGCCGATGACCACAAAGTCGAAGTGCTGCAGGGCCTCCTCAGGCAGGGCCGAGGCATGTGGGCCGCCTGCGATGTAGAGGGCAGAAGCCGCCCCGCCTGCCCGGGCCCGGTCCACCTCTGCGTAGACCTCCTCCGCCTGGGCTGTGGCAAAGCTGTAGAGCATGATCCCGTCCTTCGGCCCTTCGGCGAAACCTGGCTCTTCCTCGATGAGGGGCAGGAGGGCGGCGATGCTGTAGGAGTTCTTGCTATTGTAGCGAAACCACACATTTGGGCGGTTTGATTGGGGAGCGTCCACATATTCAGCTACCACCGAGAGAAGATTAAAAGATTTTGATGAGAATTCAAGGGGCTACGATGCCCTTCATCTCCATATCAGCCTCAGGTTCACCCTCTCTCCCCCCTGTACCTGGGCAGCGACAGGCTCACCAGGTCATAGGGAATGGTGTGCCTCTCCCGCCGCAGATGGCCTGCCAGCCACTCCGCCTCCCTTTTGTATGATACCGCCACGCTCTCTGCGTACTTCATGCCCTCAGCCGTGAGCATGTACTCATACCTCTGCAGCCAGCGCCCCGCCTTCTCATAGTGCCTCTGGTCCTGATAGATCATGCCCATGGCCACAAGTATCTGAATGTCCTCAAAGAGCCTCTCGCTGTAGACAAAGCCATAGTCCTCGTGAAAGGCATAGTCGAACAGCCCTGAGTAGCCCGCAGGACCCGCCTCCTTGAGCCTGGCAACAGTGCGGTACAGCCATGTGATGTTCCTGATCCTTGGGACGAGGATCTTATTGCCGTATGTCTCAGAGAGCATCCTCTGCAGGGAGTAGAAGAGCAGGAGCAGGCCGTCGATGGGCAGGTAGCTCTCAGCCCGGATGAACGATAGAAGCTTGAACGCCTGGGCGGCAACCTCTGACAGGGATATCTCAGGATGGCCGTCCGAGAAGAATGATATGGCTATCTGCCGGGTGAGGGACTTGACCAGCCCCGCCGCCAGTGCCGACTCGTCGTAAAGAAATCCGTCCGACTGAGTGCGAGTGGAGCGGGGAACGCCGCTTCCCACGGTGATGTCCACCAGCGATCCATACCTTTTGCTGAGGGCTTCCTCGAAGAGATTTCTCATTCGCCCGTGCCTGGAGATGGTGGAGAGAGCCATGCGCGTCTCCGGGGGCAGAGAGCTGTGGTCGAACCTCACAGCCAGAGGATAGCTCATCCCTGATTTTATGCGGGCCAGAAGGGTTCGGGCGGCATCGTCTCCCCTCTCGGATATGAATCTGATCAGATCGGGGTCTGTAAACTCCAGGAAGAACAGGGTCACGCTCCTCTTCGCCTCCTCCCCGTCCATCAGGCGAAGGGCCCCCTCCAGGGCGGCGAGCAGCATGGCCCGCATGGACTGCACTGCTGGATGGTAGATCAGGGCATTGTAGTGATGGGCCCGCGCTATGAGCATGGACTCGGCAGCAGTTCGGGACATCTCCGCCCTGTAGCCGTCCTCTCCCGCCAGGACGATGTGTCCGGCCTTGATCGTCAGGGCCTGCAGTATCTGGTCCACGTCGACGAGTCCCAGGGCCACGCCGCAATGGTGCGAGTCACGCAGCAGGAAATCGATCCTGTCTGCGTCCAGGTCTCCCACGATGATCTGGCCCAGAGGGGGCCTCATTCCAGATGCGATCTCTGCAACCTCTGAGAATAGCCTCTCTGCGCCGCCGAACATCTCGTCTGCGGCCAGCAGGGCCTTCTCGCCAAAGGGGTGGGAGGCGATGATGGCGCGGGTGAACTGCTCGTGCCTGCTGACCCTGCGCCCGTCAAGGCAGGGCTGGATTTCCGGGTTTCGGCTCAGCACGCCCTCCACTGCGTGGGAGAAGGCTGAGTGGCCCACGTCGTGCAGCAGCCCAGCCAGACGGGCCTTTGCTGCCTCCTCTGCAGAGAGGCCCAGGTGAAGAGCGAGCCTGCCGGCCATGTGCATTGTTCCGACCGAGTGCTCGAACCTGGTGTGCCCGGCTCCGGGGTAGACCGCCTCCACAAGCCCAAGTTGCCTGATGCCACGCAGCCGCTGCATGGGCTGTGACTCCAGGAGCAGCCATTCCAGGTCGCCCACCTGCACCGCCCCGTGAACCGGATCGCGCAGAGTGCCGGGATTGTCTATGATCATGTTCAGGCCGCAGATTTTCGAATATCAATAGGCGTATCACTTTGACGTCAGGTTCATTATAGCCGCTGCTAGATCGCCTTTGGCCTCCTCTAAGGCCGCCCTGGCCTTCTCCGCAGGCACACCGGTCTGGGCCGCCACCAGATCCACATCGGACTCGGGGATCTCCACTGGGGCCTCTACCTCGCCTGCCCCTGCGCTGAGAGGCCGCTCTGAGGCGTCACCGGATATCTGATAGCTCCTCTGGCCGTGGGCGTCCATGACAGCGACAGAGGCATTGCTGAGAACGATCTCCCTGTCCTGCATGCGTATGATGACCTCTGTGACATTCTCCAGCTCATCGATGTTGATGCCCATGTTCTTGAGCATGCCCTTCATCTTTTTGGGGCTCATGCCGCCCCTTCCGCCCAGTCCTCCTAGTCCCGGAAACATAAGATCACCTATAGCGGAGAAGGTGACCTGATGGTAGGTAAACATATCGGCGATTCCAGCCATCCCGACCAGTCTCTGGATCACCGTGCCGGGATTTTTGCAGGCCAGAACCCCCTTTGCCGTAATTGTGGCCTGCTCGGACTCCAGGACTGCCCCGAGGCGATCTTCGATCGGCGTCTCGGAGACATATTCGCGGCCAGGACAGCCGGGCAGGTGCTGGGCGGCGCATCTATCGGCAGCATCTAGTACGCCGTGGAGCATCTGGGCGTACCTTTAGTTGTGGTACTGGGGCATGACAGTTGCGGCGCAGTCAGCGCTGCAGTGCAGGGCGGCGGTGTTCCTGGCCACCTGAAGAGCCTGGTGCTGAACAGCTCCATCGAAAGCAATGTTATGAATATCGCCGGTCAGCTCGAGTCCACTCAGCCTATTTTATTCTAGAAGGTACCGAGCGCCGAGGTCATGATCGTCGGCGCTCGCTACCATCTGGATTCAGGTGATGTGGTGATCTTCGATTGACAGATGAGGCTGTGAGGCTGCATGATGTGGCAGCGGGCATAATTCGCTCTCTTCTGGATCGGAGGGGTGCCATGAAGCGCAGCGGTCGCGAATTTGATGGACCTGGCGGAAGGGAGGAACTCATCCGCCATAATGTTGATGATGCCATGAGATGGAACAATTTTATGGATGAATTGAAGACGGGGGGGTCGAGCCTGCCTGATGGGAAAACGGGTATAAGTGCCCGGGATGGTGCATCTGCCGTGGAGGGGTAGAGATATTTACCTCCTTGTAAAAGATGGCTGCCTCATGAGACATAATCTTACTGTTACCGTTATTGCCTTGCTGGCAGCCCTTGCTATGCCGGCTATAAGTGGCCAAAACCTGTCTGCCCAGAACTCATCATCAGCCCAATACTTCTCCGACCAGGGAGATAGATATTTTCTTTCCGGCGACTTCAACAATGCCGTCCTGAGCTATGACAGGGCTCTGGAGCTGGAGCCGAACAGCACAGAGCTGTGGAATAACCGGGGAAAAGCCCTGGCCAACCTGGGAGATATCGATGAGGCCATCTCCTGCTTTGATAAATCGCTATCTATTGATTCTGCAAATCTCGAAGCGCTCAATTTGAAGGCAACAGCTCTATCCCAGGGGCAGAAGAGGTATGACGAGGCAATAGTCATATACGACCAGATCCTGCAGATGGATCCCAATTACTTCGATGCCTGGATTGGAAAGGGAATGGCTCTGGCCAATCAGGGCAATATCTACAGCTCTCTGCAGTGCTTCAATAAGGCCACAGAGGTAAAGCCTGAAGATCCCGCGGGATGGAACAACAAAGGAGTGGTGTTGAGGGAGATGGGAAGATATCAGGATGCATTGACCTGCTTTAACAAAGCTCTCACCCTAGACATGTCCTATGAGACCGCCAGGCTGAACAGAGAGTATACACTGCAGGATATGGACGGCGGATCAGCAGGCTCTACCAGCAGCCCGAGCCAGAGCACCACCAGTATGCTATAATTGGGCTGATATAAGATCGAGGATGCAATCGATGGGGACGAATGAGAGCCGTCTTGAAGATCTAAAATCAGTTCAGGGGGCAATGGCAATCCTAACAATTGCTCTGATCGCCTCGCCCCACTCTCTGGCGCAGGCTGAGATGCCCTTTGGCTTTGCCGCTGCTATGAACAATGCCGGTGAAAAGGATGTTCTGGCCGTCAGAAATTATGACGCCGGAGCTGCTCTGACTGAGGAGTACACAGATTTCGAGCATCTGGAAAGGGAGACTGCAGTCACCGCCAGGACAGGTGCCTCCTCCTCTTCGTCATCTGGCGCTTCATCGCCGTACCCGGAATCCTCTTCCGCCATCTCATCGGGGGCATTGCAGGCCAGCATCAACTCCAATGTCATCGGCAACGCCCGTATCTCATGGCAGTCATACGATCCGGCCATTACAGCTCGCGGCCGCCATCCACTCATAGGCAGAAGCGTGGAGGACCTCACAGGGGTCTTTTCCATCGAAAAGTTCATTCAGCTCTGGTCTAACAGCAGTCCTGGTGAGATCTGCGTGGATTGGCTGCCTTGCTGCTGACCCTTGCCTTTCCATATGGCAGCAGCTCCAAAGTTATTAATATTCTGAGGACAACAGCCTTTTGCAGATGGGAGGTTCCGGCATTGGAGGTAATGGTTAAGAGGTCAGCGCGGCGAAAAAAGACCATCCAGGCCCGGATGGTGGGCGGGCGGATGGAGGTGCTGGCTCCTGCCTCCATATCCGACGCCGTTTTGCAGGGGCACATAGAGAAGCTGCGCGCCCGGCTGGAGAAGCGGGTATATCCCAGGGATGACGCCCATCTTCAGGAGAGGGCGGGCATATTGAACCGGCGGTACTTTCAGGGCAGCCTGAGCTGGAACAGCATCAGGTACTCCTCCAACCAGGAGCGGAGGCGGGGCTCCTGCAACAGCCTCAGTCGCACCATCCTCATCAGCAGCAAGCTTGCCGGCCTTCCCCAGTGGGTTGAGGACTATGTAATTGTGCACGAGCTGGCTCACCTAGTGGAAGCCAATCACGGCAAGAGGTTCAAGGCCCTGGTTCGAAGGTATCCCCTGGCTGAGAGGGCCATTGGATATCTCATGGCTACTGAGGGCCTGGCAGGCGGCAGAGGTTAAGGGCTTCTTCTAAGGAATTGATTCATCGAGCAGCCTCAGGTATCCGCCCATGACGCAAACCGCATCCTCCGGTCCGATCTGATCGAAGCTGTGGCAGGGAGTATCCTGGTAGCAGGGCAGGTGGTGGATGGTGCAGATGGCGCGCCCTTCCGCCTGTGAATGTGAGGGGCCATCGCTTTTGGCATTCAATCTGTCCCTGCCCTGATAATTTTGCATGTCAGTAAATCTCAGATGGGGGCACATCTGCCCTGCGGGCTTGAAGACCATGGTTTCGGATTCACCGGGATTGATGCTGCCGTCAGGTAGAATGGATGAAGGATTCACTATAAAAATATCTAGATAAATACAACAACGTCCGCAGCGCAGGCAGAGCATGGCCCCACATTGTCCGGACGGGCTGATCTAGATTGCGGCTCTTCTATGGCATCTCCCTTTCGAAGCGCTCTATCTTCTCCTTGTATTTCTGCTGCACAGACATCAGAGCCATGTCCACGAAGTTGGCGTCCTTTACCGCCAGCTCAAAGTCCTGGAGGGCTTCGTGATATGCCTTCAGATATACGTACATCATCATTAAATATATATTTTGTGAGTGCTTCAATTCCATGACAGGGGTCCACCTTTTATACGGGCCAATGCCCTGCATGGGATTATATAAAGATTGTTGAGCCACTTTCATAAAAATTAGAAAATTAAAATTTTTTGATTTAAACAATTCTGGTCGGTAATAGTAATAGATTTAAGATATGCAGGCTAATTAATTGCAGAGGAGGAAGCGAATTATGGTGAGAGTTTTAGTGCCCCTGGCAGAGGGCTTTGAGGAGATCGAGGCGGTCAATGTCATTGATATTTTGCGTAGGGCGGGCATAGAGGTGGTCACTGCCGGCCTTAAGGACGGCATGGTCACAGGCTCTCATAAAATTACGGTGCAGCCCGATACAGACCTCAACAAAATTGACTTCCGGGACTTCGACGGCCTGGTCCTGCCAGGCGGAGCCCCCGGCTTCATCAACCTGGGAAACGACGAGCGCATCCTGAACATGGCACGGGAGATGGATCGGGCGGAAAAGCTCGTCGCGGCGATATGCGCCGCCCCATCTGTGCTCATCAAGGCTGGAGTACTGCAGGGGCGAAGGGCCACAGTCAGCCCCTCAGGAAGGGCCGAGGTGCAGGCCTGCGCCGACTTCTCCGAGGAGAGGGTGGTGGTGGACAGGAACCTGGTAACCTCCCGCGCCCCCGGAACCGCCCTGGAGTTCGCCCTCAAGCTCGTCGAGGTGCTGGCTGGAAGGGAGAAGATGGAGGAGATCCGGGCGCAGACGCTGGCTGTTTGCTGAGGATGCCGACGGAGCCGGAGGCGGCTGATGGAAGCTCATGTGAGATGTTTGATTATATTCACATGCAACCGGTCGGCCTGCTGGTGAGGCTGCTAAGCCAAATTTTGCGTGCTGCCCCCCCGAATTTGCCGCAATGGCATGATCATGGGCCGGTCGCAGAGGCTTCTCACTGCTGCCTCCACTCTGTAGACAGAGGCTATGTTCTCTTCGGTAATCACAGATTGAGGGTCGCCCGCAGCTATGATCTTGCCTTTTTTCATCATGATGATGCGGTCCGAGTAGTGGGAGGCGAGGTTGAGGTCATGCAGGGCCATGATGGCGGTGATCTCTTTTTTCTTGACCACATCCCGGATTATGTTCATGACATCCAGTTGATGCCAGATGTCCAGGTTGCTGGTGGGCTCGTCAAGGAGCATCACCTCTGCCTCCTGAACCAGCGCCCTGGCGATCAGCACCTTCTGCTGCTGGCCTCCGGAGAGCTCCGAGAAATTGCTCATTGCTAAACTTTCGATATCAAGAAGCCTGAGAACCTCCCAGACCTTCTGCTCGTCTCTATCACTTCCCATCCAGCCGATGTGCGGCCTTCTGCCCATCAGAATGGTATCGAATACGTTGGTGGGAAAGATGCGCACCGAGCTTTGCGGCACATAAGAGAGATACCTGGCCAGGTCCATCCTGCTCATCTTTGTCACATCCTTCCGGTCGATGAGAATGCTGCCCCCCTGCGGTGCCAATATCCGATCTATGCACTTGATCAATGTCGACTTTCCCGATCCGTTCGGTCCGACAATGGTGACCAGCTTGGATGGGGCGATCTGAAAGTTCACATTATTCAGGATGGGATTGCTGTTGTAGCCGAATACTATATCTCTGGCTTGCAGCTTGATCATCATGTCCAAAACTCCTCTCTCTTGCCCTTCATCATAAGATACATGAAGAAGGGAACACCCACAATGGATGTCATGATTCCCGTAGGGATGATGGTAGGTGCTATCAGATTCATTCCTACAGCGTCCGCTGACATGAGAACCAGTGCCCCCAGCACTCCTGAGGCGGGAATGAGGAAGCGATGATCTCCGCCTATGACCATGCGGGCCATATGGGGTGCTACCAGTCCCACGAAGGCTATGGTTCCCATGAAGCAGACGATGGTGGCAACGAGAAGGCTGCTGACCACCATGATGAATATGCGTGTCATCTCGGCATTCACGCCAATGCTCTTGGCGGTCTCGTCGCCAGCAGTCATGATGTTCAGGTCCCAGCATTTGGTCATGATCAGGGGGATGCAGATGATGAATATTATTAGCAGCAGCTTTGAGTTGGTCCAGGAAAAAGCGGCCAGATCTCCCATGCCCCAGTTGGTCATGAGGCGGAGCTGCTCATCGCTGGCGAAATACTTGAGAAGTGAACTCATGGCTGTGAAGAAGTAGTTCACGGCGATGCCTGCGAGCACCAGATTCTCAGAGGTGGCTCCCTTGATGGCCGCCAGGCCGATGATGAAGAGTGAGCACAAAAGGGCACAGAAGAAGGCATTGCCGATTATGATGTAGGGGCCTCCCAGAATGGAAAAGCCGATAACTGCGGCGATGGATATGCCGAACTGCGCTCCGGCGGTGATGCCAAGGGTGAAGGGGCTTGCCAGAGGATTTTTGAGGACCGCCTGCATCACGCATCCGCAGATCCCCAGGCCGAAACCGGCCATCATCCCGCCTAGGATGCGGGGAAAGCGGATGTTCCACACCACCCTGGATGTAAGCGCATCCACTGTGAAGCGATCCGGGAAGAAGTGGGCCAGCAGCGCGGCATAGGAATCGCCTACCGATATATTGAGTGGGCCTAGGGTTATGATAATCCCGGTGAGCAGGATGAGAAGGCTGGCTATGCCCAGCACGAAGAAGACCCTGATGAACTTGAACCTCTCATGGGCCATCTCCGGGTTGCTCTTCCTACCAGCCCTGCGTGACCGGGCAAAGCTGGCATCGGGCTTGCCCCGGAAGAATAATGTGCGAAAGCTGGTCATTTGTAGCCTGTCATCTCTTGCCCTTTATTTGTTGCCAGCAGCCGCCCGGGCCAGACCTATGAAAAGTGGAAGGTCCGAATTCTTGTGCCCGTCATCCGATCCGGTTGAGACCACAATCAGGTTCTTCTCCTTGGCGATCTCGGTGAGCGTCTGGAACTCTCGCAGCTTGATGGCACTGGGCTTGTCCTCGTACATATCAGCTGCCTCGTTCATCATCTTGGAGGCCTGATACTCTCCCTCTGCCAGGATGATGCGAGCCCTCTTCTCCCGTTCCGCCTCCGCCTGTCTGGCAATGGCTCGGAGCATATTCTCCGGCAGTGAGACATCCCTCATCGTCACCATTACCACATGCATTCCCCAGGGCTCGGTGGTCGAATCCAGGATCTCCTTGATCCTACGGTTAAGGTTTTCTCTATCTGAGAGAACGGTATCCAGCTCATTTTGGCCCAGAATGTCTCGCAGAGTGGTCTGGGCGAGGAGAAGCGTGGCAGCTTCGAAGTCCTCCACCTCGATGATAGCCCGGGAGGCCTCCATCACCTTGTAGTAGATGACGGCATCAACCTCCAGTGTGACATTGTCGCTGGAGATCACCGTCTGTTTGGGGACATCCAGCTCCCTTACCCTCATATCCACCCGCACCATCTTATCCATAAGGGGTATAAGGGCAAAGAGGCCGGGACCCCTTTCCTTCTTCAATTTTCCCAGACGGAATATAACCGCCCTTTCGTACTGCCTCACCACTTGGATAGAAGAGGCCAGAAGCAGGGCGACAAGAGCCGACCCGGCCAGAAGTGTAATGGAGACCATTGATCTTTCCTCCTAGGCGGGAAGGGGCCGGGCCTTCTGCCAGGAGATCATGGCCTGTCTGTGCTGTCGGCACAACATCCAGCCCGTCTCATCCCCGACAAGCCTTTCGGAAAGAAACTTTCGCAGCTCAGGCTCATTTTCAGAAGGCACGTCATGCACCTTTCTCCATTCATCTACAGCTTCATCGAATTCGGTGTAGTGCTCGTCGTGCTGCCAGTCCATGATCTTGATATCGGCATAGATGCCCATGTCAGCGAGCAGGTTGTATATCACCAGATAGCCGGCCGGACCGGCGGGCTCCCATGCCGGCCTTTTCCCGCTCGTATCTCCTCTTCTCAAGAAGTCCCGAAAGCCGTCATCCCTCTTATCGTCGGTAAAGGTGAAGATGTAAGCCGCCCGTTTGGTCAGGGAGTCAATCTTCATCAGGCCCTCCCTTAAATCGTAGACCCCTAAAGAATTGGAGGAGACAACCACATCATGCGGCTCCATCTCCTCTAAAGACAGGTCCTCCCAGCGTCTCTTTATGCAGCGGATGTTTTTGATCCCCTCTGCGGCCATGTTCTCGCGCAAGCAGGCCAGCATTCCCTCCGATTGATCCAGAGCGGTCACGCTTTTAGCCCTCCGGGCCATGGGAAGGGCCAGCCGTCCCGTGCCAGCTCCCACGTCGAGGACCGTCTCATGAGGGAAAAGCCCCATTTCGGCAATCTGGCCCTCCGCCCTCTCTCTGTGCTTGATGACCCGTTTGTTGAACTGCCTGGCCCTGCTGTCCCAGTAGGCCGCCAGGTCTTTGCCGTGGTGATGAAAGCTGCCCGAATGGGTGGCCTTCCACAGCTCATCCCAGTTGATGATTCCTGTCATTGACGCATCCACCTACTTCAGGCTATCAAGGTACTCTCTGGGCCAGACGAGGTAGTCGGCATACTCGGTGAAGACGCCGTCCACTCCTAAGAAAGCCTTGAATATCTCATTGCCCTCCTTTTCCAGATCCAGGTCCTTGAACTGCTCAGGATAAAACAGCTTGGCCATATACATCATGTTCAGGAGGTTTCTGTCTGGAGGCGTTCCCCTGCAGTGTGGATAGAAGCAATTGTAGACATTTCCTTTCTTGATGGCATCAACCGAGGACAGCTCAGGGCTGTTCCTGATGAATTCCAGGGCTGTATTGTTTCCGGCATCGCTGTTGGATATGAATATGAAGTCGGGGTTCCAGGCGATGATCTGCTCCAATGCAACATTGACAGTCGAGCCCTGGATCTCAGAGGCGACGTTTACTCCGCCGGCTATGGTCAGGGGATCGTATTTTGGCTCGGTGCGGGTGAAGTCCCTGCCCTCTTTGGGATCATAAAATCCGGCTCCTGCGCCGCGGGAGGCGAAGTACGCCGTGGGACGATCATCGGGATCTATTTTAGCCGTTACCGATTTTATCATGTCCACCTTGCCCTTCGCAAAGGAGATCAGCTCTTCGGCCTTGTCTTCGGCATCCAGGGCTTGGCCGGCAACGCGGATGCTGTTATAGTAGCCATCGTCACCGAAGTTCCATCCCTGTCCGCCTAAAACAACCACCGGGCAGCCGATCTTCTCCTCAAAGGCCTCGGCATCCTTCAGGCTTCCGCAGAAGATTATATCCGGCTTGAGCTTGGCGATCTCTTCAAAGTAAATGTCGTATCTGGTGCTGATCTCGGGAAGGTCGGGCATGCGGCCGTCGATGATGCTCTCATAGCACTCGTTGCATCCTTCCGTGGTGTTGTCGAAGGTCATTGGGCAGAGGCAGGACTTGGTGGCCTGCTCTCCGGCGATCAGCTTATCTCCATAGCCAAGGGCGATGACGACCCTGGCCTCATCCGGTGATCTGGTGATTATCCTTTCCAGAGGCTTATCCAGGGTGATCTCTCTGCCTTGGGTGTCAGTGACGGTCTTTGGGTAGGTGGCCAGGGCCGCATGGCTCAATAAAAAGAAAGAGCATATTAATAATATTATCATTGATCTATTCCGCAAACTATCTTTATGCATTTATCTTCCTCCAATTCATTTGATACCTGGATTTCTGGGCTTTGATGTCATAACTATCAGAATCCGTGCGTTTTTCGTATTAATTACAGTATAGTATTTAAGATTTTTTGTTATAAAAACCAAATAAGTAATACTTAAACTCTAAATTATTTAATACTGAACCAATCCTCCATCCGCCTTTACCTTCCTCACCGCCTGCTTGAAGATCAGCAGGCTGAAGGGCAACAGGGCTATGGAGAAAAAGGCTAGCGTCAGTATATCTGGAGCCAGCTCTTCCAGAGAATATCCCTGCAGAAGGGCATGCCTCATACCATTTACGGAGTAGGTGATGGGCAGGATGCGGGATATGCTTTGCAGCCACTCCGGGAATACCTCGATGGGGAAGAGCACACCTCCGAATAGCTCGGACGTGCCCATGAGCAACATATTGATGGGATTTCCCCTTTTGAATACCATGATGAAGCTGGCCGATAGTATGCCTATGCTGCTGAAGCATATTATGGTGAGAATCAGTATGATAAGCGCCCCTCCAACATTGGCGGCAGTCATGTTCACCCCCAGCAGTATGCCTATGAGCAGATAGAGGAGGACGCGGAAGGAGGCGAAGATAAAGCTCCAGAGGGAAGAGAGGGCTATGATGCTGGTTGTGGCGGTGGGTGCGACCAGCATGACCTCTAAGGTGCCCATCATCTGCTCGTCGCGCACGCTCTCCGAGAAGCTTCTCAGGGAGATCATGAGATAGCCGGAGAAGGCCGTACTTATGAGCACGAATGAGAAGTAATCCCCACCATAGGGCTCAAGATATGCGGCAGCCGCGCCGCCAATCATCCTGGCTATGAAGTAATAGGTCAGTATGTTGAAGAGCATGAAGAACATTTTCAGGAAGAAATCGAACCTGTAGCTCATCTGCAAAAGGTAGCCCCTCTTGATAAACCAGAATGTCTTTTCAAAGAACATCAAAGCCCCCTCTTCTTCATGCCCATCCCCCTCCTCCTTCCGCCCTGCCGGCACATGGAGAATGGTGTGGCGGAGAATGGGGAGGAATGGCTGTCGTCCCTAGCAAGGTTCTTGCCGGTGTAAAAGGTGAAGACATCGCATAAACTGCACTCGGCAGAGATCCTGGCCCTTTAGCTCAGCCGGGATGGCATGAGCCTTGATCTGGCCCTTATCCAGTATGGCCACGCTATCGCAGAGCCGCTCCGTCTCGTCCAGTTGATGGGTGGATATGAAGACCGTCTTACCCCTCTGCTCAACGATATGCTCCTTAATGAAGTCCCTGAGGCTCATGGCTGCGCCGGGGTCTAGGCTTCTCGTCGGCTCGTCCATGAAAAGGACGTCCGGATCGTTCAATAGACCCCGGGCGATGGCCATGCGCTGCTTCATCCCCGCAGAGTAATTGAGGAAGGGCTCGTCTGCACGGTTCTTGAGGCGGACCACATCCAGCAGCTCCTCCACCCTTGCCCTGGCAATTGATCTGGGCAAATTATGCAGAGCGGCAAAGAACTGCAGGTTCTCTCTTCCAGAGAGCCTCCAGTAGAAGCTTCTCTCATCCGTGGTGATGAAGCCAATGCAGGTCCTGGCCTTCTGTCCCTCCTTCACTACATCAAAGCCGCCTACATAGGCGTTTCCTTCAGTGGGCAGTATGAGGGTGCAGAGGATCTTTATCAATGTGGACTTGCCTGCCCCGTTGGGCCCCAGCAGGCCCAGGACTTCGCCCTCCCGGACCTTGAGGTTCACGCCGTCCAGAGTAGTTATTATGTCCCTTTTTCCAGGATATCTCATCAGATCCAAAAGCCCCCTGTTCAGCACAAATCTCTTGGTCAGGTTTTCCGTCTCAATGGAGTACGTTCCGATGATACCACATCCGGTGGAGGATTCCTAATAACTTCAGGTCTCCTATCAGATATACGGCTCGGCCAACGATTCAACCATTTTTCCGCTCTTCAGACGCCAAATTTCCTTGATTAACCATCTTTTTCGGTTATTCTTCGATAGC